>JBLNBW010000330.1:0-14872 GCA_050260255.1 Rhodospirillaceae bacterium | reverse complement strand
AAAGAACTAGAAGGCACCGCCGATGAACGCCGATGAACGCCGAACGAATCATTTCAATACGTAAACATCAGACAGGATGAACACGATTAACAGGATGAGAAGCTTAACCTCTCCCCTTACTCCTCACTCTTCACTCCTCACTTAGCTTCCTCCTCACTGCACGAGGAACGAGTGAACGATATCCGCGGCCTCTGCTATTCCTGTTGGCGCCACACGCTTGGGGCGCGGATGCTGCCACAGGGCGCCGAGTTCCTCTATCAAGCGATCGCTGACGAGGTCGTCGTACCCGATTTCCCGGCACGTCCCCCGGTCCTGAAGCCAACGAACCAAAAACGGAGCCTCAGGCCAGTCGACGCGCGGAACGTAGAGCACCGGCACGCCGTTACAGGCTGCTTCCGCGAACGCCCCGTAACCCGGTTTCGTAATCAATGCGTCGCTGGCGCATAAAATATCCACAAACGGCGAATCGAACGCAGCGTGCGTGACCATATCGTCCCGCCGAGCTTCAGCCGAATCCGGTATTACCCACGCAACACCCCGCATGCGCGGCCACCGGCTCACGGGAAGCTCCGTTGCAATGCCGCCCATGGAGACTGTCACGAGATGGGTATGGTCGGGAAGCAGTTGCTTGGCAAGCATTTTTACCCGCTCGGGTCTGCCTATGTTCGCGACCGGACCGGTATGGATAACGTTGCCAAGATGATGCATTTCCATTCCCGGCTCGAGCGCGATGAAGCTTTGTGCCGACGCGTAGCTTTCGAGCATTTCCCGATGAATCCGTTCGGACCCCGGCATGCCAGCGCATAACCCGCGATAGATGTACGCCCAGTTCAGCGAGCACATCGCGAGCGCCGGCAGGCCAAGCCGGCGCGCAGCGAGCAACGGCACATACGGGATGTTTGCCAGCAATAAATCGGCGCGATGCTCTCGCAACCGAGCGCACGCCGCATCGATCTCGCGGTCCAAATTCGCATGAAGACCGACGTACCGCGCATGACTCGCTGCGATATCGACCTCCAGCGCGTCTCTCATCACCATCCCGAAATCGCTGGCGATCGGCACGTGCTCGAAGTCGAAGTCGAAGCGACGAGCGAGAATCTCGTGTGGCGCAGCACATTCAACGACGACGCGCAGTCTGTCAATGCGGCGATGAAGCTCGTTCAGCACCGGCGCGGTCTGGGCAATGTGCCCGTAACCGTGCGAGCTGATGGCGACGTAGAGCGTTCTGCTCACCGACACGCCCGCGACTCGTGACTGGTGATTCGTAAGTAGCACATCGCTACAAAACCTTAGACAGGATTAACACGATTTACAGGATTAACAAAAATAAACCATCAAGAGCTCCAGCACAGATGAACACGAATCAACACAGAAGGACAGGTAGCAGCGCTCGACGCGCCTGCGGCGTTCATGCATCCTGTTCATCTTGTTAAGTCCTGTTCATCCTGTCCATTTTCTTGCTTTTCTGCGGCTTGTAATATTCCGCTCCTGACGCCTCACTCCTCACTGCCTCATGGCAGTTGCCACGACACCCCCACGCCATTGGGGTGGAGGATGACGCGTGGCTGATTCTTGCCCTGGTCCTTACCCGACTGCCAGAAAATACGGCCGAGCCCATAGCCGATTACACTACCCGCGACAGTATCGGACACCCAATGCTCGCGGCTGCCGATGCGCGCGAGGTTCGTCAGTGCCGCAACACCATAAAGCCATTTGGCGTCATATTCGAGCGCATACGGCGTTGCCACCGCCCATGCGACGGCGGTGTGCCGCGACGGGAAGGCGTTGTAGCGGTTGTCGCTGGAGAAATGCTCGAACGACCTCGTGCCGAGCCCGGCTTCCGGCCGAGCACGACCCACTGCGTACTTAAGGCCCGTCGACACGAGAAGCGCCGCAGCGCCTGCTTCCGTCGCGGCATAGCTGGTACGGGAAAGCTGAGGATCGGTACTTAGAAGTGCTGTAGCGGCGGACCCAGCCAGTCCCAGCCATGGCAGTGCGTCTCCAAAGCTCACGCCGGCTTTCAGCCAGCGGGCCTCCTTGTGATTCTGCGCAAACGTAAATGCGCGCCGATCCAATGTGCTTGCGCCCAGGATCGCACCTCCGCCGTAGATGGCCGCCTGGGTCCAGTTCACATCCGAAAAGGTATGAGCCGCTGCCTTATAGTCATTGATCACACGCCCGACCGAAAATGTTTCGGGCAAGGGATTCGTGATCGCGGTCGATGGCAGAGGGGTATCCAGGTTCTTGAAGCCTGCGAGCGGATTCGCCTCCCTGGTCGCATAGGGTTGATACTCGATCACCACCGAATCGGCGAACTCACGATCCGAGATTGCGCCCCCCAGATATCTATCGAGCTTTCTCACATCGAGAAAATGGTACGTTACGAGCGGCATCGTCCTGCCGACAAACACGATTCGGATTTCGCGTGTATCGAGCGGCGCGAGTCGAGAGGCTGCTCGCGCTGCGACAGCGACCGCACGGCTCACGGGCTCAACATGGTCGTTCGCGATCTTCAGCGTCAGACGATGCGATACGTCATATTGGACCGACACGTCGCGGTACCCTAGGCCATACAAGGCCTGTATCAACTCGCGATTCTCGAGTTCCGGCTTACCCCATTCCACCGTAAGCGGCTTCGGCGATATCGGCACATGTGGCGTCTGCAGGGAAACGCTCGGCGTCCAGCGTTCCTTGCGGTCTGCTGGGAGCACTTGATCACTTGGCGGCGGTGCCGCCTCCAACCGAAGCACTCGGTCGTCGCGCTGCCTCGTTACGTCGTACAGCTGAACTTGCCGTGCAAGCTTCGCGCCGCCGTCGCGCGTCAGAGGCTTCCACAGGAAAGTCCCGATGGTGTCGCTCGATTTCGTGAGGAACGCATCGAACGGGATAGAAACAAAGATGCCCTTGTCGAAGCTGCCCTCTCCAAACTGCTCCTTCGATACGTTCGTCCGCGTGGCAAATGCACCTATGCTGACACCATTCTTAAATACTCGAGACACCTGCAGCGTGCCGCCCATATCGCCGGCGAGATAACGCCCGGCGCTCGCCGTAACCAGCACGTCGTTCCACCCGGTATCCCAATACAGAGTGGCGTGTCCCGTCGTCGTTCGGTAATCGCGGAAACCGAAGTCCTGATGGAAGTCGCGCTGACGTACCTCGTTCACGTCAATGCCGTAGGCCACCGGGCTGCGGAAGGGGCGATACAGCCACTCCGCGCCCACGCCGCCGAACATCTCCTCGAGATAACCGCCGTACACACTGTAATACTGGCTGTCCGTAAGCTTCCCCACATGCGTGAGCTGAAGATACGGCATCGTGATCGTCGACGTGGTCAGATATTCGCGAAGGAAAGTGCGAACGCGCGGCAGGTTGCTAGGAGCCGTGTATTTGAATTTGTCGTAGTTATCGACGAGACGTGCGCGCACTGCGCCCTGCAGCCAGGTATCGTCCCGAAAACGATACTTTGCACGCTCGACTGCGGACACCTGATACAGGACGAAGCCATCCGGTCCACCCAGCGTCTGGATGTAGTTGAGTCCCAGTCCATGCTCGAAGCGCGGCTGACGGTTTTCGTATACGACCGACCCGGTAGGCTCGTACGGCGCCGCAGGCGCTGGCGCACGCGCAATGACGGCATCACGCTGCTCGCTTGGCGGAACGGGCTGGGTCTGCTGCTTGACCCACGTGTCGCGGTCGACGATATGCTCGGCCACTTCCTCACCGCGTTGCCGATATGCCAGCGTAAAGCGGTCCACGTTCGCCGGGGAGTCCCTATGTAATACGGCCGCTGCACGATCGACGCGCTCCCTCCAGTACACCGCGGACGGATCGTCGACCGTAAGGCGAAGCTCTCGTCCACGCTGCATGATCTCGCTGACGTGCCATTGCGTCTGCGCCCCGATATCGCGTGCCGTCCTCTCCCAATCAGGAAATTGCGCTGGGCGATTAGGCGCAACCGGGACCCGAGGTGGATCCTGCGATTTAGGCGCACTGAGTCCATCGAGCTGGCTATGCAAAGTGAGCCCGAGCATCACCTTGTTGCCGCGCTCTATCCCCAAAGAAATGTCGGCCGACTTACCCGCGCGATAGACGAGTCCGAAATTGAACGGCGAGTGCTGCGGCAAATTGTTGGCCTGCGGCTCGTGCTGGTAATTGTTGCCGTCGTATTCGAGCTTTACGATCAGCTTTTCCCAGGGCGTCTGGTACTGCACGCCACCGAAGAGCGATGTAGCGCCCCGGAAATAGCTGCCGAACGCGAAGTTGCCGCCCTGCCCCACGTCTGTTTTCCGTGTATCAAACCGGGAGGAAATCGAACTCAGCGGGTTTCTTAAATTGCCGCGCCCACCAACGTAGCCCCAGCCGATTCCGAGGCTCCAGTCCAACATATTCGTGCGCTTGCTCGCGACGAGATATTCGCCAGAGAAAAGACCAGTGCCCGCGACGTCACGTAGGCCGAGCGCGATCTGCGGAACGTGGGCCGACTCCTCCCATAGATGCAACTTCACATCGATACTTTTGTCCTTGTACGCCTGCGTCCCGCTCAGTTCCGCTGGTCCGTAGAGCCGATTGCTTACGCTCGTGTAGCGAAAGCCGGCCTCCATCCATGAGAACGGCTGCAGGAACACGTTGCCCTGGGTATACGGGTATGTGCGGTCGATATGAAACCAGAAATGGCCCGTGTCGAACATCCGCGCCGTCGGCGTTTGCAGGAGACCGACGTTTCCCCAGTCGCTCGCCGTATATTCGGCGCTGCGGGAACGGCTGTATGACGGGGGTACTTGAGCCGCTTCAACGACCGGCAGCTCCGCTGCCGGCCGCGCCATGTATGCAGCCGCGGCGGCGCCACGGGACACGCTATTCCGCGCTGACGTTGAGTCCTTGGGCGCCACGCCAATGACGTCAGGCGCAGGCCCCTGTGTAGCAAGGAACGAAATCAGTTTTTCGGAAAAGGCCTCCGGCCATCCACTATTGCGGCCGGGGGCCCAGATCCATGCGCCGGGTGCCAGCTCATCCTGCTTTTCGCGGTTCCAGTTGGCGATACCAAAGCGCTGAACGCGCCCATCGGGTTGCGCTACCCACGCCCAGTCCGCCCCATCTTCGCCGCACTGGTCGACATACGCGCGCGCCTCGCGATTCGGCGTATGTTGCACCGGGCATAATGAGCCATCGCTTCGAACTACAGTGACAGACGCGGGACGCGGAGGAAGAATGACCGAGTGACCGGGCAAAAGAACCGGGTCACGCTGCGGGTTTGCCTGAAGCCAATGCACATCAGCCAGCGCAATAGGCACTCGCCCCGTTATAGGGAGTGTCTGAAGCCAGTTCCGAAGCCGAGCAACTGCTGAGGGCGGCGCTTTGACATCCCCCCCACGTCCTGACAACGAACGGACGAGCTCGGCGCGCAGGCGGCTCTGTGGCTCTATTTCCTCGGGTACGCGCCAGCTCAAGCCCAGCGGATATGCGTTGGCGTCCTGCCTCTGCTCCACCAGCCAGTCACTGAGCCGCTTCGGTGCTGTCTGTGCCTGCGCGTACGGCGCGGCAAGCGCGAGCGATACGCAAAGCGCGACGGATTTCAATGTGAACGGCGGACGAACGGGCCCGGATACGTGCAAGCCCCCCTTGGGCCGTCCCGGCATGTTTTCTTCTTGCACCGTGGACGATAGCTTATTTTCTGAGTTCGGTATTCTCGCCTGATACGCGGATCAAGTCACGGGCAAGGTGCGCGAACTCTGCCAGTGAGGAGAAAGGAGTGAGGGATGAGGAGGAAAACCATACGCCGACGCCCCGCTCCCGTCACAGCCTGCGCTGAACGCTATTGATTAAGCCGCCGATGAGCCCAAAGACCGTCGTATTTTCGAAGAGAGCTCCTCGTTGGGCATCAGGTAGCCGAGATTGCGAGCTATCAGAGTGTGAGTCTCCAACTCACTCAACGAACCTCTTGCGATATGCAAAAACTGGAGGAATTCCTTGTCGGTATTGCGAGCCGCGCCCTCCGCAATATTGGCTGGCACTGAAACAGCGGCACGTCGCATTTGACCGGTCAAACCATACGCCTCTTCACGCGGAAAACCGGACGTCGCTCGGTAGACGTCGGTTACCAGCGAAAGCGCTTCTTTCCATGCGACGAGATCGTGATGTTTGCGGCTCATTTAGCTCTCAAAGGATTAGCCGCTCCTCACTCCTCACTCCTCACACCTCACTCCTCACTTTGCCGGCCACTTCTGCCAAGTGAAGCACAGGTCGGGCGACAAGCACTGCTCCCCATAAACCACCTCGTCCCGCCCATCGCGCATATCCACGCCATAAATCGCCGGCGGCAAAAGATCCGCATCGGTGCTCACCATCCGCTCTTCGAACCACGTGAGTTGCCCAGGGTCAAGAGATTTCAGGCGCGTTGACCTCGGCGTTTCGATCCGTCGCAGCGTGAGTCGGTCTTCGACACCGTACCGGTAGCCGGGCATTACATCCCGCTTCCGCGTCCACTCAACTGCGCCTGGCGTGGCCGATACAGTTCGCCACGAAGGAAGCCCTATCAAACTGACCTTACGCCACTCCGTGGTCAATCCGGACGCGCCAACGAGCCTCCCATTCTGAAATTCCAAAACTTCCTTCTTGGCGCTGTACCAGACTTTCACTGGACCACCCGCCGTGCGCTCTTCGTTTCCTAGCGCGAGAAAAGCCGGTCTTCCACGAACGGTCACGCGGAGATACTGAAAGCGGGGATCGAGCGTCGGATTGACATCACTACTCAGTCCATACGCCTCTTGGACGGTTTGACTGACAGCGCTCAGACCGGAAGAACACCCGGCGAGAATCGCCAGCGAGACAAGCAGACTAAATCGTGCAATGGGCATAGAGAGAATCAGTGGACGTCGACACGGTCTATTGAATGAATCTCAAAAACACGTGTAACGACATATAACCGTTAATAAACATTTTCGATAACGGCGAAGGCGACCCTGTGCTGCCTTATCCGTGTTCATCGGCGTTCATCTGTGGTTGCTGAGGGTTTGTATTTTGAGATGCGTCGGGGCGATGCGGCGGTCTTGACGGGGATAAGAACGCACTGCGAAAAGCAAAAAAAAAGGCCTTAGCACTCGCTAAGGCCTTTTTGATCCTGTGACAGTCGCTATTTACTGCGTACCCGTCGTTCCCGTCGTACCGGTCGCCGAATCATTGGACGACGAAGCCACCGCAGCGACTGCGGCAACAGCCGCCCCAACTGCCGCAATCGTTCCAGCCGCGATACCGCCTACGGCAGCACCAGCCGCTGCAGCGCCACCAGCTGCAGCGCCACCAGCCGCCGCGCCGCCGGCACCCGCTCCAGCACCACCTGCGCCTGCACCGGCACCGCTGCTAGCGCCTGCGCCAGCCGCGCCTTGCTGCTGTGCGAAACCAATGGATGGAACGGCAATAAGGGCGGACAAAAGAATAGCTGCGACTTTCGTTTTCATGCACTTCCCCTTTTTTGTTAATCGAAAATTCTTAGCTACTTTGTGCAAATTTAGGTCGTGAAAATACACAAAAGTCAGGGAGCAAGCAAGTGGAATTCGCAGCTGCTTCCGGCGAATCAAAATCCCTTGCTATGACAAGGGGTTACTCACCTGCCCCCTCACGGAGGACGGCGCACCAGAAATTCCGCGATGGTAAACAGTGCATGCCGTACATATTTGACCGATGAGGAACTTCCGCGAACTGCGCAACTTTGTGGTTTACTTGTGATTCAAGAACGTACCGCATGTTCTAAAATGCCGTCGTAGCTCCCTGGGGGGAGCCGTTGCAACATCAATATAACCTGGCAACGACCAGGAAAAACAAAAAAGCGGCGCGGAGCAGCGCCAGGGAGCACAATGTTAAGAAATACAAGAATGGCGGCAGCTATGGTTGTCGTCAGCGTAGTACTGCTCGTACCCATCGTGACGGTCACGATGTTCAAGGATGGTGTTTACTATCCTTCGTTTACGATGAGCGCGTCGGGCCATGCCAATGTCGATTTTCTTTTTAATTGGCAGCCAAGCAAAGCATCGTGTGAGGCCACGCTCGACAATGTAACCCATAGCATTGTAGCGGCCTGCCCTTCATGCACGCTTGAAAAGAAAGAGTGCCGATCCTCGCTCGATCCTAGCCAGCGACGGCTTCTATCGGCGGAACCGCTCAGCGTTCCCTCCAGCCGTATACCAGGCGGCGTTGTGGTCTATCGCTCTTCACAGCCGGACATTGCGATGTCGGCATGTCTCGAAAGCGATCGCCAATCAGACGGCGGCAATCATAGACTCACAACATGCTTTGCTCCGAAAGCGCCTCGTCCCTACACCATACCGAGCGCGGCAATTACGCGCTCGAACTACTTTGCAGCTGGGTGGTTTGCAGCGGTTAGCGGACTGGTGTCTTGGCTTGTATGCTTTCTGCTGGTTCGATACCAGCGATTTCACGCACGACTCAGTCTTGATGCAACAAAAGGAGGTCCTCAAAAGTTTCACGCCATCGCCACACCACGGATTGGCGGCGTTGCGTTACTTATTGGCCTTCTGTTCACTGGCGCCGGTTTCGTGCCGATGGGACAGGCTTTTTCGGTGGAAGAGTACGGCTGTTTTGTCCTAGCGGCCCTCCCTGCATTCGCAGGCGGATTTGCAGAAGATCTGACAAAAAAGGTTGGGGTGCTTCCGCGGCTCGCGTGCACGATGGCATCCGCGGCGCTGTGCGCTTGGTTGCTTGCGGCGATTCTCCGCCGACTCGATATTCCGTACTTCGACGCAATTCTCATCTCCACTCCACTTGCCGTCGCGTTCACCGTGTTCGCCGTCGGTGGCGTCGCAAACGCCGTCAACATTGTTGACGGATATAACGGACTAGTAACAGGTTATTCGATACTTGTTCTTGCAGCTCTTGGCTGGGTCGCGGCCCAGGTCGGAGACCTGTTCATTGTTACGGCCGCACTATCCATGATCGGTGCCCTCGTTGGGTTTTTCCTTTGGAACTATCCTAACGGACGAATATTTTTGGGCGATGGAGGCGCGTATTTCTTGGGTTTCTGGATGGCAGAGCTTTCAGTACTACTCGTCGCGAGACATCCCTCCGTATCTGCATGGTTCCCGCTCCTGCTTCTCACGTATCCGGTTTTCGAGACGCTCTTCTCAATATATCGGAAGAAGGTTCTTCGTGGTCACTCTCCAGGACAACCAGACGGCCTTCACTTTCACATGCTAATTTACAAACGGCTCATTAGACTGGGAGACCGATCACGGTCACATGAGCATTTGCTTCGCCGCAATAGTATGGTCTCGCCATACGTCTGGCTGTTTTCTCTGCTTTCTATCATTCCCGCTTCGATTCTATGGCGAAACACTATAGCGCTCGTCGCCTTTACCGCGGTGTTCTGTGCCGCTTATATCTGGCTCTACAGGTCTATAACGCGCCTGAACGCCCCATCTTGGCTAATTTACTCGTTGAGTGAACGTAACGATTCTGCTCGCTCGGCCTCGCTTTTAAAATAAAAAAAGCCCCGTTGAACGGGGCTTTTTATTGCGATAAGACGACGCTGCTATAACCTGAACCCGGCCGCCGTTGCGTCTGTATGGAACATCTTCACCGTGTCGAGAGAATAGTCATCTAGATCGTAACCCACGACCGACAGCTTCTTTAAAATGTCATTCGTTACTGTGATGATATGGCACCCGATCGCATCGGCCTGAAAGATGTTAAGCAACTCGCGAGGGCTTGCCCATATGAGTTCCGCCTTTGGCTTCGTTGCCATGATGTCCAACGCCGAAGTCATCACCGGGACCGGATCACGCCCAGTATCCGCAATACGACCAGCAAATACTGAGATATAGCTCGGAACTGACGGATGAAGCGCCTCGGTAACCGCACTCACCTGATCTAGCGTCATGAGTGCCGTGACGTTAAGCTTAACGCCGGACGACGAGAGCTTCCGAACCAAATCGTACGCTGGCACTCGTTTTGTGTTAGACACCGGTATCTTTACGTATACATTGCCGCCCCAGCTCGCGATCTCTTGTGCTTGCCTCTCCATGTCATCGAACTCATCGGAGAACACCTCAAAAGAAATCGGCTTGTCGGGAATTTCCCGAAGAATCTCTTTCGCGAATGCACGATAGTCAGAAATTCCAGCCTTGCGCATCAGGGTAGGATTGGTAGTGAGGCCCTTGATGAAACTCTTCGCCGCCATCTCCAGCATGCCAGTCTTATCGGCTCCGTCCGCAAAAATCTTTACCTGAAGATCAGATACCGACGGTTTTGCGCCGAGATCCAGCGCAATTGACTTGATTACTGCTTCCCCGCTTTTTGTTTTCATGTTACCGCTCCCTTTTTTACATTTTATGCCTGCCGTATGATCCACTCAGCTGCATGCAAAAGCGAATCCGTTCTAAAGTCGAACGACGTCGGCTTCGTTTCGTTATAGCCGGCGTCGATCCATATTGTTCGACAGCCAGCTGCGCGCCCAGCCGCGATATCTTTCCATCGATCTCCCACCAGAAAGCCCTTGAGAGGATCGACTTTCAGCGCCTTTGATGTAAGGGTAATGAGGCCTGGCTTCGGTTTACGGCACGAGCAGTTTTCGTCGTCGTCGTGATAGCACACCTCGATATGGTCTAGCGGCAACTGTGAGCACAAATAGTTGTTAATTGCTTCCACCGCCTCCCTGCTCTGCTTTCCGCGTGCGACGTCTGGCTGGTTCGTAACAACCGCAAGAGCGAACCCTGCACGCTTTAGCATCTCCATGCCTTCAGCAACGCCATCTAGTATTTCCGTATCCTTGACCGTTTGCGGCGGATAGGGCTTACCGTCACGGATTGTTGCCCGATTGATCACGCCATCGCGGTCGAGAAAAACTGCGCGGGTCATACGCGAACTGCAGATTCCCATTTCGTCTGGTTCGCCTTGAGGCGGGGATGTGAAACCAATAAGTGCCATACAACAGCCTGGAACGCCTCCGAATGCGGCGTAACAGTTTCACTGTTTACGGTTGGAATGATGACGCATGTGTTAGCGGCCTGCGCCGTGTAACCACCGTCGCGCCCAACGACGCCGGTGATCTTCGCCCCAATTGTTTTAGCGTACTTGATTGCTTCGACAAGATTGGGAGAAATGTTCTTTTCGAGATTGCCGCCACCAACGGAGAAAATAAAGAGGCAATCGTGCTTCCTCAGATGGCTCGTCTTCAGCCATTCGACAAATATCGTGGACCAACCCTCGTCGTTCGTCCGTGCCGTCAGCTCCGACACGTTGTCGGTTGGCGCATATGACTCTATACCAACTATCTTTCGGAAGTCGTTCACTGCATGTGAGCAGTTGCCGGCACTGCCGCCAACTCCGAGAAAGAACAGTCTCCCTCCCTCTGCCTTTACCTCAGCAAGTAGATCAGCCATCGCCTCTATTTTTGAGACATCAATCTTTCCGAGAATCTCTATCGCTTCCTGCAGATGTTTTTGTGCGTACCCCACGGTCAACCCCCCTAAAAAATTCTTCGGCTTCCTTTAGACCGGCGAAAGAGCCAATCTCGTAAAACCGGTCTTGGACCTCGAATCCAGCAAGCTCTCCTCTTTTGGAGAGATCGGTGTAAAGGTCGGCTAAGTCGAACGACTCGTTTTCTGCGTATCTCAGTAAGGTCTGTTTATCGAGAATCCCCAAGCCATAATCGATATACTGCATGCTTTCCGATTTCTGCTTCTTGTCATACAAAACGATACGACCCTCCGAAAACACGACATTGCTCGTATCCCAGCGACCCTCATTTTTGTAGACTGTCATCATAGCCGCCTTGTCCGATTTCCGGAAGGCGCGCTCGACAGCGGCGAAGTTACACGTAAGAAAGGAATCGCCATAAAGCACGAAGAACCGCTCCCCCAACAGCGGCAATGCTCTTCGCAAGGCACCGCCCGTGCCGAGCAGTGTTTCGCCGTCGTACGAGTACGCGATGTTCAACCCGAATCGCTCACCCATGCCAACCGCTTTCTGTACGCGCTCGCCTAAATATCCGAGGCACAGAACTACCTTGGAGATTCCCTCGCAAGAAAGCCATTCCAGTTGCCTCTCAACAAAGGGACGGCCCGCAACTTCAATAAGAGATTTGGGCACTGTCTCCGTGACTGGTCGCAGGCGTGTGGCGAGTCCACCGGCAAGAAGCGCAACGGGCAACATCAGGAAAGAACGACCTTGGTGCCTTCGAAATCAAAGCGGAAGCGCACTTCCTCGAGTCCAGCATTCGTCATTGCATGGCGTAGCTTGCCGCGGTCGGCCGCATAAAACATAAGAAACCCTCCGCCTCCAGCCCCCACGAGCTTGCCGCCTACCGCACCGTTCTTCATTCCCAACTGATACCATTCATCAATTTGCGGGTTGCTCATCCCGCCGGATCTCCGCTTCTTGTGCTCCCAATGTTCATGCATTAACTCACCGAAGACATGGGGTTTTGCGGACTCTAGTGCATCGCGGCTTCTTATTCCCAATTCCTTCACGTAATCCAAGTTCCGCAGCATGTCGCTATCGCTCTTCTGTGTCCGGACGTGCTGATCCTTAAGGATGGAGCCGGCGCTGCGCGCAAATCCGGTAAAAAAGAGCAGGAGGTTGTCCTCTAGATCGAACATCGTCTCCATATCCACCTTGAGCGGTTCGGCCGTTACGCTGTCATCCTTATGGAAAGTAAAACAGGTTAGCCCACCATAGGCAGCAATATATTGATCCTGTTTCCCGATGGGCTCTCCCAGGCGGTCTATCTCGATATGACAGGCGAGCTCAGCGAGTTCACGTGGATGTATGAGTTTCCGCCGGTGAGCGTGCAAGGCCTTCAGTAACGCAGTAGTGAAACTGCCTGATGACCCCAATCCCGTTCCGGCCGGAATGTCAGCAAGCGTAGTTATCTCTACCTGAGGTGTCCGCAGGTTCTGCATTGCGAGCGCCTCACGGATGATGGGATGTCGCACGTCACCTACGGCGTCGACATGTTCGAGCTGCGAGTACTTAAGGTACACACCCTCCGTAAAGGGTCTCATCACCGTCACGTACACGTATTTGTCAATTGCACCAGCGAGGAGGAAGCCTTCGTGCTCGCGATAGTACGACGGCAAATCTGTCCCGCCGCCGCCCAGCGTTATACGTAGCGGGCTACGCGCTATGATCATATCCAGACGTCCTGTAAATCTTATCCACGATCTTCAATGCAGCGGCCGCATCATTTAGGCCCGGTGACGGCTCACGCTTAAGCTCGATGTCCCGCAGGAATTCCGCCATTTCCATGGCCCATGAATCATCTCCCATGGGATATTCATGTATCACCGTCTCTGGCGGCCCCATCTCGGGGCTCATCTTGTAGAACGCGAGACGTTCCGTTCCGTAGCTCCCCCCAAGACCGTCAATGTGAATCTTGCCGAGCTTGCCGTAAATCTCGAAGGAAAATGTGTTCCTCCACTCGGTGCAGCTCACGTGCATGAAGGCAGCACGATCGTCTGGCGTACGCAGCAGCAGAAACGCGTTATCGTCGACGGGCATGTTCCAGTAATAAGTGTGTGCAAAACCATCAACACGCGAAAAGTCGCCGAGGAACCAGCGCGCGAGGTCGATCACATGCACGCCCTGATCGATAAGCTCGCCGCCCCCGGAGATTTCCGGTTTCGCACGCCATTCTGTGTCGTAGCCGACGCGCCCCCCATGTCCATAGCGCGCTCGGAGGAACATTAGCGGTCCTAGGGCGCCTGAATCGATCAGGTCCCGCGCGCGACGGAACGCGCGGTGGTACCGATGATTGAAGCCAACGCGCACCTGCACACCGGCGTCTTTCGCAGACTTATGTAGATAGTTCAACTCTGATACATGCCGCGCCGCAGGCTTCTCGACCAATACGTGCTTGCGGTATGCAATAGCCGCCGCGGTGATAGTCGCCAACGAGTCGTGAGGGGTCGCTACGACAACGGCGTTAACTTGCGAATTATCCAAGACATGACGCCAATCTGAGACCGCCGTGCAGCCCGGATAATTGCGTGCGAAGGCGTCGGCCCTCGACTTATCGATATCTGCGCACGCCATCAAGCGGGCCGCCCCTAGGCTCTTCGCACGCTTGTGACCAATAAGCCCACATCCGATTATTCCGATGTTCACGCGTCATTACCCCAGGTCATCCCTCTATCTCTTGGCACTATTCGACGAAGCGTGTACACATCCGTCCCGTCGAGCTCGGCCCGGTGTTCATCAAGGGACTCCCATGGATCCCACATTGCTGAGATGAGTTTTCCAGTTATGCCGTCGCTCAACGAGGACCCGAGATAGACAGCAAGTGCAGCGCCGCGCTCCAGTGGCGCCCCGCCCCGCTCCTTCTGTTTCACCGAACGCTCGTAGAATGCGCGTCCGACCTTTTCCGGACCCGCCTCTAGGACTTCATCTAGCATTTTCGTATTCAACGCTCCCGGCGCGATTGCATTTACATGAACGTTATATTGGCGGACTTCTTCGGCCACTGTCTCGACGAAACGGATAATGCCGGCTTTCGATACGGCATACGCACTGATGCAAGGCAACGGATTGGTAGCACCCCCACCTGAAAGTTGGACAATCTTCCCGCTGCCCGCCTTCTTCATCGAGGGCAACACGCCACGCGTCATTAGGATGGAGCCATACAGGTTAATTTCTATCGCTTTTACCCATTCGGGCCAGTCGATCTCGTCTATCGGGCCCTTCGGTCCATAAATGCCGGCGTTATTGACCAGTACATCGATACGGCCGAACTCCGTGAGAGCAGTCGCCACGATTTTCTCCACGTCGGCCTTTGAAGAGACATCCGCACCAAGACTTACAATGCGCTGGCCCGCGTTCAAGCCTTTCGCTAGCGTTTTGCGCGCTTGCTCAAGGAGCGACGTAT
>JBLNBW010000329.1:0-18228 GCA_050260255.1 Rhodospirillaceae bacterium | reverse complement strand
CGATCCCGCCGATCGCGCCCTGGTGAATCCGGCCTCGTCAGGCGAAAGACTGCTGGCGGAAGGTGCTACCGCCTCGCGTACCCGACGGCAAGCGCAGCACGGCGATAGCACTGCGCGGGCTGCGCTCACACTCGACTCCGCCTACTACTCGGCGCGCGATCTCGACGTTTATCCCCTGCTGCTCGCGCCGCTCGCTTTACACTACCCCGAGCGGGCGCTGGCCGAAAACCGCGCAGGCCGTGCGCGCGTCGTCGTGATGATCGATGCGGCGGGCAAGGTGCAAAAGGTGAGTGTGGAAGAGAGCGATCCGCCGGGCTATTTCGAGGAGGCGGCGCGCAAGACGCTCGAGGCGGCGGTGTTTTCGGCGGCGCGCCGCCGCGGCCTGCCGGTGGGCAGCCGCGTGGTCATCAATCTCGACTTCGATCCGGCGGCTGCGACCAACGCGCCCTGACTATTCCGGCGTAGCGGGCGGCGACATGCCGTTCGGCAACAGCATCCACATGCGCAGCTCCTGCTTCATGCGGCCGGCTTCGCGCCCTGCTTCATCGCCGAAGCCCCAGAAGAAATCTGCGCGCACCGGTCCGCGTATTGCGCCGCCCGTGTCCTGCGCGATCATCAGCCGGTTGAGCGGCACCGTACTGTTGGGGCGCGTCGTCGCGAGATAGACCGGAGCGCCGAGCGGCACGTAACGGGCATCGATCGCCACGCTGCGGCCGGGCGTGAGCGGCACGCCCTGCGCGCCGAGAGGACCGGGAAGATCGCCGGGCAGCTCCCGGAAAAACACGTAGCTCGCGTTGTAATTGAGCAGATCCTTCAACTGCTCGGGATGCGTGCGTGCCCATTCCTTGATGCCCTGCATCGAGGCCTTCTCGAGCGGCAGCTCGCCACGTTCGATCAGCCATCGGCCGATCGAACGGTACGGGTAGCCGTTCTGATCGGCGTAGCCCACACGCAGCATCTGTCCGTTCTCCAGTTTGATACGGCCGGAACCCTGGATCTGCAGGAAGAAGAGATCGATGGGATCTTCGACCCACGCGATTTCCTTGCCGCGCAGCGCAGGCGCGCCGCTCTCGATTTGCGCGCGGTCGTAATAGGGAACGATGCGGCGGCCTTCGATGCGGCCGCGCAATCGCATGCCTTTGAGCTGCGGGTAGACGTCGGCCAAATCGACGACGAGCAGATCGTCAGGCACCGAATACACCGGGTAGCGATACCGGCGCGAAGGCTTGCGGCTGCCGTGGAGCAGCGGCTCGTAGTAGCCGGTGACGAGGCCGGTCTGCGTGCCGTCGGGATTAGCGAGCTGATAAGGCGTGAAGTATGTCTCGAAGTAGCGCCGGACGTACGCTGCATCGGGATTTGCGGCGCCCGCAGCGGCGGCGCACACGGTTCTCCATTCCGGCCGATCTTTCAGCGGACCGCAGCTCGCAAGCAGTGCTTTCCAGACCAGTGCGTGGTTCTCTTCGTTCCAGCCGGGCAATTCACCCCATGACGCGCGGCGCGTCAGACTGCGTGGCGCTGCTTCGGGCACGGGGAGAGCGGCTTCCGGCGGCGTGGCCGACGGCGCGGGCTCGGGAGCGGGAACCGGCGCTGGTACTGTGACAGGCGCGGGCGCTTTTTCGGGAGCTTGCGGCAGCTGCGTCGCGCATCCGCACAGCGCCGCGGCGATGCAGTACACTGCGCTGCGCATGATTGCGGTGGTGTCGAACATCGATTTGCGCGTCATGGGCGCGAAGTATAACGTGGGTTGCTATGGATTCGTTGCTCTGGTTGCTCCTCGAAGCGGGCGTCGCGCTCGCGTTACTCCTGGTCATCGTGTGGTGGACCTGGCCGCGGCGCAAATCCGATGTCGAGGCATCCGCCGACGACGAGAAGCGATGACGGCTCAATGCCGCCGCTGCAGTGTGACGTAGCGGAACCATCCGCTCGCGAGTGCCGGTCTGTCGTCGATCACATCAAGGCCCTGCACCGCATCGAGTAGATTTTCCAGCACCACATCGGTCCGCGTGGCGATGCGTCCGGCGATCGGGCTCAGCATGCGCCGCAACGAGAGCCGCTTCCCGCGCGGAAGAAATTTGTCGAATACCAGCAAGCGGCCGCCGGGCTTCACCACGCGCGCCGCTTCCCGCAGCGCTTGGTCGCCGTGCGGCACGACGGCAAGGATGAGGTGCAGCACGACGTAATCGAACGCGGCGTCGCGAAACGGCAGGCGCTCGCTGTCTCCTTCCACCCAGTCGATGTCGAGCTCGACCCGTCGCTTCACCGCGCGCGCAAGCATCGCGCGTGTCAGGTCGAGCGCCGTGTAGTGATGGCGGACGGGCAGGTGTGGCAGATCGAGGCCGGTGCCGACTCCGTCGATCAGCACGCTTGCCGCGCAGTCGACGGGAAGGCGCCACAGACTGGCGTGCCGCGCCCGCTCGAACAGCGGACCAGCGACGAGGTCGTAGAACGGCGCAAGAAGAGTGTAGCTGTGACGCAGCGACATGCGCCGCTCGTGGGGCGTTCGGCTAGTGCAGCACGCGCGGCATCGCGAGCGTGAACGGCGGAATTTCCGCGTCGAAGTGCGTGCCGTCTTCGGCGACCATCTGATATGTTCCGCGCATCGTGCCGACCGGTGTCGCGATCGCCGTGCCGCTCGTGTACTCGAAGCTTTCCCCGGGACGCAGATAAGGCTGCTCCCCGATGACGCCCAGGCCGCGGACTTCCTGCACTTTGTCGTTCGCGTCCGTAATGATCCAGTGCCGGCTCACGAGCTGCGCCGCGACGCTGCCTTCGTTGGTGATGGTGATGGTGTAGGCGAAGACGTAGCGTCCCTGGTCGGCGTCCGACTGGTCAGGCAGGTACGTGGTGCGCGCCGTGACGCGGATATCGTGCTTCTCGTCGCTCATGGTTTCCTCGGCATGCGGGCATTGCACACCAATTCCGGCGCAGGAGCAAGCAACGCGGGCGATGGTAGAATGCCGCCGTCTTCCGGGAACCGCCATGACCCATCGCATAGCACCCAGCATATTGTCGGCCGATTTTGCGCGACTCGGCGAGGAAGTGCGCAACGTCATCGCCGCCGGCGCCGACATCGTGCACTTCGACGTGATGGACAATCACTACGTGCCCAACCTCACGGTGGGGCCACTGGTCTGCAAGGCGATACGGCCGCACACCGATGCGCCGATCGACGTGCATCTCATGGTAAAGCCGGTCGATCGCATCGTGCCCGATTTCGCAGCGGCGGGCGCGAACATCATTTCCTTCCATCCCGAGGCGTCCGAGCACGTGCATCGCACGATCAAGCTCATCAAGGAGCACGGCTGCAAGGCCGGCCTCGTGCTCAATCCGGCGACACCGCTCTGCTGTCTCGATCATGTGCTGAGCGAGCTCGATCTCGTGCTGATCATGTCGGTCAACCCGGGCTTCGGTGGGCAAAAGTTCATTCCCGAAGCGCTCAACAAGCTGCGCGCGGTCCGCAGCCGCATCGACGCGAGCGGCCGCGACATCTGGCTCGAGGTCGACGGCGGCGTGAAAGTCGACAACATCGCCGAGGTTGCCCGCGCCGGCGCCGACACTTTCGTCGCGGGCTCCGCCATCTTCGATACTCCGGACTATGCTGCCACCGTACGCGCGATGCGTGCCGAGCTCGCCAAGGTCTGATTCGTCAACGCTCTGTCTGCACTGGGACTGCCCGTGAGTCTTGAATTTCCGTTGTCCGTTCGCGCCGTCATGATCGATCTGGACGGCACGCTGCTCGACACGATTCCCGATCTCGCGATCGCGGCGAACGAGATGCTCGCTGCGATGAAGCGGCCGGCGCTCGACATCGAGCTCATACGCACGTTCGTCGGCAAGGGCATACCGAAGCTCGTCGAGAAGACGCTTGCGGCAAGCTACGGCGCGGATCCGACCCCGGCGCAGTGCGCAGCCGCTCTCGAAGAGTTCGAACGCTGCTATGCCACCGTGAACGGCAAGCACACAGCAGTCTATCCGGGCGTTTTCGAGGGACTGAAGCAGCTGCGCGAAATGGGGTTTCCGCTCGCCTGCGTGACCAACAAGGCCGGTCGCTTCACGCAGCCGCTGCTGGAGCGCATGCGGCTTGCGCCGTACTTCCGCGAGGTCGTGGCCGGTGACACGCTCGCCCGCAAGAAGCCGGATCCGCTGCCGCTTCTCCATGCGTGTAAGGCATTCGGCATAGCGCCCGGGGACATGGTCATGATCGGGGACTCGCTGAATGACGCGGAGGCCGCACGCCGCGCGGGCTGTCCGGTGTTTTGCGTCGACTACGGGTACAACGAGGGCCGCGATGTGCGGGAGCTCGACATTGATGCTATAGTACCTTCCCTGCTGGAAGCGACGCGTTTGATTCGCAAACGCTGATACGAAGCACACGAGTCATGCACACGCTGGAATACGGATACGGGATACGGGCGATTCTCGCCCTGGGGCCTTGGCGTCGCTGACGCCGATATCGCCTTTGCGCGTGGCTGACACAGCACATGCGCGCCTTATTCGTATCCGTGTGGAGTGAACATGACTGAAGCCGAATTCGACCGGCTGGCCGCAGCCGGTTACAACCGTGTCCCCGTAGTGCTCGAGACGTTCGCGGATCTCGACACGCCGTTGTCCATCTACCTCAAGCTCGCGAACCGTCCGTACACCTACCTGCTCGAGTCCGTCGTCGGCGGCGAGCGCTTCGGGCGCTATTCCTTCATCGGCCTGCCGGCGCGCCGCCGTATCGAAGTGCGCGGCCATCAGTGTTCGGAGTTCGACGGCACGACCAAGCTGGGCTCGATCGAGGCGGCAGACCCACTCGACTACGTCAACGCGTATCTCTCGCGCTTCAAGGTCGCGCAGGACGGCCGCCTGCCGCGCTTTTGCGGCGGCCTGGTGGGCTATTTCGGCTACGACACGGTGCGCTTTATCGAGAAGCGGCTCGCCGGTGCGCGCCACCCCGATCCGCTCGGCGTTCCCGACATCATGCTGCTCGTGTCGGAAGAGATGGCGATCGTCGACAACCTGTCGGGCAAACTCTCGCTCGTGGTGTACGCGGAGCCGGGGCAGCCGGGGGCTTATCGGCATGCGCAGGAGCGGCTTGCACAATTGCTGGAGCAGCTGCGTCGGCCGGTCGCGATTCCGCCTTCGCCGCCGCATTCTTCCGAACCGGCCGTGTCGGGCTTTGGCGAGCAGGCGTATCACGCCGCCGTCGCGAAGGCGAAGCGTTACATTCAGGATGGCGACATCATGCAGGTCGTGCCGTCGCAACGGATGACCAAGCCGTTCCATGCGACGCCGCTTTCCTTGTATCGCGCGCTGCGTGCGGTGAATCCGTCGCCGTACATGTATTACTTCGACCTCGAAGGCTTCCACATCGTCGGTGCCTCGCCGGAAATTCTGGCGCGGCTGGAAGGCGATAAAGTGACGGTGCGTCCTATCGCCGGCACGCGACGCCGGGGCGCTACGCCGGCGGAGGATGAAGCGCTTGCAGACGAGCTCCTTGCGGATCCGAAAGAGCGCGCCGAGCACATCATGCTGGTGGACCTGGGCCGCAACGATGCCGGCCGCGTGTCGCAAACCGGCACGGTGCACGTGACCGAGCAGATGGTGATCGAGCGCTATTCACACGTGATGCACATCGTGTCGAACGTCGAAGGCGTGCTGAAGCCGGGCCTCAATGCGATCGACGTGCTGCGTGCGACGTTTCCGGCCGGCACGGTATCGGGTGCGCCGAAAGTACGTGCGATGGAGATCATCGACGAGCTCGAGCCGGTGAAGCGCGGCGTGTACGCAGGCGCGGTGGGCTATCTCGGCTTCCACGGGAACATGGACGTGGCCATCGCGCTGCGCACCGGGGTGATCAAGGACGGCAAGCTGCACGTGCAGGCCGGTGGCGGCGTGGTCGCCGATTCCGAGCCCGCGGCCGAGTGGCAGGAAACGCAGAACAAGGCTAAAGCGTTGCTACGCGCGGCCGAAATGGCCGAAGCGGGCCTGGACACGCGGCGCGATTGACGCGCTGCGGCCCGCATCCGACTGCGTTCCGGCATCCGAAGGGTGAATTTATGCTGCTCATGATCGACAACTACGATTCGTTTACTTACAACCTGGTCCAGTACTTCGGAGAACTGGGCGAGGAAGTGGTCGTGTATCGCAACGACGAGATCACGCTCGACCGCATCGCTGAATTGAGGCCCGAGCGCATTGTCGTCTCGCCCGGCCCCTGCACGCCGAACGAGGCGGGCGTCTCAGTCCCGCTCATCAAGCGCTTCGCCGGCGAAATCCCGATACTCGGCGTCTGCCTGGGCCACCAGAGCATAGGCCGGGCTTACGGCGGTCATATCGTGCACGCGCAGCAGCTCATGCACGGCAAGACCTCGCAGATCCATCACCACGACGTGGGCGTGTTCAAAGGATTGCCGGAGCCGTTCCGTGCGACCCGGTATCATTCGCTCGTCATCGAGCGCAGGACTTTGCCGGAGTGCTTGGCCGTGACGGCCTGGACCGATGACGGCGAGATCATGGGTGTGCGTCACAAGACCTTGCCGGTCGAAGGCGTGCAGTTTCACCCCGAATCGATACTGACCGAATACGGACACCAGTTGCTGAAGAACTTCCTGGAGAAAAGCGCATGACGCCCCAAGAAGCGCTGGCGCGGGTGATCGAGCATCGGGAAATATTCCGCGAGGAGATGCTTTCGCTCATGCGGCAGATCATGAGCGGTGAAGTGTCGCCGACGCTGATCGCTGCGATCGTCGCGGGTCTGCGCGTCAAGAAGGAAACGATAGGCGAGATCGCCGCGGCGGCCGAAGTGATGCGCGAATTCGCCACGACGGTTCCCGTGCCGGACGAACCCAATCTCGTCGACACCTGCGGCACGGGCGGCGACTCGGCGCATACCTTCAACATCTCCACGGCGTCGATGTTCGTTGCTGCGGCTGCGGGCGCGAAAATCGCGAAGCACGGCGGGCGTTCGGTGTCGAGCAAATCGGGCAGCGCAGACGTGCTCGAGGCGCTGGGAGCGAAAATCAATCTTTCGCCGGAACTGGTGGCGCGCTCTATCGCCGAGACCGGCGTGGGATTCATGTTCGCGCCGAATCACCACAGCGCGATGAAGCATGCGGCACCTGTGCGGCGGGAGATGGGCGTCAAGACCATATTCAACATTCTCGGTCCGTTGACCAATCCGGCAGGCGCGCGCCAGCAGGTAATGGGCGTGTTTCATCCCGATCTCGTCGGCATACAGGTGCGCGTGCTGGAACGGCTGGGCAGCCGGCGCGTGATGATCGTCCATGGCGCGGAAGGCCTCGACGAGATCTCGCTTGCCGGGCCGACGATGGTCGGCGAGCTGAAAGACGGTGGCATTCTGGAGTACACCATCGCGCCTCAGGATTTCGGCTTGCGGGTGCAGGACAGCAGCGCGATACGCGTGGACAGCATCGAGGCGTCCAAGGCGATGGTGCTCGCCGCGCTGGGGAACGAGGCGGGCGCAGCCCGCGATATCGTCGCATTGAACGCCGGGGCCTGTATCTACGTTGCGGGCGTGGCGCCGACGCTCGCCGCGGGCATCGAGAAAGCGCAGGCCGCGATGGCGAGCGGCGCCGCACGCCGCAAGCTCGAGCAATTCGTGAGTTTCACCCAAGCGCATGGCTGACATCCTGCAGCGCATATTGGCCGTCAAGGCCGAAGAAATCGCGCACGCCAGGGCGCAGCATCCTCTGGACGAAGTGCGGGCGCGCGCGCGTGCGCAGGCTGCTCCGCGTGATTTCGTCGGCGCGATGCAGGCGAAGCTCGCCGCCGGCAAGGCGGCGGTCATTTCGGAAATCAAGAAAGCGAGCCCCAGCAAAGGCGTGCTGCGCGAGCGGTTCGATCCCGCCGCCATCGCCGCCAGCTATGCTGCGCACGGCGCCGCGTGCCTTTCGGTGCTGACTGACGTCCAGTTCTTCAAGGGCGATATGGCACACCTCGAGGCCGCGCGCGCGGCATGCGCTCTGCCGGTCCTGCGCAAAGATTTCGTCATCGATCCGTATCAGGTCTACGAGGCGCGCGCTGCGGGCGCCGACTGCATATTGCTCATCGTCGCTGCGCTCGGGCCTGGCCGCATGCGCGAGCTCGAGTCGGTAGCAATCGAGCTTGGCCTCGCCGTCCTGGTCGAAGTGCACGACGCCTCCGAGCTCGATGCGGCGCTCACCCTGCGCACGCCATTGATCGGCATCAACAACCGCAATCTGAGAACGTTCGAAACCCGGCTCGATACGACGCTCGGCCTGCTGGGGCGCATCCCGTCCGGGCGCATCGTCGTGACCGAAAGCGGCATATTGAAACCCGAGGATGTGGCGCTGATGCGCACCCACTCGGTGAACTGTTTCCTCGTCGGCGAAGCGTTCATGCGTGCGCCGGACCCGGGTGTAGAGCTCGAGCGGCTATTCGGCGCTGCGTGAGAAAGGGGCATCATGTTCGACATCGACCGATTGATCACGGGCTTCGACAAAGGACTGCGGACACTTTTTGCGCCAGCGCCCAGCGCGCGTGCGGTGCCGGGAAGCGATCAGCCTGACGTCATGCTGAAGGACGACGAGCGCGCGCTGTCGGCTGCGCTAATGCGGGTGAATCACGCCGGCGAAGTGTGCGCGCAGGCGCTGTATCACGGGCAGGCGCTCACCGCGCGTGCTTCCGTCGCGCGCGATGCGCTCGACAAGGCTGCGCACGAGGAGACCGAGCATCTCGCGTGGACGGAACGTCGCATTGCCGAGCTGGGCGGACGCAAGAGCTTGCTCGGCCCCGCCTGGTATGCCGGCTCGTTCGCCCTGGGTGCGCTCGCTGGATTGGCCGGCGACAAGTGGAACCTCGGTTTTCTGGGCGAAACGGAGCGGCAGGTGGTGAAGCATCTCGAAGGACACCTTGAACGCCTGCCGCCCGCGGATCGCAAGAGCCGCGCAATCCTCGAGCAGATGAAGGACGACGAGGCGCGCCATGCGACGAGCGCATACAAGCACGGCGCGGCGGAACTGCCTTGGGCAGTGCGCATGCTGATGCGCGCTTCCTCGCGCATCATGACCCGCACTGCGTACTGGCTTTAGCGAATCCCTACGCTTCGACGATTTCGAAGTCGTGCGTGATCGCAGCGGTCTTTCCCAGCATGATGGATGCAGAGCAGTACTTCTCCGCCGAAAGCGCGATCGCGCGTTCGACGATCTGCGGCTTGAGTCCCTTGCCCGTCACGACGAAATGGAAGTGGATCTTGGTGAAGACTTTCGGATCCTCGGGTGCCCGCTCGGCATCGATCTGAACCTCGCAGTTCGTGACCGGCGCGCGCGATTTGCGAAGAATATGCATTACGTCGTATGCAGTGCACCCGCCGGTCCCCATCAGCACCGTCTCCATCGGACGCGGGCCGAGATTGCGGCCGCCGCCTTCCGGCGCGCCATCCATGACGAATGCGTGTCCGCTCTCGGACTCGGCGACGAAGCTCACGTTTTCCAGCCATTTGACGCGGACTTTCATAACACTCCCTCTTGCTGGCGTTGCGACCAGCTCGACACTATGGATTTCATACGATACCAGACGCGTCCGATCGCTTCGTGGACGTAGATGCTGCTGTGCTCCAGCGCGCGTGCGTCCGGAAGATAGTCGACGACGGTGCGCGGCCCCTCTGTCTTGAATACGGTGGGCGCCGGGATGACGGTGAATCCGGCAAGCTCGAAGCTCTTGCGCGCGCGCGTCATGTGCCAGGCGTGCGTCACGAGGTAAATAGTCTTGACGCCGGCGTCGTGCACGAGTCCAAAGCTCAGCTTCGCGTTTTCCGTCGTGTTCGTCGATGCGTTTTCGATCCAGCGCACCGGCACCTGGTACTCGTCTTCGAGCGCGCGCTTCATCGCTTCGGCCTCCGGCGTGCGCTCGCCTCTCGGGCTGCCGCCAGTGACAAGCACCGGCTTATTCAACGCGCGATGGAGGTATGCGCCGTAGCGCAGCCGCGCAAGAACCTCCGCGGTGACGGTGTCGCGCCCGGCATATTCCGGCGCGCGATAATACATGCCGCCGCCCAGTATGACGATGGCGTCGCCGCTCTTTGTCGAAATGGGATCGCTATACGGTTCTTCGAGACTCTGAAGAAGCCGTGTGGCAACGACCGGCATCGATAGTGCGTAAAGGCCGACCCAGGAGACCGTGAGGAGCGCGATTCCCCGAGCGCGGCTGCGCCGCAGCAGCAGCGCCCCCGCCGCCATGACGATCAGCAGACAGCCGGGCGGCATGAGCAGCGCAGCCATAGCGTTGGTGATGACCCAGGCTGACATAAGTCATTGTTCTCTGGTCGTTATTCGCAGGCTGCGAGAGTGTCGCGCGGCGATCCGAAGCGCTTCGATAAGTTTGACACAGGGTACTGATTTCCAATAGAATTCGCGGTTTCCCAAAAAGATCGACCGCAGGATTCAATCATGAAGACGTTTTCCGCCAAGCCGCACGAAGTGCGCCGCGACTGGTTCGTCGTCGATGCAGCGGGTAAGGTGCTCGGCCGCGTAGCAGCCGAGATCGCGCATCGCCTGCGCGGCAAGCACAAGCCGGAATTCACGCCGCACGTGGATACGGGCGATTATATCGTGGTGGTCAACGCCGAAAAATTGCGCGTCACCGGCAACAAGGCCAAGGACAAGTTGTACCATCGCCACACGACGTACCCGGGCGGTATCTACTCGACCAGCTTCGAGAAGCTGCAGGCGAAACATCCCGAGCGTGTGCTGCAAAAGGCCGTGAAAGGCATGCTGCCCAAGGGACCGCTGGGCTACGCGATGCTGAAGAAGATGAAAGTGTATGCGGGCACCGAGCACCCGCATGCGGCTCAACAACCGAAACCTCTCGAGATCTGAGGCACGCACACATGGCAGTTCAGAACAACTATGGCACCGGCCGCCGCAAGAGCGCCGTCGCTCGCGTCTATCTGAAACCGGGCAAGGGCGACATCGTAGTCAACGGCAAGCCCGTGGACGAATTCTTCTCGCGCGAGACGGGGCGCATGGTCGTGCGCCAGCCGCTGGTCCTCACCGAGAACATCGGCCGCTTCGACATCAACGTGAACGTGACCGGCGGCGGCGAGTCGGGACAGGCGGGTGCCGTGCGCCATGGCATTACGCGTGCGCTGATCGATTACGACGCGGCGCTCAAGTCGCCGCTCAAAAAGGCGGGTCTCGTTACCCGCGACGCGCGCGAGGTCGAGCGCAAGAAGGTCGGTCTGCACAAGGCGCGTCGCCGCAAGCAATTCTCCAAGCGCTAAGCGCGACGGCATATCGATACTGCAAAGCCGCCTTCAGGGCGGCTTTGTTGTCTGGAGCCACGAAAACACGGAGCACGAGTGATGTCGGACGGGAAGATCAAGGTCGGGATAGTGGGCGGCACCGGGTACACGGGCGTGGAGCTGCTGCGGCTCTTGGCGCAGCACCCGCGCGCTGAAATCGCGATCATCACCTCGCGCAAAGAAGCCGGTATGCCCGTCGCCGACATGTTCCCCAACCTGCGCGGCCGCATCGATCTGCGATTTACCGAACCGGATACGAAGGCGCTCGCGGCGTGCGACGTGGTGTTCTTTGCGACCCCGAACGGTGTTGCGATGAACGAAGCACGCGCGCTGTACGATGCGGGGGCGCGCCTGATCGACATCTCCGCCGACTTCCGCATCAAGGACGTCGCCATATGGGAGAAGTGGTACAAGATGCGGCACGCCTGTCCGGATCTCGTCGCGCGCGCGGTCTACGGCTTGCCGGAGGTGTACCGGGAAGAGATACGCGGCGCCCGTATCCTCGCCAACCCCGGCTGCTATCCGACTGCGGTGCAGCTCGGATTCCTCCCGCTGGTGCAATCGGGGGCCGTCGATCTCGGCCATCTCATCGCGGACGCGAAGTCCGGCGTGTCGGGTGCAGGGCGGAAAGCCGAAGTTCACACGTTGCTCGCGGAAGCGGGCGACAACTTCAAGGCCTACGGCGTGCCGGGACATCGCCATCTGCCGGAGATCAGCCAAGGCCTCGCGGCGGCGGCGGGGGAGCCCGTACGCCTCGTGTTCACGCCGCATCTCACGCCCATGATCCGCGGCATACACGCGACCTTGTACGTGCGGCTGACGCGCGACTTGGACCTCCAAGCGCTGTTCGAGTCGCGGTATGCCGCCGAGCCTTTCGTCGACGTGCTGCCCGCCGGAAGCCATCCGGAAACGCGCTCGGTGCGCGGCGCCAATGTGTGCCGGATTGCCGTGCACCAGCCGCAAGGCGGCGACATTGCCGTCGTGCTGTCCGTCATCGACAACTTGGTGAAGGGCGCCTCGGGGCAGGCCGTGCAGAACATGAATCTCATGTTCGGCCTGCCGGAGACGCTGGGACTGGAGCAGGTCGCCCTGCTGCCGTAAGGAACGGACGCCGCGCGCAGCTGTCAGAGCATGGTTCATGGGGGCTTATTCCTCGTTGACCGAGGGGATAGCCCCCGGGATAATTCCATTATTTGGTGGCTTCAGGAGTAGCTGATGAATGCAGTGACCGAAACAATGCCGGACCCGCTGGTTTTCACGGACAGCGCCGCCAACAAAGTGAAGCAGCTGATCGAGGAAGAGGGTAATCCGGACCTCAAGCTGCGCGTTTTCGTGACGGGCGGCGGATGCTCGGGCTTCCAGTACGGCTTCACCTTTGACGAAGCGGTCAATGAAGATGACACGACGCTGCAAAAGGGCAGCGTGACGCTCCTGATCGATCCGATGAGCCTGCAATACTTGGTGGGTGCGGAAATCGACTATCAGGAGAACGTGGAAGGTGCACAGTTCGTGATCAAGAATCCGAACGCCACGTCAACCTGCGGCTGCGGATCGTCCTTCTCGGCCTGACGCTCGCGTTTTTTCGACAATAAAAAAGGCGGCTCGAGCCGCCTTTTTTATTGCGTGTCGCCGACCCTTCAGTCGACGCTTGCGAGGTTGGTCGAACGGAGCAGTCCGAGACGCTGCGCCATGGGCTGCGCGACCGCTTCGAAAGCCGCGCGCTGGTCGCTGGTGATGGGCGGTGCTTCGGGCATCACGACACGCAGCGGATCCTGGTGCATATCGTTGATGCGAAATTCGTAGTGAAGGTGAGGGCCGGTCGCAAGGCCGGTCGCACCGACGTAGCCGATGACGTCGCCCTGCGAGACCCGCGCGCCCTTGCGCAGGCCTTTGGCGTAGCCGGACAGGTGGCCGTACCACGTCGTGTACTTGCTCTGATGGCGCAGCACGATGAGATTGCCATAGCCGCCCTGCCGGCCGGCGAACTCCACCACGCCGTCTGCCGTCGCCTTCACACCGGTCCCGGTGGGGGCCGCATAATCGACGCCTTTGTGAGCGCGCCATTGCTGCAGCACCGGATGGAACCGCGCCTGCGTGAAGCCCGAGCTGATGCGCGAAAATTCCAGCGGGCTGCGCAAGAACGCTTTGCGGATGTTCTTGCCGTCGAACGTGTAATACCCGCCCTTGCCCTCGGCATTGGCGAACCACAGCGCCTGGTAGCGCTTGCCCTGATTCGTGAACTCGGCCGCCAGCACCCGGCCCGGCTTCACCGGCTCGCCGAGGTTGTACTGCATTTCGTACACCACCGTGAACCGGTCGCCGCGGCGCAAATCACGATGGAAGTCGATGTCGGTCGAAAAGATGTCGGCGATCTGTGTGGCGACGCTGTCCGAAAGTTGTGCCGCATCGGTGGCTGCAAACAGAGAGCTGCGGATTTCGGCGGATTTCATGAGCACGCGGGTCTCGAGCGCGGGCTTCTGCTCCACGATGGTGTAACCGTCGCCTTGCTGCTGTACTGAGAGCTCGGTGCCGCCCTGCATGTACCGCAAGCTCACGAGCTTGCCGTCGGCAGTCGTGAGCGCCCGCACCACCCGGCCGGGTGCCAGCTGATACAGCGAACGCGCGTCGCGAGCGTTGCGCAGGAATTGCACTGCCTCGGGGTCTTCCACGCCGAGGCGTGCGAGCAGGCTGCCTATCGTGTCGCCGCGCTGTATGCGTTCTTCGCGCCAGAAATTCTGGGGGCCCTCGTCGACGATTTGGAGGGCGGGTAGCGGGACGTCTTCAACGATACGGTTGATGACGACCGGATCGGTGACCGTATCGGGGGCAATGCCGAATGCTGCCATGACGCCCGCGAAAGGCAGCGTGGCAGCGAGCACGAGACGGCGGAGCTTGCCGTTCTGTACCAGACGAAGGATGTTTTGCGCTAGAATCGCGCTCTCTGCGTGCCGCATTGACTGTCCCGATTTTTCGAGCCGCAAGCTTAGCAGAATCGTTCCCGGTCGCAAATCCAATTAAATCACTGTTTTCCGGCCTGTTTTTTGCATTGTGAAACCGCCGTGCTGCCCATAGAACAACAGCTCATTGTCATCAAGCGCGGGTGCGACGAGCTGCTCATCGAGGCAGAACTGCGCGAGAAGCTCACGACCGGACGCCCGCTGCGCGTCAAAGCAGGATTCGATCCAACTGCGCCTGATCTTCATCTTGGCCATACGGTGTTGCTCAACAAGCTGCGGCAATTTCAGGAGCTCGGGCACCACATCCTGTTTCTCATCGGCGATTTCACCGGCATGATCGGTGACCCGACGGGCAAGAACGCCACGCGGCCGCCGCTTACGCCCGAAGAAGTCGCGCGCAATGCGCAGACATACACCGAGCAGGTGTTCAAAATACTCGATCGGAGCCGCACCGAGGTCGTGTTCAATTCCACCTGGATGAACGACTTGGGGGCTGCCGGCGTAATCAAGCTCGCGGCCACGCATACCGTCGCTCGCATGCTGGAGCGGGACGATTTCCAGAAGCGCTATCGGGCGAATCAGCCCATCGCGATCCACGAATTCCTCTATCCGCTGGTGCAAGGCTACGACTCGGTCGCGCTGAAGGCGGATGTCGAGCTCGGCGGCACGGACCAGAAATTCAACCTGCTCATGGGACGCGAGCTGCAGAAGCATTACGGGCAGGCGCCGCAGGCGATACTCACCATGCCGTTGCTCGAAGGCCTGGATGGCGTCAACAAGATGTCCAAGTCGCTCGGCAACTATGTCGGCATCAACGAAGCGCCCTCCGAAATATTCGGCAAGCTGATGTCGGCGTCCGATGAGCTCATGTGGCGTTACATCGAGCTCTTGTCGTTCGAGCCTTTGGCGACGATCGAGCAATGGAAGCGGGAAGTGGCCGAAGGACGCAATCCGCGAGACATCAAGGTGATGTTCGCGCAGGAGATCGTCGGGCGGTTCCATGGCCCGGCAGCCGCCGCGGCGGCGCTCAAGGATTTCGAAGCGCGCTTCAAGCAGGGAGAAGTGCCGGACGACTTACCGGAGGTGACGCTCGATGCCCGGGGTACCGCGCTCGGTATCGTTCAGGTGCTCAAGCAGGCCAATCTCACCGGGAGCACGTCCGAGGCGATGCGCATGATCGATCAGGGCGGGGTGCGACTCAACGGCGAAAAAGTAAGCGACAAAACGCTAGGCCTCTCCGCCGGCGCGAAAGTCGTTCTACAGGTCGGCAAGCGAAAGTTCGCGCGCGTCACCATACGCTGATCGGTCAGCCGCGATAGCGCTGCACGAAGCGCCGGTCGATCGCATTCTTCCAGCGCCACACCCACGCGCCTTCCGCCCACAATCCTCCGTAGGTCGCTACGGCACGCCCGTCTGCCGTGCCGATCAGTGCCAGCGCGCGGGGTTGCGGGACGTACCTGCGCAGCGATTGTCCAAGAAGCGTACGTCTCAGATTGTCGGCGAGCACCGGCGCCTCGCGTACGGCATACACGCCCGCTCTGGGCCTCGGGTATGCGATGATGCTCGCGACGTCTCCGGTTGCGTATACGTTCGATCGACCGCCGACACGCAAATGATCGTCCACCGCCAGATATCCCCGATCGTCGAGGGCGAGCCCGCTCTGCCGCAACCACGGCTGCGCGGCCGGCCCTGTCGCCCATAGCACGGTGTCTGCGCTTAGCCTCGCACCGTCGTCGAAAACGATGCCGCCGCGCGTCGCTCGTGCCACTCGCTCACCGAGCTGTAACCGGATGCCGCGCGCGACACATGCCCGCTGCAGCAGCCTTCGCGCATGGCGGCTGATGCCCGGCGCGATGTGCGGCGCGTCCCCCACCACGCTGACCTGCGGCGCGTTGCCCCCTTTGCTGAGACTCGCATGAACGGCGAGCGCGAGCTCTATGCCGGCGGTTCCTGCACCGACCACCGTAACCGTACGTCCGCGCTTCGCTACTTCCGGCCACGCATGCACGAAGTGCCACAGCGGCCGCACGCGCACCGGGTACTCGCAGGCGCCGGGGATGGATGCGTCGAGCGTCGATCCGACGTCTATCGACAACAGGTCGTAGCCGATCGTCCTGCCGTTGTCGCAATGGATTTGCCGGGAGACGACGTCTATCCCGGTCGCGCTCCCCCGTATCAACGTTGCGCCCGCACGAGCGCACAACGCGGTGAGATCGATGAGTATGTCGGCGAGCGCGTATAGGCCTGCGATGTAGCCGGGAACCATGCCGGTGTAGGGAAGTGCCGGGTGCGGGTCTACCAGCACGATATCGGCGGGCAGCGGCCTCAACGCCGCGCGTCGCAGGACTTCGATGTGGCTGTGTCCTCCGCCGAGGAGCACCAGGCGCGGCATGCCGCGGGATTCGCGGCTCAATCGCCCGGTTTGCCCCAAAGCTCGGTAAGCCTCGCGTCGCGCCCGCAGCCGGCGCGGTAAAACTTATAGCGCGTCGGATTCTTTTTGTAGAAGTCCTGGTGATAGTCCTCGGCCGGATAGAACTCCTCGGCTTTCGCGATCTGCGTCACGATGTCGCCTTTGAACGGCTTGCTTTTCGCCAGCGCCGCCTTGGATGCTTCCGCAAGCCGGCGCTGCTCCTCGTCGTGATAGAAGATGGCCGTGCGATATTGCGAGCCGTGATCGCAGAACTGCCCGTCGCGCTGCGTGGGGTCGATGTTGCGCCAGAACACCTCGAGCAGCTTTTCGTAGCTCACGACCTTGGGGTCGTAAGCCACCTGCACGACTTCGGCGTGGCCGGTGCGTCCGGTCGACACCTGCTCGTACGTCGGATTCTTTGTTTTGCCGCCCATGTAACCCGACGTCGTCGAAATCACGCCGGGAAGCTTGTCGTAAGGCGGTTCCATGCACCAGAAGCAACCGCCGGCAAATGTCGCGCGCGCGGGCGCGGCGCTTGCTGGTTTGGCTTCCCCGGCATGGCTCAAGACGGGAACGGCTAGCGCAACGCTGATCAGCAGGGACACCAATCGGTGGACGATGGACATGAGGAGACTCCCGGGACGGTGCTGCACGAAGAGTCAGTATAGCGGATAATCCACAGCTCACATTTCGCCGCTCGGAGACGACATGCGCCGCATCACACTTACTCAGTACCTCATAGAACAACAACGAGAACACGGCAAAGTCTCCCCCGAGCTGCGGCTGCTCCTCGAGGTCATCGCCCGCGCCTGCAAGTCGATCAGCCACGCCGTCGGCAAAGGACCGCTCGCGGGCGTCGGCGATCTGGTCGGCACGGATAACATCCAGGGCGAAGCGCAGAAAAAGCTGGATGTCATAGCGCACGACGTGCTCGTCGAAGCCAACGAATGGGGCGGCCATCTCGCAGCCATCGCCTCGGAGGAGCTCGAAAAGCCGTACCAGATCCCTCATCGTTATCCCAAAGGCGAGTTTCTGCTGCTGATGGATCCGCTCGACGGCTCGTCCAATCTGGACGTAAACATTTCGGTGGGAACCATCTTCTCGGTGCTGCGCTGTCCGAACAACTGCACGCAATTCGACGAATCGGCCTTCCTTCAGCCCGGCTCACAGCAGGTGGCGGCCGGCTTTACCGTGTACGGCGCCGCGACGGTGCTCGTGCTCACCGTCGGCAACGGTGTCGTCGGCTTCACGCTGGATCGCGAGCTCGGCTCGTTCGTGCTCACCACGCCGCAGATCCGGATTCCGGCCGACACGGCGGAATTCGCGATCAACGCGTCGAACGCGCGCAACTGGGAGCCGCCGATCAGGCGCTACATCGATGAATGTCTCGCCGGCAAGACGGGACCGCGGGAAAAGGATTTCAACATGCGCTGGGTAGCGTCCATGGTGGCCGACGTGTACCGCATCCTGTGCCGCGGCGGAATATTTATGTATCCGCGCGATGCGAAGCACAAGGAAGGGCGCTTGCGCCTCATGTACGAGGCGAATCCCATGGCCTTCCTGATCGAGCAGGCCGGTGGCGCGGCGACCGACGG
>JBLNBW010000328.1:0-7073 GCA_050260255.1 Rhodospirillaceae bacterium | reverse complement strand
GCGAGAAAGCCGTAACCGGGATGGATCGCCTCGGCGTCGGTTACTTCGGCAGCGCTGATGATCGCCGGAATATTGAGGTAGCTCGCCGATGAAGCGGACGGACCTATGCACACCGACTCGTCCGCGAGCTTCACGTACTTGGCGTGAGCATCGGCTTCGGAATGGACGACCACCGTCTTGATGCCCATTTCCCGGCAGGCGCGCTGGATACGCAGAGCGATCTCGCCGCGATTGGCTATGAGGATTTTTTCGAACATGTGTGAACGCTTTCGAGCGTGAACGGCGCGCGCCATCAGCGGCTGCGCGTCCCGCCGAGCGTTAGCCGGCGCTTACTTAATGTTTTAACCGATGACGAAGAGCGGCTGGCCGTATTCCACCGGCTGGCCGTTCTCTACCAATATTGCCTTGATCACGCCGTCGCGATCCGCCTCGATCTCGTTGAGCAGCTTCATCGCTTCGATGATGCATACCGTGTCGCCCGCCTTGACGTTTTGGCCGACATCGACAAACGGCTTGGCACCGGGTGAGGCCGCGCGGTAGAACGTACCGACCATGGGCGACTTCAGCACGTCGCCTTCCGGCACGGCGGGCTCGGCCGCAATCTCCGCCGGCGCAGCAGGCACCGGCGCGGGCGCCGCGACCGCGGGCATTGCTACGGGGGCGGCAGCGGGAACGGCGGCGATGCCCGAACGGCTGATGCGCACACGCTCCTCGCCTTCGGTGATCTCGAGTTCCGCAATGCCCGACTGCTGCACGAGATCGATTAATGTTTTGATTTTGCGTAGATCCATAGTCATCCTCGCGACTCGTGCTCGAGCGCGTAAGCGAGCGCCAACTCGTAGCCCCGGGCGCCCAGGCCGGTGATCACGCCGACCGCAATGTCGCTGAAATACGAACGGCGGCGGAACGGTTCCCGGGCATGGACGTTGGAGAGGTGCAGCTCGATAAACGGTATGCCGACTGCCGCGAGCGCGTCGCGCATCGCCACACTGGTGTGCGTATAGGCGGCCGGGTTGATGATGATGAAGTCGACCTTGTCGCGCCCTGCCTGCTGGATGCGCTCGACAAGCTCACCTTCGGAATTGCTCTGAAACGCCGCAAAGGTGATACCGGCCGCGGCCGCCTGCTGTGCGAGCCGCTGCTCTATCGATTGCAGCGTGCCGCTGCCGTAGATAGCCGGTTCGCGCGTTCCGAGGAGGTTAAGGTTGGGGCCGTTGATAAGCAGTATGTTTTTGGCCATGGCGAAGCACCTGCGGGGGCGCCGCGCGAGCCGCACGGCAGCCGAAGTTTGCCCCTTTTGTGCCCTAGATGTCCAGCTTTTCGCGGAGATAGCATGACATTGCGCCGGCAAGCGCCACGGCTGCCTAAGTCATGACCAGCGCAGCCGCGGTCCCGGCGTGGCGCTCCGTTATTTCACCGAAGTTGGCCGCCGTTCGCTACAACAAGGTCTCAATATACGGAAGAAGGGCGTTTTCCTTGATGGCGCCCAGATGCGAGGCCCGCACCACGCCATCTCGCCCGATGATCAGCGTGAAAGGTAGGGCGCCGGCACGGTTGCCCAGGCTTCGGGACCATTCCGCGACGTCGAGGCCGCCCACCAGCAGCGGATAGTTGATGCCGAATTCTTTCGCGAATGGCGCGACTTTCGCCGGATCGTCGATCGCGATGCCGACGAACTGCAGGCCGCGCTCGCCGTACCGGCGCTGGAGCTGTACGAACATCGGGATCTCTTCCCGGCAGGGTGCGCACCACGTCGCCCAGAAGTTGACGACGAGGACCTTGCCGCGCCACTGCGCGAGATTCTGGGACGCACCGGCAACGTCATGCAGGGGCTGCGACCAAAGGTTCGCGTCGCGGCCGTCCGAAGCGGAGGGCGTACCGGTGTGCTGCCAGTGATAGACCGCGTAACCCCCGGCCGCCGCCACCGCGGCGACGACGACGGTCGCAATCGTGGACTTGAGGTTCATCGCGCGCCCAATGCACGATCAAGGACGCGCGAAAAATCCGCGGGCGGCTGGAAGCCCACGACGCGCAGGCCTTCGATCTCGTGACCGTTGCGATCGAAGAAAACGATCCCGGGGGGCCCGAACAGGCGGAAGCGCTTGAGCAAGGCCGTGTGCTCGGCGTTATTGGCGGTGACGTCGGCCTGCAGCATGAGCATGCGGTCCAGCCTTTCACGCACGCGCGGATCGGTAAACGTGTCGCGCTCCATCTCCTTGCAGCTCACACACCAGTCCGCATAGAAATCGAGCATCACCGGGCGGCCGCCGGCCGCGCGCACTGCCGCATCGAGCTCCGCAACACTGTTGACCCGGTGAAACACGGGCAGCGCACGCTCCGGACGCGCCGGAGCAGCGGCCCTCAGGAACGGTAGCGGTTGGCGGAAATCCCGTGCACCCGACAGCGCGCCTACGAGATACACCACGCCGACCACGAGCATGACGATGCCCACGCCCTTCGCGAACCGGGGAAATGCTGGCGCGTTTGCGGGCAGGCTGTCGAGCGCCCGCAGCTGCAATGCCGCGAACACAAGCAGGAGCGCCCACAGCCCCATGTGCACCGGTACCGTCACCAGCGGCGACACGAAGTAAATCGCCACGCCGAGGAGCACGTAGCCGAACACGCGCTGCACCGTTTGCATCCACGGTCCGGCGCGCGGCAGCAGCGCGCCCGCCGACACGCCGATGAGCAGCAGCGGCATACCCATGCCGATCGCCATCGCGAACAGCGCGGCACCGCCGAGCGTTATATTGCCGCTCTGGCCGATATAGAGGAGCGCACCGGCGAGCGGCGCCGCGATGCACGGACCGGCTATCAGCGCCGACAGAGCGCCCATGACGAAGACCGCGGCGTAGCGGCCGCCGGGAAGACTGTTGAGCCGCGCCGCGAGGCGGGACTGCACGCCCTGGGGCAGCTGAAGTTTATACCAGCCCAGCATGCTGCCCGCGAGCACGACGAATATGGCGGCAAAGCTGCCCAGCACCCACGGATTTTGCAATGCCGATGACAACAGCGCGCCCGAAAGCCCCGCGAGCACGCCGGCAATCGCGTACGCGAGCGACATGCCGAGCACATACGCGAGCGACAGCGAGAATCCGTGTGCGCGCGTCACGCGATGGCCGTGTCCGACGATGATGCCGGACAGGATAGGCACCATAGGCAGCATGCAAGGCGTAAAGGCGAGCAGCAGCCCGAATCCGAAAAACGTGAGCACCACGAGCCACGCGGCGTTGTCGAACACGCGCGCAACGCGCAGATCGTCGCTGCCGCCGCTCGTGCCAAAAAGTTTTGGACCGGCGTCGGAGACGCCCCATGCGGGCGGCTGTCCCGCGGCGGCGGCAAGGCGGATGACCGTCTTCTGTTCCTGCGGCACGTAGCACACGCCGACATCGGCGCAACCCTGTGACATCGCGACCAGCGTGAACTCGCTGACGCCCGGTTCGCTGCGGTACGGCACGTGTATCCGCAGATCGCCACGATACGTTTCGACCTCGCCGAAAAATTCGTCGTGCTTGCGCGTGCCCGCGGGCAATTGCGGCGCATCCAGCCGCACCTGCGCCGAGGCCGACGTGAACTTGAGCTTGTCGCGGTAAAGGTAATAGCCGGGCGCAATGAGGTAGCGCACTTCCAGCACGTCCGGGCCCGCGACCCGCGCGTCGAGCCGGAACGCCTCCGCGGGATCGAGCAGATCGGGCTGCCCGGGAAGCGCTGCAAAACCCACAAGCGGAACGAGCAGCGCCAGCAGCAGCGCCCGGAAAAGGATGTGCATGAAGGAACGGCTCAAGCGGCACCTGGGGTGGTTTCGGCCCGCACCCAGGCGAGATAGCCGGGCAGGCCGTGCCCGGCTGGGACCGCGACAATTTCGGGAAGTTCGTAAGGATGCAGCTTACGGATCAGCTCTTCCACCGCCGCATAACGGCTCACCGTCGTTTTGATGAACAGAGGGACCTCTTCCGCGGTTTCGACGGCACCCCGCCATCGGTAAACCGAGGTGCAGGGACTCATCACGTTTATGCATGCGGCCACGCGCGCATCGACCAGGGCGCGGCCGATTTTCTCGGCGGTTGCGCGATCGGGCGCGTTCGTCATGACAATCAATACCGCTTGTTGCGCTTCATCCATGCTCGATGCTCCGCGTCTTGTCTTGCGCAGCCAGCGCCGCCGCAATGCCGTCGTGCACGGTCGGATACTGCAAGCGGTAACGGAGCTCGGCCTTGATGCGGCGGTTGGACAAGCGCCGCGACTCGTTCATGAAGGACAGCAGCGGCGCCGGCATGGTGTGGACCGCTTCCGCACGCGCAATGCGAGGCGGACGCGGCAATCCGAAGCTGTCTGCAACGAGATCGAAGTAGGCGCCCATCTTTTGGGGCACGTCGTCCGCTGCGTTGTAGCTGCGATTCGCCGTTCCTCTGTGCAAAGCCGCGACCACCATGCGGGCGAGATCGTCGGCGTGCACATGATTGACATAGGCATCGTCCGCGTCGCGCAGCGCTGGCGTTCCCTTCGCAAGCCGTCCGATCGGCAGCCGGTCTGCCGCGTAAATGCCGGGCGCGCGCAATATCGATACGCGCACGCCGGCGCGGCCGCCCCAGTGCCTCAACTGTCGTTCGGCATCGACCCGGCGCTGTGCCCGTTCGGTAAGCGGCCGCACCGGATGGGTCTCATCGACGTATTGGCCGGCGCAATCCCCGTAGACGCCGCTCGTGCTTATGTAGACGAGCTGCTGTGGTAGACTTTCGCCCTTCGCCAGCGCGGCAATGAGTCTGGCGGTGCGCAGATCGCGATGACCTCGCGGTTGGGGCGGGGCGCTGTGCACGACGTCGGTTGCGAGACCGGCAAGCGGCGCCAGGCTGTCGGCATGATCGAGATCCCCGAGTATCGGAATGACGCCGAGCTCACGCAACCGGCCGAACCGCTCCGGCGTGTGCGAGAGAGCATAAATGCGATATCGGTCGCGCACGAGCGGGAGCATGCGCATCGCCACGTCGCCGCAACCGATGATGAGTAATCGCCGCATAAATACCACTGGAGCCCGAGTGTCTGGTTTACCGGGCGGGCGCATGAAGCCTCGCCTCGCGTGTCGGATATCCCGCCGTGCCGCACGCGGGAAGCTCCAATTTTAGCCCAACCCGCACGACGCTAAGCGCAACGCATGTCCAGTCAGATCACCATCAAACCGAGCAATCACGTCTTCAAGGCGGCCGACGGCGAAACGATACTCGAAGCGGCGCTCCGTGAAGGGTTCGTCATTCCGTACGGCTGCCGCAACGGGGCCTGCGGCACCTGCAAAGGGAAAGTCCTCGCCGGAGAGGTGGACTACGGCAAGTATCAGGAGCACGCGCTTCCGGACTCGGACAAGCGCCAAGGCTACGCGCTCTTCTGCCAGGCCCATCCCCTGTCGGACGTCGTCATCGAATGCCGCGAGATCAACGCGGTAAAGGACATCCAGATCCGGACGCTGCCGTGCCGGGTGCAGGAAATGGATCGCGTGGCGCCGGACGTCATGGTGATCAAGCTCAAGCTCCCCGCTTCCGAGCGCCTGCAGTTTCTCGCCGGTCAGTACATCGACATCCTGATGAAAGGCGGGCAGCGCCGCAGCTTCTCGATGGCCAACGCGCCGCACGACGACGCGCTGCTGCAGCTGCACGTGCGCAATTACGGGGGACCGTTCAGCGAATACGTCTTCCAGCGCATGAAGGAAAAAGAGATCTTGCGCTTCGAAGGCCCGCTCGGCACGTTCTTCCTGCGCGAGGACAGCGATAAGCCGATCATCCTGCTCGCAAGCGGCACCGGCTTCGCCCCGATCAAGGCGATCATTGAGCATGCGGTCCACGTCGGTTTCCAGCGTCCGATGACGCTGTACTGGGGCGGCCGCCGCCGCAGCGACATCTACATGAACGCGCTCGCTGAAAGCTGGGAGCGTGATTGCGGCATACGCTATGTGCCGGTTCTATCCGAGGCACAGCCGGAAGATCAATGGAGCGGCCGCACCGGGCTCGTTCACGAGGCGGTCATGCAGGACATACCCGATCTTTCCGACTACCAGGTGTATGCCTGCGGTGCGCCGCTCATGGTCGAAGCAGCACATCGCGACTTCACCACGCTGTGCGGTCTGCCCGAAGAAGAGTTCTATTCCGACGCGTTTACGCCGGCGGGCCCGCGAAGCCCGTGATTGGTGATTCGTGATTGGTGATTGGCGTAAAGAGCTCGCGCGCGGCGCGAGCTGCCTATTAACTATTCACCATTCACTATTCACTCACCCCGCCGGCGAGGCCTGTGCGGACGCGCGCAAGCTGTAAAGCCGCCGGCGCGCTTCTTCGGTGTCCCGGATGCGGGCCACGGCGAGCGCCAGACTCTCGCGATAGTGACGGTTCGCCGCATCGATGTTTCCTGCACGCTCGTACAAGCGTGCGGCCTCGAGATGCGCGGAGTACGTGGGATCCACCGCGATGCTGGCCTCGACGTAGCTCTGCGCTTTCCCCCACAGTCCCTGACGCGCGCACAGCTGGGCGAGCGTGAGCAGCAGCGTCGCATCGTTCGGCTGGCGCTTGAGCCATGCTTCCGCCCGCTCGATCTGTCGGACCGTATCGCCGACGCAGGCGCCGTACAGCGAAACCAGCGTCGCGTCCCAGTTGCGGTCGAGACTCGCTTCGATAATGCGTTGAGCGCCCGCCGCGTCCTCGGCCGCCATGTAAGCGCGCGCCGCGGCCGCCGCCACTTGCGGATCGGTGCGGTGATCTTCGGGCAGCTTTTTCCAGGTGTCGGCAAGCACGCGCAGATCCTTGCGGCGAAAACTTTCCGCGCGTGCGCGGCGGCGCAGACGCTCCGCATGCGCTGCGTCGAACACGCCGCGCCGCTCGAGCTGATCGATGAGCGGCACGACGGCGTCCCAGTTGCGAAGCACCTGCTGCGCCTGCATTTCGAGACGCAACGCGGCCGTGTGCTTGCGCGGTCCGAGCGCCTGCAACGTTTCGAGCGCCTCGCGCGGATGCTGCTGGTCGAGGAGAAACTCCGCCTCGGTCACCATGCGCGCAGTGTCGTCGTGCTCGCCGAGCGCTCGGGCGCGCAGCAGA
>JBLNBW010000327.1:0-34318 GCA_050260255.1 Rhodospirillaceae bacterium | reverse complement strand
CTCTTCAATGGCTGAAGAATCCTGCGAACGCTGGGCATTGCCGACCAAGGTGGCACGGGAAGCGGCCTGCACATCCGCTCCGGGCGCTAGCACCAGGTAGCTCGATCGTGCATCGGCCTCGAGGTTATGCGTATGCTCCGCGAGATGACTGATCAACACCACCGGCCGCCCGCATGCATCCACGATGTGCGGCAGCGCCGAGCCATAGGGATAGCCGGAAAGCTTGACGGAGTGCGACGAGAGCATGCCGCTACGTGATGCGCGAAACAGCTCACGGGCCTGGCGCGCGCGGTCGATCATCGAGCGAGCTTCAGCGCAATTTGAGCCAGGCGCTTGCCCAGCGCGAAGCAGAGCTTCTGTTCTTCCTGCGATACCGCGCGATCGCGATCGATGCCGGCTACATGGCTCGCCCCATAAGGCGTGCCTCCGCTCGTGGTGCTGATGAGCTCGCTTTCCAGGTATGGCAAACCGACGATGAGCATGCCGTGATGCAGTAGCGGCAACATCATCGACATGAGCGTGGTTTCCTGGCCGCCGTGCAGGCTCGCGGTGGACGTAAACACGGCAGCAGGCTTGCCGGAGAGCGAGCCCTTGAGCCACAGCTCCGAGGTCGTGTCCCAGAAGTACTTCATGGGCGCGGCCATGTTACCGAACCGCGTCGGCGAGCCGAGCGCTACGCCGGCGCATTCCTGCAGATCGCGGGGCTCCGCATAGGGCGCACCGCTATCCGGGACCGCGGGCGCAGTGGCTTCGCAATTTGCGGACACCGGCGGCACCGTCCTCAGCCTCGCCGCCATGCCCGGCACCTGCTCCACGCCGCGTGCGACGAGCTGCGCCATCGCCTTCACGGCGCCGTAGCGGCTGTAGTAGAGGACGAGTATCTCCTTCATGATGCGGACATGGGAAAGATGAGCGGGCGGGTAAGTTCTCGTATTATATAAACAGTTCCACTTCTCGTCCGGAGGTTGCGTGACCTATGCGCGCCTTGTAGAGCTCGCGCAGCGAGTCGGCCAGCGTTTCAGGGACGATCGCGGCATGCAGATCGCGTCCAGCCTCACGTTCACGACGCTGTTGTCGCTCGTGCCGATCATCACCATCGCGCTGACGCTGATATCCGCGTTCCCCATGTTCGCGGCCATGTCGGACGCGTTGAAGTCTTTCGTGCTGCAAAACATGCTGCCGCAGTCGGCGAACGTCATCGCGAAGTACGCCGAGCAGTTCACGAGCAACGCAGCGCGCCTTACTGCCGTCGGGATAGGTTTTCTTTCTCTCACGGCGATACTTGTGCTGATGACGATAGACCGGGCCTTCAACGATATCTGGCGCGTGCGCCATGCGCGTCCCATCGTGCAGCGCATCGTCGTGTACTGGACGCTGCTCACCGTCGGCCCGGTGCTTGTGGGCGCGAGCCTCACGATCACGTCCTGGCTCGTCGCCCGCTCCGTGAAGCTGGTCGGCGGCATACCGGGCGCGAGCGTCGTGCTGCTCACTCTGGTGCCGTTCCTGCTCACCTCGCTTGCGCTGGCACTGTTGTATCTCACCATGCCGAATCGGCGCATCGCGCCGCGCGATGCGCTGATCGGCGGGTTTATCGCAGGTCTTGCGTTCGAGTTAATGAAGCGAGGCTTTGCGCTGTACATCACGAGCTTTCCGACGTACAAGCTCGTCTACGGCGCATTCGCGACGGTGCCGGTGTTTCTCATGTGGGTCTACATGTCGTGGCTGGTGGTCGTCTTCGGTGCCGTGGTGGTCGCGGTTCTGCCCGAGTGGCGCGAGAGAGCCGGGCGGGCGGAACCGGCGCCGGGCAGCGACTTCTTCGACGCGCTTCAGATACTGAGAGTGCTCTGGCTTGCGCACCGCGGAGGCAAGGTCGTGAGATTGAGCGACCTGTTTGGTACGGTAAAGGTCCGCGTCGATCGTATCGAAGCGATACTGGAAGCGATGATAAGGGCAACCTGGATCACACGTGCGGCCCCGCGTGGCTGGGTGCTGAGTCGCGATCCGGGCACGATTGCGGTGGCGGATGTGTTCAGGCTGTTCGTTTTCAATGCCGAGCGCCACATACCGGCTCGACATGCCGATCCCGAGCTCGAGGCGATGGCGCACGACGTATCGGCGCGCATCAGCAGCGAGTTGTCATCGTCGCTGGACGAGCTATTCGGAAACGTCGAACGCGCGCGTGCGGAGTCCGAAACGCTCGATGCGCCGCACGGCCGTCTCGAGCGGATTCTCGCCGCTCGGCCTTAGCTTGGGCCGTCGCGGTTGGCGTCCGCTGTGCGCACGGGATAAGTCCAGTTATTGCGCCAGGCATGGAGCACGAGATTCGGATATTCAGCTTGTCCAAGGCTCCCGTTGTAGCGGCCCAGCGCCCGGAACAGGTTGCCGTTCTCGATATCGAGGTAATGCCGCAGGATTACGCATCCGTAACGCAGGTTAGTGCGGAGATGGAAGAGATTGTGTTCTGCCGCGCCGACGAGCTTCACCCAGAACGGCATGACCTGCATGTACCCGCGCGCGCCCGCCGCGGAAACCGCGTATTTACGGAAGTTGCTTTCGACCTGGATCAATCCGAGCACGAGCTGCGGATCTAGCCCTGCGCGCTTCGCTTCGTAATGCACCGTCATGAGAAAGTCTTCTCGCGATGCGCGCTCCGGCATGCGCTTCTCCAGCCTGCGGGACATGGCAGCAAGCCACGCGCGAGCCTCTGCATCGTTGTCGAACACCGCCTGGGGCGCTGCCTGGTCGGCGACGGCTTTGTACAGCGTTGCGCGCACGCTCGCGGAAAGAGGCTCGTACATCTGGGCGCCGGCGTACGCCCCTTGCGGCATCGCGAGGATTGCGAGCAGGACCAGGCCGGGGAGTAGGGTCGCTTTTAACCGCTGCATACGCGGGATTTTATGAACGCGACTGCGCTTTGCAAGGGAACGGATTCCGCTTTTGCATCGCGCCGTCCCTGGAATTCGATTGTCCCGTCCTTGAGACCGCGCTCGCCGACCACGACACGGTACGGAATGCCGATGAGCTCCATGTCGGCGAACATGACGCCTGGCCGCTCGTCGCGATCGTCGAGCAGCACGTCGATGCCCGCCTTGCGCAGCTCATCATAGAGTTTCTCCACCGTCTCCCGCACGCGCGCACTCTTGCTCATGCCGATAGGCACGAGCGCGAGATCAAAGGGCGCCATGGCGGCCGGAAAAATGATGCCGCGCTCGTCGTAGTTCTGCTCGATGGCGGCCGCGACCGTGCGGGTGACACCAATGCCATAGCAGCCCATCTCCATGAGCTTCGACTGTCCGGTCTCGTCCAGATACGCGAGGTTCAACGCGCTGGAGTACTTCGTGCGCAACTGGAATATGTGGCCGACCTCGATGCCGCGGCAGATTTCGAGCGTGCCGCGCCCATCCGGGCTTCGATCACCCGGCACGACGTTGCGTATGTCGGCAAACATTGGCTGCGGGAAGTCGCGGCCGATGTTCACGCCCGTGTAATGATGGTCGTCTTCGTTGGCGCCGGTGACGAAATCGGACATCGTCGCGAGCGCGCGATCGGCAATCACCACGCCTTTGAAGCCGACCGGGCCCAGAGATCCGGGATCCGCGCCGAACGCGTCGCGTATCGCGGCGCTCGATGAGAACGACACCGGACGCTTCACCGCGTCCAGTTTTCCCGCTTTGATCAGATTGAGCTCGTGATCGCCGCGAACCAGCAGCAATACCGGCTCATCGTTCGTGCCATCGAGGACCACGGCCTTCACCGTCCGCTCACGCGGCACCTTGAGAAAGGCGCAAAGTTCATTGATGGTCTTTACGCCCGGCGTGTGCACTTTCTGCAGCGGAGCCTGAGGCGCGGACGGACCGCCCTCGGGCGGTAAGGCCTCCGCGAGCTCGACGTTCGCCGCATAGTCCGACTGAGGACAATAGGCGATGGCATCCTCGCCGGAGTCCGCCAGCACATGAAACTCGTGCGATCCGGTGCCGCCTATTGAGCCGGTGTCCGCCGCGACCGCGCGGAACTTCAGTCCCAGCCGGGTGAATATGCGGCTGTAGCAGTCGTACATCTCCTTGTACGTGATGTCGAGGCTTGCTTTGTCCGTATGGAACGAATAGGCGTCCTTCATCATGAATTCGCGTCCGCGCATGACGCCGAAGCGCGGCCTGATCTCGTCCCGGAACTTGATCTGGATCTGATAGAAGTTGAGCGGCAGCTGACGATAGCTTTTCACTTCCCGGCGCACGACATCGCTGATCACTTCCTCATGCGTCGGCCCGAAACAGAAATCCCGCTGGTGCCTGTCCTTGAATCGCAACAGCTCGGGACCGTACTGTTCCCAGCGTCCCGATTCCTGCCAAAGCTCCGCGGGTTGCACGGCCGGCATGAGAAGCTCGATTGCGCCACTGCGGTTCATCTCTTCCCTGATCACCGCTTCGACTTTCCGCACGACGCGCAGTCCTATCGGCATCCAGGTGTACACGCCGGTGGTAAGTCTGCGGATCAGTCCGGCGCGCAACATCAGCTTGTGGCTGATGACCTCGGCTTCGGACGGAGCCTCTTTCAGGGTCGACAAGAAAAACTGCGATACGCGCATGGCTGTTCCGGACTTGAAAAAACGCTTATTCTACCGGACCTTGCAGTCTGATCGTCACGCAACATGAAATTCATGCCTCAATGGAAAATCCGCAAGCCCGCGGACGACTCGCAAACCATCTACATCAGCGAAAAATTCGGCGTGCGCTCGCTGCACATCGGAAGCGACACGATACAAAGCTCCATGCGACTTTCTCGGCCGTACGACCTCGAGCTCGCGTACACGCGCAGCATGATGGGCTTTCTCCTGTTTCTTCCCGAGCCACGCGACGTGCTGATGATCGGGTTGGGCGGCGGCTCCGTCGCCAAGTTCATGCATCGCCACATGCCTGAAGTGCGCATACACGCGGTCGAGCTCAATCCCGAAGTCGTAACCATCGCGCGCCACTGCTTCAAAGTCCCCGACGACGAGCGACTGCAGGTGACGATAGGCGACGGTGCCGAGTTCATCGATACTCCGGGCCCGCGTGCAGACGTCGTCATGGTCGACGGCTACGATGGCGAGTCTCAGGCAGAAGCGCTTTCCGAGAAGCGCTTTTACCGAGCATGCCACGCGCGACTGAACCACAAGGGAATCATGGTCGTGAACCTCTGGAGCGGCGACCGTCAATTCACGGACGCGCTGGCACGCATCCGCGAAGCGTTTCCACGGGGAACTTTGTGTCTGCCCGCGGAAAAACCGGGAAACGTGATCGTGTTCGCGTTCCGGACCGCCCCCGGCGCAGTATCGTGGCAAGAACTACAGGCGCGTGCCAGCGTTCTTACTTCCAGATACGCACTGGAGTTCGGCCGCTTCGTCGAAGCTTTGCGCAAGATGAACCAGCACGACGAGGAGGGGCTCGTCTGGTGAGCCGGTCGGCGGCTTGTATTTCGTGCGCGAAGTATGGAAAAATCGGCGTCAATTGATGAACTTATGGGGTTATCGACATGATTGATCGTGACGGATATCGCCCCAACGTCGGCATCATCCTATGCAACTGGAAGAACGAAGTCTTCTGGGGCAAGCGGGTGCGCGAGCACTCCTGGCAGTTCCCGCAGGGTGGCATCAAGCCGGGCGAGACGCCTGAAGTCGCCATGTATCGGGAATTGAAGGAAGAAGTGGGTCTCGAGGCGGCGCATGTGCGCATCCTGGGTCGCACGCGCGAGTGGCTGCGGTATGACGTGCCCGATCAGTGGATACGGCGAGACTGGCGCGGCAACTACCGGGGGCAAAAGCAGATCTGGTTTCTGTTGAGGCTCATCGGGCGCGACTGCGACGTGTGCCTGCGTTCGAGCGAAAAACCCGAGTTCGATGCGTGGCGGTGGCATGATTATTGGGTTCCGATGGAGTCGGTCATCGATTTCAAGCGGGACGTGTACCAGAAAGCGTTGCAGGAGCTTGCGCGCTATCTGCGCCGGCGTACCGACTATCGTCCGGTGCGCCCTCGTGCGATGCCCGTCATGACGGAAGCGCCACGGTCATAGCCTGCTCGCGGCCGGTTCGTCGGTCAGCCGTGCCCCCGCCGGATACGTTATTCCTCCGGCAGCCCATCCATTGCATTCTCCTCGGGAGGTGTGCTCGTGCTCAGGAATTACACAGCGCTGGAATCCGTCATGCTCGTGCCCGGTGTCAGGTACGCGCAGCCGACCCAGACCCTGGTTCAGAACGTGGCGCTGGCAGATCCGGCGCTCGCCGTGATGACGGATTTCCGCTCGACCACTGCCGTTGTCATTCTTTCCGGCGATACGGTGAACGAAGCGCACCGCCGCATGATACGGCGAGGCGTGCGGCTGCTGCTCGTCGTGGATCAGGACCGGCAGGTGATGGGCCTTATCACCGCGACCGATGTCCTCGGCGAGAAGCCCATGCAGGTGATCACGCAGCGCGGCATATCGCGCGAGGAGATACTCGTCCGCGACATCATGACGCCGCAGCAGCAGCTCGAAGCGCTGAAGCTCGAGGACGTGCGGGTTGCGAAGGTGGGGCATATCGTCGCGACGCTGCGCCGCGCGGGACGCCAGCACACGCTCGTGGTCGAGCATGATTCGAACGGCCGTCAAGTGGTGCGCGGATTGTTTTCGGTGACGCAGATCGCGCGCCAGCTCGGCGTTGCGATCCAGACTGACCAGATTGCGAGTACTTTCTCCGAGATCGAGGCGCAGCTCGCGCGCTGAAGCACTGTTTTGACACCCGCAAGCGCCGCTGCCTATACTGGGTTCGGCTTTGGCGCGATCCCGGCGCGATAAGACAGTCGCGCGCATCGGCAGGTCACCATGCTCGACGCTCGGTCCGACAATCGAACTCGCGCGGCAGCAAGCTGCAGCAGTGGTTGGCCCGGGACTTGCTGATCCGCATCGCGCACCGCACTGCACAAGCATGGAGATGCAGGCGATTCGTTCATATGATCGGGAGCGCGAGATGAATCTCCTCAGTCAGCAGCGACTTGTTGAACGATTCGAAACTCGGCTGCGAAGCTTGCGGCTGCCCGTCGCCGTCACCTGGTGGGACGGCCGCACTGCCACAGCGGATACCGATACGCGCATCGGGCTGAAAGTAAGAGACCCCCGAGTTCTCCATAGCCTCGTCAAGCCGACCTTGGGTCGTCTCGCGCGCCACTACGTCGAGGAGCAGATCGATCTCGACGGAGATCCTCGCGAGCTGACGCGTGTGGGCGAAGCATTGAGCGGCACGCCAAACGGCGCGAGACACCGCCACGTCGCGATGAAAAGCTGGCTTGCGCACACGCGGCTCTTCGACCGCAAGGCGATACGCTACCACTATGACGTCGGCGATGACTTCTTCAGCCTCTGGCTGGACCGCAGGCGTGTATACTCCTGCGCTTACTTCAAGACGCCCGAGGACACGCTGGACGCCGCGCAAGAGCAGAAGCTCGATCACATCTGCAGAAAACTGATGCTGCGCGAAGGCGAGCGCTTTCTCGACATCGGCTGCGGATGGGGCGCGCTCATCATGTGGGCCGCGGAGCGTTACGGGGTGAGGGCGACGGGCATCACCTTGTCGCAAAACCAGTACGAGTATGCGCGGCAGCGCATCGCGGAGGCCGGTCTCGCAGCGCGTTGCGAGGTGCGCTTGCTGGATTACCGCGATGTGCCGGAAGACGCGCCTTACGACAAGATTGCGAGCGTAGGCATGTTCGAGCATGTCGGCCGCAAGAACCTTGGCATTTACTTCGGCAAGATCCATCGGCTGCTGCGCGAAGGCGGAATCGTGCTGAATCACGGCATCACCCACAACACGTCGGAGCAGCACGAGCTCGGCAGCGACATCGGGCGGTTCATCGACGAGTATGTCTTTCCCGGCGGCGAGCTGTCGCACGTGTCGCGCGTCATTGAGGAAATGTCCGCTCAGGGCCTCGAGACGACGGACGCCGAAAGCCTGCGTCCGCATTACGCGCGCACGCTCTGGCATTGGGTCGATCGCCTCGAGGCGAATCGCGTTGCGGCGGTGGAGAAGGTCGGAGAAAAGGCGTACCGGATCTGGCGCATCTATATGGCCGGCTCCGCACATGCCTTCGAGCGCGGGTGGCTATCGATATACCAGATACTCGCCGGCAAGCCGCGCGCCGATGGACGGGCTGTTTTGCCGCTCACACGCGATTACATTTACAACTAGAACATCGAAAAAGTGCGTAAGCTCTTGTTGCTGATTGGCTGGACTGCTGCATTCCCCGTGTACGCGCAATGGGCGGGCTGGGACTACGACAACGATCGCGAGATCAAGCCGTGGGCCGAGCTACAGGCGCAAATTCCCCCGTATCCGAAGGATGCCGATCTCATACGCTTCGATGCCGGAGCCGCAACGGCGCACCAGTTCTTCGTCGATCCCGGATCGATATCGATAGGCGAAGACGGCGTTATCCGCTACATCATGGTGGTGAGGACTGCGGGCGGCGCGCGCAACGTGACGTTCGAGGGCATACGGTGCGAGACCCGCGAGCAGAAGACGTACGCCACAGGCCATCGCGACGGAGGATGGGCGCGCGCGCGCAGCCCGCAGTGGCGGCGCATCGAGTACCAAGAGATCAACCGCCACCACGGTGTGCTCTACCGCGAGTTCTTCTGTCGCGGCAAATCGCCTCAGGACAGCGTGAAGGACATCGTGAGTCGGCTTAAGAATCCGCCGGTGTTGAGCACTAACGAGTAGCTGTCTTCTACAGCAACACCAGATTGTCGCGATGAATGAGTTCCGGCTCGTCGATGTAGCCGAGCTTCGCTTCGATTTCCCCGGACGGTGTGCGTAATATGCGGCGCGTCTCCAGCGCGCTGTAGTTCGCGAGTCCCCGCGCGATTTCCCGGTGCGACTCGTCGCAGCAGCTGACTACTTCGCCGCGTTCGAACTGCCCCGCGACATCGACGACCCCTATGGGCAACAAGCTCTTGCCGTCCTGGCGGATCGCCTTCACTGCGCCGGCGTCGAGGTAGAGCTGTCCGCGGACTTGCAGATGGTCCGCAAGCCACTGTTTGCGCGCCGCGAGCGTCGCTTTGTCGGCGACAAGCTGCGTGCCGAGGAGCTCGCCGTGTGCGAGACGTATCAGCACATCCTCGGTGCGTCCGGACGCGATAATGGTGTGAGCACCGCTGCGTGCCGCCCGCTTCGCCGCAATGACTTTGGTGAGCATTCCGCCAAGACCGATCGAAGTGCCGGCGCCGCCTGCCATCGCTTCAAGCGCCGGATCGCCGGCCTGCGCGTGGCGTACGAGTTTCGCCTCCGGGTTCTTCCGCGGATCGCTGTCGTACAGGCCCTGCTGGTCCGTCAGTATGACAAGGACGTCGGCCTCGATGAGATTCGTGACCAGTGCGCCCAGGGTATCGTTGTCGCCGAAGCGTATCTCGTCATTCGCAACCGTATCGTTTTCGTTGATGATCGGAATGACGCCGAGGTCGAGCAGCGTCCTCAACGTCGAACGCGCATTGAGATAGCGCTTGCGGTCGGCCAGGTCCTCGTGCGTGAGCAGCACTTGCGAAGTCACGAGGCCATGATCGCGAAAACAGGATTCGTAGGCGTGCACCAGTCCCATTTGGCCGACGGCCGCGGCCGCCTGTAGCTCGTGTATCGCGCTCGGCCGGCGTTTCCATCCAAGTCGCTGCATGCCTTCCGCGATTGCGCCGCTGGAGACGAGGATGACATGGCGGCCTTGATGGCGGAGCTGTGCGATCTGCTTAGCCCAGCGGGCGAGCGCCGTGCGATCGAGGCCTTGTCCGTCGTTCGTGACCAGGCTGCTGCCGACCTTGACGACCAGTCGACTGGCCGGCGCAATGACCGATTTGATTTCCTCGCTCATGATCAAGCCGTCCGAATATCTTCTCCGACTGTGCCCTTGCCGATTATTTCGCTTTTTTCCTGCTCGTCCCGGCGCTGTTCGAGATGTTCCATGACCGCGTACACGAGCTCTTTGCATCCTTCCCCGGTCAAGGCGGAGATCACAAACGTTTTCCGCTTCCATCCGAGCTTGCGGAGGAACTTCTGTACGAGGACGGCGCGTTGCTCCTCGGGCAGCAGGTCCACCTTGTTGAGCACCAGCCAGCGTGGCTTGCGGTATAGGGTTTCGTCATATTTCTTCAGCTCCGCGACAATGGCTCGTGCTTCGTGTACCGGGTCGACATCGGGGTCGGCTGGCGCGATGTCGATAAGATGCAGCAGGAGATGAGTGCGGGCAAGATGGCGCAGGAATTGATGTCCAAGCCCAGCGCCTTCCGCTGCGCCTTCGATCAGTCCCGGGATGTCGGCCACTACGAAACTGCGGCTTTCGTCGACGCGCACCACGCCCAGGCTCGGATTGAGCGTGGTGAACGGATAATCGGCTACCTTGGGCCGCGCTGCGGAAATGGCACGAATGAAAGTGGACTTTCCCGCGTTCGGCATGCCGAGCAGACCGACATCCGCAAGCAGCTTGAGCTCGAGCTTGAGCGTACGGCTTTCACCTTCTTCCCCGCGCGTGAACTGGCGTGGCGCGCGGTTGGTGCTTGACTTGAAATGCAGATTGCCCAGTCCGCCTTTTCCGCCTTTCGCGAGTAGGGCGCGTTCTCCGTCGTGTGCGAGATCGGCAACGACTTCGCCCGACTCCGCGTCCGTGATGACGGTGCCCACGGGCATGCGAAGCACGATGTCCGGAGCGGACCGGCCATAGCAGTCCGAACCCTGGCCTTTCTCGCCGTTCTTCGCGCGGTGTATGCGCGCGTAGCGGTAGTCGATCAGCGTATTGATATTCCGGTCGGCCACCGCCCATATGCTGCCGCCGCGCCCGCCGTCGCCGCCGTCCGGACCTCCGCGGGGCACATATTTTTCGCGACGGAAGCTCGCCATGCCGTCGCCGCCTTTGCCGGCGTGCACTTCAATGGAGGCTTCGTCTATGAATTTCATGGCGTGGCTGAAGATCGATGTACTATGACTGTAGAAACAAAAAAGCCCTGTCGGAAAGACAGGGCCCCGTGAATCGACGCGCGCTGGCTTACGCCGGCAGCACGCTCACGGTTTTGCGCCCGCCAGGGCCCTTTTGCGAGAACTCGACGCGACCTTCGATCTTCGCGAACAGCGTATGGTCGCGGCCCATCCCGACGTTGTCGCCGGGATGCACTTGCGTGCCACGCTGCCGGATGATGATGCTGCCGGCCGGAACAAGCTCGCTGCCGTAGCACTTCACGCCCAGCCGTTTCGACTCGGAATCGCGACCGTTGCGCGAGCTGCCGCCTGCTTTCTTATGTGCCATGCTTTAACTCCTTAAGCGCCGATGCCGAGAATCTCGATCTCGGTGTAGTTCTGGCGATGTCCCTGGCTCTTGCGATAGTGCTTGCGACGACGCATCTTGTAGATGCGCACTTTTTCGCCCCGGCCGTGGGAGATAACTTTAGCCTTCACTGTGGCGCCGCCGACCAGCGGCGTCCCCATCGTCACGTCGTCGCCATTTGCGACCAGGAGCACCTGGTCGAGAACGACTTCGCTTCCGATGTCTGCATGTATCTGTTCTACCTTGATTTTTTCGCCGGCTGCAACGCGGTACTGCTTGCCGCCGGTTTTTATGACCGCATACATGGTAAGTCCCGTCTCGGTATCAGCGGAAAACCGCGTATTCTACAAAAGCGAGGCTCTGCCGTCAAAGATTCCCTTCGCCCCAACAAGCAGCGTTCCGAGGGCCGCGAATTTACGGCCAACGTCACCCACCGCTGCTCGGGCGAGTCCTTACTGGTATCATTTAAGACTTTTTCGCCCTCCTATCGTGTCCCTCGACGCCATACGCGACTTCCTCGGCGCCGATATGGCGGCCGTAGACGAAGTGATCCGTCGGCGGCTGCACTCGGAAATTGTCCTCGTGCGCCAAGTCGCGGACTACATCATCGGCAGCGGCGGCAAGCGTCTGCGTCCCGCCTTGCTGCTTCTGACGGCAGGCGCGTGCGGTTACCGCGGGACGCACCACCACGAGCTCGCTGCGGTCATCGAGTTCATCCACACCGCCACATTGTTGCACGACGACGTGGTGGACGAATCGGCGCTGCGGCGTGGTCGACCGACTGCGAACTCGCTCTTCGGCAACGCGGCGGCCGTCCTCGTCGGTGACTTTCTGTATTCCCGGGCGTTCCAGATGATGGTTTCCGTCGACGAGATGCGGGTGCTGCAAGTGCTCGCCGACGCGACAAACGTGATTGCCGAAGGTGAAGTGCTGCAGCTCATGAACTGCCGCAACCCGGAAATCGACGAAGACGGCTACCTTCAGGTGATACGTTACAAGACGGCGAAGCTGTTCGAGGCGGCAACGCGACTCGGCGCCATTTTGGGCAAAATGCCGCAGGCCGCCGAAGAGGCGCTCGCCTCTTATGGCGTGCACCTCGGCACGGCGTTTCAGCTGATAGACGACGTTCTCGACTATTCCGGGGACCACTCCGTCATAGGCAAGAACGTCGGCGACGACCTCGCGGAAGGCAAGACCACACTTCCGCTCATTTACGCGATGAAGCATGGAACGCCGCACCAGGCTGCGCTCATCCGGGCCGCCATCGAGCATGGTGGCCTCGACGATCTTCCGGACGTGCTTGCAGCGATACGGCAATCCGGAGCGCTGGACTATGCACGAGAGCAGGCGCGCGCCGAGTCACGAAGTGCATGCGAGGGGCTCGCCGTGCTTCCTGCATCGCCGTATCGCGAGCAGCTCGAAATGCTCGCGGAGTTTGCGGTAACACGCGATTATTAGCCGAAGGGCGCGCTTGTGAGGGTCGGCGCGCTATGCGAAAATACGCAGCTCTCTCGATGCCGGTCATACGCGCGATTTGAGCGGCAAGAACAATCCACGGGGTGTAGCTCAGCCTGGTAGAGTACTGCGTTCGGGACGCAGGAGTCGGAGGTTCGAATCCTCTCACCCCGACCAATTCGATGATGTTGCCCGGTGCCCGGGCAGCATGATGCGCCTTCCACTTTTTTTGCCGATGCCGCCTCGAGCGTCTCAGCCTCGAGGCCGATTCGTCCTCTCCTCGTATGTCTTGCCGGGCGTAGCCAGCCGCCGGCGCGTCGGCCGTCGCAAATGTCCTCGACGCCGGTTGTCCGTTGGGGCAGACTGCCCCCGCTTGCCGGTTCTCATCTCGTTCGCACAATGACATATCAATTATCGGGGGACTAGCGGTTTGGCTAAGCTCATTCTGTTGATCGCGGCCGTGCTGATCGCGTACCTGTTGCTCAGGAACTATCGGCGGCGCATCGACAAAACCGAGAAGCAGGCGCGACGCGCGGACGAGACCATGGTCCGATGCGAGCAATGCGGCGTGCACCTTCCGCGCAGCGAGAGCCTGCTCTCGGCCGGCAAGTTCTACTGCAGCGCCGAGCACGAGCGTGCTCATCGTGGCGGCTAGCAGCGGAGTCGCGACGTGAGCGAGGCGGTGCAGAATGCCATCGGCTGGGTCGCCCCTGCGGCGCTCACGTCGTCTCGACAGAACGACGCTTTCTGGCGCTCTCTGGTGCTCTTCAATGTGTACCGGCTGGTCGTCGCCGTCATATTGCTGATTATCGCCGCAACATGGCGGCAGAACCTTCAGTTCGGCTCCCGCGATCTCGGCTTGTTCCTCGGCGCGGCGTCGGTGTACGCGGCGTTCAGCGTGTTGATGTTTGCTTCGATACGCACCCGCCGTCATTTCGATTTTCAGTTGTCGCTGCAGGTATGCAGCGACGTGGTCTTCATCGTCGTCCTGAGCTATGCAAGCAGCGGTATCGCTAGCGGCCTTGGCTTGCTGTTGCTCACGTCGCTTGCAGGCGCGGGGCTGATCAGCCGTGGCCGGCTCGCGCTGTTTCATGCGGCAGTGGCGAGCATAGGCACGCTGCTGGAGCACACGTACGAAGTGCTCGTCTTCGATGCGAGCCTGGCGCAGTACGCGCAGGCGGGCCTGCTCTCGTGCGCGTACTTTGCAATTGCGCTCGTGGCATTCGAGCTCGCCCGTCATACACGCGCCAGCGAGCAGCTCGCAGCCCAGCGCGAGATCGATCTTCAAGACCTCGCGCAGGTGAACCAGCACGTGATCCAGGATATGCAAGACGGGGTGCTCGTCGTCGACGGCTCCGGCACGATAAGGCAGTTCAACGCGCGCGCAGAGCGGCTGTTGGGCGCGCTCCGCGGCCGTCGCGACGTGCCGCTCGCCAGCTATTGCGCACCGCTTGCCAGCCGCTTCAGCGAGTGGCGAAAAGGCGTAGATCCGGTGGACTCATATGGCGAGGTGCCGCTCGGCCGCAATCTCAGCGCTCGCTTCGTCCCGGTGAGCCGCCGCCGTGCTGCAGGTGCCCTCATTTTCATCGAGGACTTGACGCGATTGCAGAAGCAGGCGCGGCAGATGAAGCTCGCAGCGCTCGGACGGCTCACGGCGAATCTCGCGCATGAGATCCGCAATCCGCTCGGGGCGATCAGCCACGCGACGGAGCTGCTCGGCGAAGAGCAGCCTGCCAACGAGACGGTGAAGCGTCTTCTTGCAATCATCCAGGACAACACGCAGCGGCTCGATCGCATGGTGAACGAGGTGCTGTGGCTCAACCGCGGGGACCGCGCGCAGCGCGAAACGATAAACGCGGCGGAGCATCTGCGGCACTTCATCGAGCAGTTCGCCGAGGTCGAGAAGATCGGTGTGCAGATGTTCAGGCTCGAAGTGCGAAGCGATCTTCCTATACTTTTTGACAAAAGCCATCTCGATCAGGTGATGTGGAACCTGTGCCGCAATGCCGTGCGCCATTGCAGGCAGGCTGCGGGTAGCGTGACGATATGCATCAACGGGGACGCGGCGGCAGGGACGGTACAATTGGACGTCATCGACGATGGTCCCGGTGTGCCGGGACCCATGCGGACGCGCTTGTTCGAGCCGTTTTTCACGACGTCGGCTGGCGGCACCGGGCTTGGACTCTACATTGCGCGCGAGGTATGCGAAGCCAACGGCGCGACGCTCGACTACGTCGACAACGCGACCGGCGGACATTTCACCCTCGTTTGCAGGGCGGGCTAAATGGAAGGCGCGAACAACCAGGTACTGGTGATAGACGACGAAAGCGATATCCGGGAGCTGCTGCAGATGACGCTGCTCCGCATGGGTCTCGCGACTGACTGCGCTGCGACGACAGCCGAAGCGATGGCCCTGTTGTCCAGCAAAGAATATCAGCTCTGCCTTACCGACATGCGGCTGCCGGACGGCGACGGGTTGGCTGTGCTCGAGCACGTCGCGCAGCACTGCCCAAGCACGCCCGTGGCGGTGATCACCGCGCACGGCAGCGCAGAGAATGCCGTCGCGGCATTGAAAGCGGGAGCGTTCGATTATCTGGCGAAGCCGGTGTCGCTGCAGCAGTTGCGCACCCTGGTGCGATCGGCGCTGAAGCTGCCGCGCCAAGCTCTGCGCAGGACCGAAGGCGAAACCGAACCGCCGGCTCAGTGCCCGGCGCTCATTGGCGAATCTCCCGCCATGCGAGCGACGCGCGAGCTCATCGTGAAGCTCGCGCGCAGCCAGGCACCGGTGCACATCACTGGCGAATCGGGCAGTGGTAAGGAGCTCGCGGCGCGCCTGATTCACGACGCGGGGCCGCGCAGCGAAGGGCCGTTCACCGCCGTGAACTGCGGTGCGATACCGGAGAACCTCATGGAGAGTGAGTTCTTCGGCCACAAAAAAGGCTCGTTCACGGGCGCAACCGCCGACCGCGACGGTTTTTTCCAGGCGGCCACTGGCGGTACGCTGTTTCTCGATGAAGTCGCCGATCTGCCGCTGCACATGCAGGTCAAGCTTCTGCGCGCGATACAGGAGAAGAAGGTCCGCAAGGTCGGCTCGACCGCGGAAGAGTACGTCGACGTGCGCTTGATCAGCGCGACGCATCGCAATCTCGCCGAGGAGGTGAAGCGCGGAGCGTTTCGGCAGGACCTGTATTACCGTCTCAACGTCATCGAACTGCGCATGCCGAGCCTGCGCGAAATGCCCGAGGACATACCCCGTCTTGCTGCCGCGATATTGAAGAAACACGCTGCCGGCGGGCGGAATCTCCGCTTGTCGCCCGACGCGCTCGATGCGCTGTGCTCATATGAATTCCCGGGCAACGTGCGCGAGCTGGAAAACGTACTTGAACGTGCGATAGCGCTCACGACGGGGGACGAGATACAGGCGCAAGAGCTGCAGATCGTCGCGCGCCGCGCTCCGGAGCCGGCCGATGTGTCGAGCCTGCCGTTGCAGGAGCGGCTAGATGCGATCGAACGCAAAGCGATTTACGAGGCTCTCGAGCAGACGCGCTACAACCGAACCGCGGCGGCGAAGTTACTTGGCATCACGTTTCGTGCGCTGCGCTACCGCATGGAACGCCTCGGCATCAAGGACGAGCTGGACGCGAAAGATTGATGTCCGCCGGATACGTGATCGACGAAGAGGGCCTTGCGCAAGGCGTGTGCTATCTGCCTTCGCCGAATTTCGACGATCGCCCAGCCGATTGCCGTGTCGAGCTCCTCGTGGTCCACGCTATCAGCCTGCCGCCCGGCGAATTCGGCGGTGGCGGGGTCGCGGATTTATTCATGAATCGGTTGGACCCGGAGGCTCACCCGTACTACCGGGCGATCGCGGACCTGCGCGTCTCGGCTCATTTTTTCATCAGGCGCGGGGGTGACATCATTCAGTTCGTATCCTGCGAGAAGCGCGCTTGGCATGCCGGTGCTTCCTGCTGGCGTGGACGCAGCCGCTGCAATGACTTCTCGGTAGGTGTCGAACTGGAAGGCTGCGACGATCGGTGCTTTGAAGACCTTCAATACGAGGCGCTCGCGGCCCTTACGAGAGCGCTCGCGGGGCGCTATCCCATCGCGGAGGTCGTAGGCCACTCCGATATAGCGCCGGGCCGCAAAACCGATCCTGGACCGTTTTTCGACTGGCCGCGTTACCGGTCGCTCGCCGGACTCCGCTGAGCGCTTTTTTGTCTTCCCCTTCTACCTTTCTTGCCGACGGCCGCGTATGCGGCGGCTCGTGTCCGCGGGGTCTATCCCCAATGTCTTGGGGTTCTTTAAAAAGAAGCCCCAGCCTATTGCGTTCAAAAAAGCCGGGTACTAGAATTTGATCGACACGCATCAGGAACCACAACATCTAGTGGTTTTGCGGAGGAGGGTACCAACCCTTCCATGTAGTTAAAAAACATAATTGATAGAAGGAGTTAGCCTATGCAAATAGCCACCGGGACGGCCGAGCCGCTGCCCTCGCCGGAATTTCCTGTTCCCGACCTGCATCCCGTAGCCGCGGACGCGGCATCGGCCGGGCACAAGGTCATCCGACGCAACGGTGCAGTCGTCGGCCTCGAGCCGTCCAAAATCGCCATCGCCATGACCAAGGCGTTCATTGCCGTCAATGGCGGTACGGGAGCGGCTTCCGCCCGGGTGCGCGAGCAGGTGGCTATGCTCACCGAGAACGTGATCAAGGCGCTGGTGCGCCGGCAGCCGTCTGGTGGGACGTTCCATATCGAAGACATCCAGGACCAGGTGGAACTCGCCCTGATGCGTGCCGGCGAGCACAACGTCGCACGCGCGTACGTGCTTTATCGCGAAGAGCGGGCACGTGAGCGCGCGAAGCAGCGCGAAGCGCAACCGGCCGTCGCCGACGCGCAAGCGCACACGATCAACGTCTCCGACAACGGTGTGACGCGTCCGCTCGATCTCGCGCGGATTACCGCGTTGGTCGAAAACGCATGCCAGGGTCTGGGCGCAGAAGTAAGCGCGCAACCCGTCCTCGAGGCGATGCAGCGCGATCTGTACGACGGCGTGCCGATGGACGAAGTTCGCAAGTCCCTGATACTCGCAGCGCGCGGTCTCATCGAGCAGGACCCGGGCTACAGCTACGTGACTGCCCGACTGCTGCTGCACACCCTGCGCATGGAGACGCTGGGCGAGGAAGTGACGCACCAGGAAATGTCCACGCGCTATGCCGACTATTTGCCGGAGTTCGTGCGGCAAGGCATAGCCGCCGAGCTGCTCGACGAGCGCCTCGCACGGTACGACCTCAAGTGCCTGGGCGCGGCTCTCGACGCGAACCGCGACCTCAAGTTCACCTATCTGGGCCTGCAGATACTTTACGACCGCTATTTCCTGCATATTCAGGGGCGGCGGATCGAGCTTCCGCAGATCTTCTTCATGCGCGTCGCCATGGGGCTTGCGCTCAACGAGCCGGAAAGCCAGCGCGAGGCGCGGGCGATAGAGTTCTACAACGTACTCTCGAGCTTTGATTTCATGAGCTCTACGCCGACGCTGTTCAACTCCGGCACGCGGCGCTCTCAGCTCGCAAGCTGCTATCTCACGACAGTTTCCGACGACCTTGACGGCATCTATGAAGCCATCAAGGAAAACGCGATGCTGCAGAAGTACGCGGGCGGCTTGGGCAACGACTGGACCCCGGTGCGAGCGCTCGGCAGCCACATCAAGGGCACGAACGGCAAGTCGCAGGGCGTAGTTCCCTTCCTGAAGGTGGTCAACGACACGGCGGTCGCCGTCAACCAGGGCGGCAAGCGCAAGGGTGCGGTGTGCTCGTACCTCGAGACCTGGCACCTGGACATCGAGGAATTTCTCGAGCTTCGCAAGAACACCGGCGACGATCGGCGTCGCACGCACGACATGAACACGGCGAACTGGATACCGGACCTGTTCATGAAGCGCGTCATGGAGAACGGCGAGTGGACGCTGTTCTCGCCTTCCGATGTCCCCGACCTGCACGAGAAATACGGCGCTGCGTTCGAAAAAGCGTATCTGGATTACGAGGCGAAATGCGCAAGCGGGGAGCTGAAACTCTACAAGAAGCTTCCCGCCGTGCAACTGTGGCGAAAGATGCTCACGATGCTCTTCGAAACGGGGCATCCATGGATTACGTTCAAGGATCCGTGCAATCTGCGCTCGCCTCAGCAGCACGTCGGCGTCGTTCACAGCTCGAACCTCTGCACCGAGATTACGCTGAACACAGGGGCCGATGAGATCGCCGTATGCAATCTCGGCTCGGTCAACATGCCGGCGCATCTCGACATGTCGACCGGTCGTATGGACATGGAAAAGCTGAAGCGCACTGTCGGCACGGCAATGCGCATGCTAGACAACGTCATCGACCTCAATTTCTATTCGGTCAACAAGGCGCGCAATTCCAACTTCAAGCATCGTCCTATCGGACTCGGCATCATGGGCTTCCAGGACTGCCTGCACATGCTGCGCGTGCCGTACGGCTCGCAAGCCGCAGTGGAGTTTGCGGACCGCTCGATGGAGCAGATCGCATACACCGCGTATTGGGCGTCGACCGACTTGGCGGAGGAGCGCGGCGCGTACTCGACGTTCCGCGGATCGCTCTGGGACCGCGGCATCCTTCCGTTCGATACGCTCAAGCTGCTCGCCGAGCAACGCGGCGGCTACGTCGAATGCGACGCATCGTCGGCGCTCGACTGGGATGCCCTGCGCAAGCGCATCAAGCAGGTGGGCATGCGTAATTCCAACTGCATCGCCATCGCGCCCACCGCGACCATCGCGAACATCACCGGGCTCTCTCAATGCATAGAGCCGACGTACCAGAATCTGTACGTGAAGTCGAATCTGTCCGGCGAGTTCACCGTGGTCAACGAATTCCTGGTGCGTGACCTGAAGAAGCTCAATTTGTGGGACGAGGTGATGATCGCCGACCTCAAGTATTTCGACGGGTCACTGGCGCGCATCGATCGCATACCGCCGGAGATCCGCGAGCTTTATGCCACCGCGTTCGAGATCGAGCCCACGTGGCTGGTGGAATGCGCCGCGCGCCGGCAGAAGTGGGTGGATCAATCGCAGTCGCTGAATATTTATATGGCCGGCGCATCCGGCAAGCGGCTTGACGAAACCTACAAGCTTGCGTGGCTGCGAGGACTGAAGACGACGTATTACCTGAGAACGCTGGGCGCCACTTCGGCTGAAAAATCGACGGTCAAGGCGGGTCAGCTCAACGCGGTGCCGACCGGCGACGCGGCCGACGCCGAGCCGAAGTTCTGCGCGATCGACGATCCCGAATGCGAAGCGTGCCAATAAGCGAAACCAAGGAGACAGACATGCTTCAGTTCGAAAATAACGCAAATGGCGTGCAGCTCGGTCTGCAGCCGGTAATTCCGGCGGGGCGTCCCGCGCCCGCAGCGGAGGAGCAGCCGGCTGCCTTTCGCCGCGTCAATGTCGCCGACAAGCGCGTGATCAACGGTCAGACGGACGTCAACCAGCTCGTTCCGTTCAAGTACAAATGGGCATGGGAAAAGTATCTCAACGCGTGCGCAAACCATTGGATGCCGCAGGAGATCCAGATGAGCCGCGACATCGCGTTGTGGAAAGACCCGCGCGGTCTTACCGAGGACGAGCGCCGCATCGTGAAGCGCAACCTCGGATTCTTCGTCACGGCCGATTCGCTTGCTGCGAACAACATCGTGCTCGGCACATACCGCCATATCACGGCGCCGGAGTGCCGGCAGTATCTGCTGCGCCAGGCGTTCGAAGAAGCCATACACACGCACGCGTACCAGTACATCGTCGAAAGCCTGCAACTCGACGAGGCGGAGGTCTTCAATGCCTACCATGAGATTCCGTCGATACGCGGGAAGGATGAGTTTCTCATTCCGTTCATCGATACGCTCACCGATCCTTCGTTCCGGACCGGCACGCCGGAAGCGGACCAGAAGCTGCTGAAGAGCCTCATCGTCTTTGCGTGCCTGATGGAAGGGCTCTTCTTCTATGTGGGCTTCACGCAGATACTGGCGCTCGGCCGCCAGAACAAGATGACCGGTGCGGCGGAGCAATATCAGTACATCCTTCGCGACGAGTCCATGCATTGCAATTTCGGCATAGACCTCGTGAACACGATCAAGCTCGAGAATCCGCATCTCTGGACTTCCGAGTTCCGCGAAGAGTTGCGCGAGCTGTTCAGAAAAGCGGTCGAGCTCGAATATCGCTATGCCGAGGACACCATGCCGCGCGGCGTGCTCGGACTCAACGCATCGATGTTCAAGGAATATCTGCGGTTCATCGCGAACCGGCGTGCGCAGCAGATCGGCCTTGAAGCGCTGTTCGAGGGCGCCGGCAACCCATTCCCGTGGATGGCCGAGATGATCGACCTCAAGAAGGAGAAGAACTTCTTTGAAACGCGCGTCACGGAGTATCAGACGGGTGGCGCGCTGTCGTGGGATTGACGGGAGTTTGCGGCTGAAGAAACTGCAGATGTTGGCGACGCGGGCGGCGATGGGCCTGGACGAAGGTGCAGGCTCGCGCCGCCTGCTTCTTTTCGTGCGTCGAAGTGCGACCGAGTGGAGGAACACTCTTGGCAATGAGCTTACTTAACCGCCGTTACCGGTGGCGCCGCAGCAGCTTGCATATGGTCATGGAACTGCGAGCCGAGGAGAATTACACGCTGTGGTTGAGGTTCGACGATGGCGTCGAAGGTCGTGTCTATCTCGCCGATCTCATAGAGACGATGCCGTTCGGCGCCTTGAGCAGCGCAGAGCGCTTTTCCCGCGTTGCGATAGATCCGATCGCGAACGTCATCACGTGGGAAGGCGGTATTCACATAGACCCCGAAGCGTTGTACCGCGACATCATGAGCAACTCGCACGCCGCTTTGCATTAGAGCGGCGTGCGGTCCTTGACGCACATGAAACGGCGCGAGGACGGAACCGCAACGGAAGCATCAGGACAGGAGACAAAGCATGGCGAAAGCTAAGAAGCGCAGTGGCAAGAAAAAGGCGGCCACGAAAGCCGTGAAGAAGGGCGGGAAGGCGGCAAGCCGGGCTTCGGTGAAGAAGAAAGTGGCGCGTAAGAAGCCCGCCGCAAAAAAGAGAGCGACGGCGCGCAAAGCGGCCAGCGCGGGAAAGAAGAAGGTAGCGAAAGGCGTCGCGCGGCCCGCCCAAAAATCGACGCCTAATAAAGCGGCGAAGAAGCCGGCAGCGGCCAAAAAAAAGCCGACTGAAAAGTCGGCTAAGAAAAAAGCAGCCAAGAAAAAGTCCGCAGCTCCTGAGAGGCGTCTGGGGCTCCAATCACCGGCTCAAGTTCCTCCGGCGGTTGTAGCCCCTGCGGCGCCCCGACCGATCGCTATACCGGGCGCATGGCCATTTCCCATGGGAAGCCGGCCCTGACAGCCTGCTCGCCGGGCGGCCGGATGGAGTTCCGGCTGCTTGCTGCGAGCATCGGATTTCGATGGCGGAACAGCAGGCCGCTAAAGATACAGAATCTGTACCGGGCCGGCAAGGCGTACGGCTGAATTGTGGTTTTACCTGCTGAAAAGAGCTTAAAAACAAGACGCTATAGCGAAGGTTGTATCACAACGCGGACCCGCCGCGGCTCTCCGCTCGCGTTCATGCGCACCTAATAATACTCCGCGGCCGATAGTCCTTCGCTATCGGAATTCCGCGTTCGCATGCACTGCTGCGCTCGGCATCATGTGCGGATACAGCGCAGAGAGCAACGCTATCTACGGCGTCGTGCGGGGCGCTTCATCCGTCGGATGCGGTGCGAATCCGAATCGCTTCGCGACATCGCGAGAGAGAATGGCGCAGACCGGTATGTTTGCCTGCGACGCCCTCAAATAAATGCCTGCATCCTCACCGAGTTCGAGTCCGTGCAGGCGCGCCGCGATGTCGTCTTCGTCGAATCGCTTGCTGCTCGCCGCGACCAGTGCGTTCAAGATGAGATGAAGGTCTCGATCATCGACGAGCCCTATGCCGAGATCGGTCTCGAGCAGGAACACGCCTTGTTCGTCCAGCCACGCCGAGACGGCATTGTGGGTCCGCTTTCCGGTGTGCGTTTCGAACTCGAGCGCTTCGCTCACGCCAGCCGTTACTCGATAGACGAAGGGAGTGTACTCGAGGTCGACGAAGACGCGCTGTGGCCCGTTCTGGAAAAACCAGCGGCCTTGGTCGTCGTGCTCGTAGTTGCGTCCGATGAACGCGGTGACTGTCGGGTTCGAAATCTTCTCGTCCTTGAGCAGCCAGTTGCCGCGCCGGTCGAGCGACAGCCATCCGTAAACTGCCGGGACATTGGGCCATTTCGCCATGCCCTTAAGTACGATCTCATCCATGTGTTTACTGCGCGTGCCGTCGCGGACGCAGCCCTTCGCGTCCGCAATGCGGCGATAGTGTTATGTTGAGAATCAGTCCTGCTCGACGTGCGCGGTCTTCGCGTGCTGCTCCGCGAGTTCCTTCTGCAGGTTCGGTGGCACCGGCTCGTAATGGGACAGTTGCAATGAGTAGGAGCCTTGCCCGGCAGTGACGGACTTCAGCCGAGCCTGATAGTTGTTGAGCTCCGACAACGGCACTTGCGCCTTGATGACCAGCGTTCCGGCGCCCATCGTGTCGGTCCCCAGTATCTGACCGCGCTTGGAGGATATGTCGCCGGCGATGTCGCCCATATTCGCCTCGGGTGCGGTGACCTCCATGTCGACAATGGGCTCGAGCACGATCGGCTTAGCCTTCGATATGGCATCCATGAATGCGCGCTTGCCCGCGGCCACGAAAGCGACCTCCTTGGAGTCTACCGGATGATGCTTGCCGTCATAGACGATGACGCGCAAGTCCTGCATCGGGTAACCCGCCACCGGGCCCGCGTCGAGAACCTGGCGCACGCCTTTTTCCACCGCGGGTATGTACTGGGTCGGGATAACGCCGCCTTTCACCTGGTCGACGAATTCGAAGCCCGTTCCGCGAGGCAGCGGCTCGATCTTCAGATACACCTCGCCGAATTGTCCTGCGCCGCCGGTCTGCTTCTTGTGGCGATGGTGGCCCTCAGCGCGTGCCGTGATGGTCTCGCGGTAGGGAATGCGCGGCGGTTTCGTGTTCACTTCGACATGGAAGTGCTGCTGTAGGCGATCGAGCACGCAGCGCATATGCAGTTCACCGACTGCGCTGATGACCGTTTCGTTGCTGCCCGCATGATGCGAGACGTGGATCGTCGGATCCTCCGCGCACAGCTTCTGCAGCGCTTCGGAAATCCGTTGCTCGTCGCCGCGGCGCTTCGGCTCGATGGCGAGGCTGTGCATGGGCAAGGGGAACGCGAGTGGCGCGAGATGGATATGATCCTCATCGTGCGAATCGTGCAGCACGGCATCGAAATGGATCTCCTCGACCTTTGCCACGGCTCCGATATCGCCGGGCAAGAGCGCTTCCACCTCGATGAAATCCTTGCCGCGTAGCAAGTACGGATGGGCGATCTTGAAAGCCTTGCGTCCGTCGCCCACGAACAACTGCGTGTCCCGCGTGACGGTGCCCTGATGCACGCGGAAGAGGCCCACCTTGCCGACGAACGGATCCATCATCACTTTGAAGACGTGAGCGAGAACATGCTTCTTCGGATCCGGTGTAGCACTGATGGGCTGCGCCGCCGGCCCTTCGCCTTTCAGGAACTGGGGCGGATTGCCTTCGGTCGGGTTCGGCAGCAGCTTTACGAACACATCGAGCAGCTCGCTGATGCCGGCGCCGTTGCGTGCGGAGGCGAAGCAGACCGGGATGAGATGGCCGTCACGCAGCGCTTGTTCGAACGGCGCGTGCAGCTCTGTCGGGCTTATTTCGCCCTGTTCCAGATATCGGGACATGAGCTGCTCGTCGACTTCGACTACTTGGTCGACCAGAGCGCGGTGCGCAGCGGCGACTGACGAGAAGTCGGACTCTCCCGACGGGTTGAAAAAGCAGTCTACGACCCGCGTTCCTCCGCTGGCGGGAAGATTGATCGGCAGGCATTCCTTGCCGAACGCTGCCTGGATACGCCCGAGCAGATCCTCCGGGTCGACGTTTTCCGCATCGATCTTGTTGACGATGATCATGCGGCATAGACCCCGGCGCTTCGCTTCGTCCATCAGGCGACGCGTCATCATTTCGATCCCGCTCGCCGCGTTCACGACGATGGCCGCGGTCTCGACCGCCGGCAGCACCCCCAAGGCACGTCCGACGAAGTCCGGCAGTCCGGGCGTATCGGCGATATGAATACGGGTGTTGCCATGGTGCAGATGCACGAGCGAGGAATACAAGGAGTGCTGGTATGTCTTTTCCAGCGCGTCGAAGTCGCACACCGTCGACCCTTTTTCCACGCTTCCCATGGCGCCTATTGCCCCGGAACGGTGCAGCAATGCCTCCACTAGCGTGGTTTTGCCAGCCGCGCCATGACCGAGCAACGCGACGGTTCTGATCGACTCCGGTTGGTACCTGGGCATGATCGGGCTCCTGCATGACGGGACGATTGAGGGATGGGCGGGATTACGGAAGCGCGCCGCGGAGAATGCTCGAATTCAGTATAAACGTCGGTTCTCGCGCCATTCAAGCGAGGACATCGAGACACTCGCCCGGTTGCACGGCCGTCTTCGGCCCTCCATACTTCGCGTCCGCACTTAATGCCCGACGCTATGGTCTTACCGACATGACCGATCCTTGCCACTCAGCGCCGCCGGTGCCGCCCGTCGAGCCCGAGCCGTGGCAGTGCTGCGGAAGCGGGTGCGACCCTTGCGTATACGACACGTACTGGCAGCAGCTGGAACGGTACGAACAGGAGCTCGAACGGTGGCGGGAACGGGCCGCAGGCCGGTCGGGCGGCGAAAGATCGGCATTTGACAAAGGCGGGGGGACCCCCTAGAGTACGCCCGCCATCAGGCAGTTCTCCGCAGCGGCCGGTTGGTTTGTAAGGTTGCACACCGGGCCGCTGACCACTAGAATTAGTTCTATTTAGCCGTTTAGCCCCCAGCTATTGTGGTTGTCCGGGGCGTCAGGGGAAAGAGGAATACACGAGTTACCGGAGCAAGGTAACAGGGAGGCGTGCGCCGTTGCGCGCTCGCCGACTAACACTAAGAAGGAGATTTTGCATGCGCGCAAAATCAGTCTTTGACCGGCTACAAAAACTCCTCCGCCACGCCGGCACCCGTGCCCGTCCGATGCGCGGCACTCTCGTTGTTCTCGCTGTGCTTTCCGCCGCTTCCGCATACGCCCTCTTCACCGTGGGCGAGGAACCGTCTCGTGAGCAAGTGTTCGCCGGCGCCGCGCCCGACATGTTGTCCATGATCGAACAGCCGGCTTCGCCGGCCCCTGCCGCCGAACCCGCGGCCCCGGCTGTAGCACACCCCGAGGAAAGCCGTTATCAGGCTCTCGCGGCATTTCTTGCCCGGAAATACAAGGTGTCCGAGCGGATGATCTTCAACCTCGTCGGCATGGCCCATAAGGCTGGCCGCCAGATCGGCATAGATCCACTGCTGATTATCGCCGTCATGGCCGTGGAGTCCCGGTTCAACCCGATCGCGGAAAGCATGGCCGGCGCGAAAGGGCTCATGCAGGTGATTCCGAAGTACCATACCGATAAGCTGAAGGGCTACGGCGGTGAGGAATCCGTGTTCGACCCCCAGACCAATATCCTGGTCGGATCGCAGATCCTCAAGGAATACATCGCGCGGACGGGCAGCGTGAACGCGGCGCTCCAGATGTATGCGGGCGCGCTCAACGACGCCGAAGATCTGTACACGAACAAGGTCATGACCGAAAAGCAGCGCCTGCAGCAGGTCGTGAGCCGCCCCGGAACGCGCGTTGGTGCGCCGAAGCGGCCGAACCGTGACGTGAACCCGGACGCAACGCCGATCTGACCGCGTGTCCCGGTGCGCCTGCAGCGCACCGCAGCGTTGCGTTTCCGGCCGCGTTTGCTCCCCGGCACGCGGCCTGCCATCATGACTCCATCGCGCGACCGAGGAGCCTCCCATGGCCGAGCCGCAGTTTCCCAAAGACTTCCTAGAGATGATGCAGAAAATGTGGAACCCCATGATGTTCCCCATGCCGGGGGTTCCATTGCCTACTGCGAGCGTGTTGGAGCTCGAAAAGAAGATTGCCGAGCTGAAAACCGTCGAAAACTGGCTGTCGATGAACGTCGGCCTGGTGCAGATGACGGTGAAGACGCTCGAGATGCAGAAAGCCGCGCTCGAATCCTTGGCCGCGGGAACGAAAGACCCGGGAAAGGCGTAAGACGCGCGTTGCCACCGGTGGCAGCGGGCCACCGGCCGATCCGCATGTTTTATTCCATACGCTCGAACACGGCGGCAATGCCTTGTCCGCCGCCTATACACATCGTGACGAGCGCGTAGCGCCCGCCGATGCGCTGCAGCTCATAGAGCGCTTTCACCGTCAGCACTGCGCCGGTTGCCCCTATGGGATGGCCGAGACCTACCGCGCCGCCGTTCGGATTGGTCTTCTTGGGATCCAGCTTGAGATCGCACGCCACCGCGAGCGCCTGAACGGCGAAGGCTTCATTCGATTCGATGACGTCCATGTCATCTACACCGAGGCCTGCCTTCTGCAAAGCCCGTTGGCAGGCCGGCACAGGGCCTATTCCCATGATTTTGGGGTCGACGCCGGCGAGCCCATAGGCCACGAGGCGAGCCATCGGCTTGAGCCCCGCTTTCTCGGCGGCATTCTGTTCCATCAGCACGACGGCTGCAGCGCCATCGTTGATCCCGGAAGCATTTCCGGCCGTCACCGTGCCGTCCTTCTTGAATGCGGCTCTCAGCTTGGCCATGGCTTCCATCGTCGCGTCGGCGCGCGGATGCTCGTCGCGGTCGAACACCGTGGTCCCTTTGCGGGTCTTGAGCTCGATCGGAACTATCTGTTCTTTGAAATAGCCCTTGTCGATCGCATTGATCGCGCGGCGGTGGCTTTCGACGGCGAACTCGTCCTGCTGTTCACGGCTGATTTTCCAGCGCTCGGCGAGATTTTCGGCCGTAATGCCCATGTGCACCGCGTCGAACGGATCGGTAAGCGCACCGACCATCATGTCTACCGTGCCACCGTCGTTCATGCGCTGGCCCCAACGCAAGGTCGGCAGCAGATAACCGCCGCGGCTCATCGATTCGGTACCACCGCCGACTGTCACGTCGGCATCGCCAAGCTGGATCGCCTGCGCCGCGCTGACGATGGCCTGCATGCCGCTGCCGCAAAGGCGGTTCACCGTCAACGCAGTCGTCTCTTCGGGCAGGCCGGCACGTATGCACGCGACACGCGACAAATACATGTCTTTTGCTTCGGTGTGGATTACGTTGCCGACCACCAGCTGCTGCACCTGCCGTGGCTCGATCTTGGCTCTTTTCACCGCTTCGCGAATGACGTGCGCCGCCAATTCAGTTGGCGGTACGTCTTTGAGTGCACCGCCATAATCGCCGATTGCCGTGCGTGCGCCAGCCAATACCACGACTTGCCGTCCGTTGCTCATGTGGATCTCCTTACGTCTTTGATCCGGAAAGAAAATATGCTTTGGGGAGGGCTCTGAAACCGAAGTAAGGTCAGTTTACGCCTGCGCCGAAATCGTGTCGAGGCGCATGGTGCAACACAGCAATCCGCCTAGTGGCGGGTGCGGCCCGCGACTGCGATCGCTTCGCCGGCGAACACCTGCTCGGCGTCGACGGCATCGAAGGAATAGCGCTTGTTGCAGAAATCGCAGGTCACGTCGACAGTGTTTCGCTCTGCCACGATCGAGCGTACTTCGTCGCGGCCCAGCATGCGCAGCATCGATACGACGCGTTGCGTTGAGCACGAGCAGCGGAATGACACGGGGCGCGGCTCGAAGATGCGGACGTCGTCTTCGTGGTAGAGCCGGTGCAACAGGACTTCGGGTGGCAGATCGAGCAGCTCGGTGGCGGTCAGCGTATTGCCGAGGTGGCACACGCGTGTCCATCCGTCCGTATCGTCGTCGCAACGGCCCGGCGTCTGCTGCAGCAGCATGCCAGCCGCGCGTGCGTCGTCCGAAGCGAGCCACAAACGCGTTTGCAGCTGCTCGGAGTGACCCATGTAGTGCTCGAGGCAGGCGGCGACCGTCCGTCCCTCGAGATCGACCACCCCCTGGTACGTTTGCTTGCCGCTCGTGGGCGAGAGCGTGATGACGAAGCGGCCCGTCCCGAGGAGCGCGGGCAGGTCGTCGCCCTGGAGCTCCCCGTTCCATTTCGCCGTGGCGCGCAGTGTCTGCTCGCTGGTGCATTCGACGACGATGAGTGTCACCGGGCCGCTGCCATGCAACTGCAGAATGATCGATCCTTCGAACTTCAGTGTCGCCGCGAGCAGCGCCGCTGCGGCCATGAGCTCGCCCAGCACTTTGCGCAACGGCTCGGGGTAGTCATGACGCTCGAGCACTGCGTGCCACGTCGCGTCGAGATGGACGAGCTCGCCGCGTACCGGCACATGCTCGAAAAGAAATCGCTGGAGTGAGTCTTTCATGGTTTCGCGGTCCGAACGAGGAAGTGGCTTCGACTGCCGGCGGTGCGAAAGATTCGCGACCGCGCTTTCAGCGGCTGCCGTGTCGTTCGCCACTACGCTGGTAGAGCCGGTACCGCTCGGCCTTGTCGCCGGGGCGGTTGCCTTCCCAGATGCGACGCCACGGGCCTGGCGGTCTTTCCTCCGCGCCCGGCCGTCCCTGCACCAGCATGAGATCGCACGCTGCCGCGTCGGGGCGATATCCCACTCGGCGCGTTTCGATGTCGGCGAAGTACTGCAGCATTGCGCGTTGCGGCTCGCCGACATTGGCGCTCGCAATGCACCGGTAGTGGCGCGGCAACGCCGCCTCAAGGCTCGCGATCATCGAGCGATAGCTCTTGCCCGTGTCCAGCCAGCCGACGAACAGCACCGCAAGCAACGCCCACACTGCAGTAACGCCTGAAGCCCATACGATCGCCGGGCGCTCCGGGCTGCGTTTCAAGCGAACGAGGACGGCAAACCAGGCGATCGTGTACGCGACGCCTATGACGAAAGGCAGCCAGCGAAAGCCTGGCGTGTATCCGGGCTGCAAGCGATGCAGATGCGCATGCAGGCGCGCCGGCACGCCAAGTTCGAGCGCCGACCAGTAAAACCAGGCGACCACGATGAAAAACGTAAATCCCATGATGCCGAACCAGTACCAGCCGTTCGTCGCACCGCGACGCAGGCTCGCTACGGCGGGCGTGCCTAGCAGTGCGAGCGGCAGGAGCACCGGCAACGCGTGCAGCTCGCCCTTGTACGAAGTGAACGTGAGTACAAGCAGCGTGATGAAGACCCCCACGACGGGGAGGGCGATTCCCGCGTCGAACTTCCGCTGCCGCGCGGTGCACCACAATGCCCACAGCGCAAGCGGCCACAGAGGCCAGCCATACCACGGCAGTATGCCGACGTAGAACGCGAGCTCGTCGGTAGCGAAAAGCCCCGGACTGAGTTCCTGGTTGAGCCAAAGCTCGAAGACGGCCGGCGCTTCCGCGTGGAGCAGCATCGGCCAGATCACGAGCCAAGGCGCGGCGAAGAGGACTGCAAGGACGGCGCTCGCCCCGTACTTCATCGTGCGCCAGTCCCTGTGAACGATGGGCAGCGCAAGCGATATGGCCGCTGCGATGCCCGTTGCGAGCACGCCTTGCGACATGAAGATGACGCCGAGGCCGGTGCCCAGCCATACGCCGCCCCACAGACTGCGCGTGGACAGAGCCCAGCCATAGTACATGACGGCGAAACCGGCGAGCGCGGCCACGTCGGTGATGAGTTGGTGGCTGCGAATGACGAGTCCGAAAGCGCCGAGTAGCAACAGCATCGATACCGTGCCGAATCCGCGCCCGTGAAGCTCGCGGCCGGCTAGGCCGCAGAAAAGAAGCGTGAGACCCATGTAGAGGCCGGTCGCCATGCGCGCCGCGTCGTGCAGGGCAAGCGGCGGACTGAGCAGGCGGGCCATGACGGCGGCAGTCAAGTGAAAAAGCGGAGGCGCGTCGATGTAAGGCTCGCCTGCGAGATGCGGCACGATCCACGACCCACCCCTCAAGAGCTCGTACACCACGCCGAAGGTGTATGCCTCGTCCGGTTTCCATGGATCGTGTCCGATAAGACCCGGCAATATCCAGGCAAGAGCGAGGCAGGCAGCGTAGACGTGTCGAGCGGTCATCGATAGGAGCGGCAGATTTTGGTTAGGGTGGCGATCGCTTGTTGTTTTCGCTGCGAGACGGCGGATTATCGCATTTCGATGCGGCGCCCGGTATCGGTGCGCGGGGCACTAAGAACGTGCAGCCGTCGTGCCGCTACAGGCGATTGAAACAAGTTGCTGCTCGCGCACGGGATGCGCATTAGGGTCGCAAATACAGAACTTTGCGCACGCGGCACGGCACGCGAGAAGCGCGATGGCATGGGTACTGCAACCGGCGCCTTCCAACAAACCTTTACGGGGGAAGACTATGTCGATGTTCTCGGACCCATACGATCCCGATGCACCGCTTGCGAGCGGATGCGCCTGCGGTCGGCACGCCAGCGCGGCGGCGTGCGATGGGGCTCCTGGTGATGACGACCGGCTCGCCGCCCGCACCGTGGATGCCGCCGTCATGCGGGCGCTTTTTCCGGTCGATGCGGCGCGGCGGCGTTTCCTCAAGGCCGTCGGCGTGAACACAGCGATCGCCGCCGTCTCACAGCTGTTTCCACTGGGCGCGGCACGCGAAGCATTCGCACAGGGTGTCGGCAGAATAGAAAAGCAGTCTATCAAGGTCGGCTTCATTCCGATCACGTGCGCGACGCCGATCATCATGTCCCAGCCCATGGGCTACTACGCTAAGCAGGGGTTGAACGTCGACGTCGTGAAGACGGCCGGCTGGGCGGTGATACGCGACAAGACGATCAACAAGGAATACGACGCGGCCCACATGCTCTCGCCCATGCCGCTCGCCATCACGATGGGCGTAGGCGCGCGGCCGCTGCCTTATACCGTTCCCGCGGTGGAGAACATCAACGGCCAGGCGATCACGCTAGCTATGAAGCACAAGGACAAGCGCGATCCCAAGCAGTGGAAGGGCTTCAAGTTTGCCGTGCCGTTCGACTACTCGATGCACAACTACCTGCTGCGCTACTACGTTGCGGAGCATGGACTCGATCCGGACCGGGATATCCAGATCCGCTCGGTGCCTCCACCTGAGATGGTCGCAAATTTGCGCGCGGACAACATCGACGGATTTCTCGCGCCGGATCCGGTCAACCAGCGGGCAGTGTACGACGGCGTGGGCTTCATACACGTGCTTTCCAAGGACATCTGGGACGGGCACCCGTGTTGCGCGTTCGCTGCGAGCAAGGAGTTCATTACGCAGTATCCGAACACCTACCGCGCACTGCTGCGGGCCATCATGGAAGCGACGGCGTTCGCGACCAAGCTGGAAAACCGCAAGCAGATCGCAGAGGCGATCGCGCCGGCGAACTATCTCAATCAGCCGGTGACGGTGGTGGAGCAGGTGCTGACCGGCACGTTCGCCGACGGTCTTGGCAACGTACGCAAAGAGCCGAATCGCATCGATTTCGATCCGTTCCCGTGGCAATCGTTTGCGACGTGGATACTCACGCAGATGAAGCGCTGGGGCCAGGTGAAAGGCGATGTGGATTACGCAAAAGTCGCACGCGACGTGTTCCTCGCCACGGACGCGGCGCGGCTCATGAACGAGGCCGGGCTCAAGCCGCCTGCGTCGACGAGCAAGAAGATCGTCGTCATGGGCAAGGAATTCGACTCGGCGAAGCCCGATTCCTACATCGCGAGCTTCCCGATCCGGCGCACGGCATGAGGGCAGGCCAACCATGAAGCGCCTGCAATATTGGGGAGCGCCGCTGCTCACGCTGATTCTGCTGCTCGTGTTCCTCGGCGGCTGGCATGCGGCCACGCGCACCGAGCAGCGGCCCGAGGTCGTGAGCGACGAGTACGCCAAGCTCGTTGGCGGTGCGGCGGCGACCGGTCAGAAATCGTCTCTGCCCACACCCGCAGAAGTGGGACGGACGCTGTGGCATCACGTCACCGATCCGTTCTACGACAAGGGACCGAACGACAAGGGGATAGGGCTGCAGCTGCTCTATTCCATCGCGCGGGTGCTTGCCGGATACCTACTCGCTGCGTTGACTGCGATACCGCTCGGTTTCCTGATTGGCATGTCACCGCTCGTGTACCGCGCGCTGGATCCGTTCATACAGATACTGAAGCCCATATCACCGCTCGCGTGGATGCCGCTCGCGCTGTTCACGCTGAAGGACAGCGCCGTGTCGGCGATATTCGTCATCTTCATCTGCTCGGTGTGGCCGATGCTCATCAACACTGCGTTTGGCGTGGCATCGGTGCGGCAAGAATGGCTGAACGTCGCGCGCACCCTGGAGGTCGGGCCGCTTCGCAAGGCGTTTCGCGTGATCCTGCCCGCGGCAGCGCCGACCATCATGACCGGCATGCGCATTTCGATAGGGATCGCGTGGCTGGTGATCGTCGCTGCCGAAATGCTCGTCGGCGGCACCGGTATCGGCTATTTCGTATGGAACGAGTGGAATAATCTGTCCATCGCAAACATCATCAGCGGAATACTGGCCATCGGCCTCGTCGGCATGTTGCTCGACATGGCGCTGGCCCGGCTCACGAGACTCGTCACTTTCCCGGAATAGGAAGCGCCATGAACGATCCGCTGATACGCGTCGAAGGCATCGCCAAGCGCTACGCGGCGCGCGGCACGACGACGACGGTTTTCGACAACCTGCACTTCACGATCGAGGCCGGGGAATTCGTCTGTCTCATCGGTCACTCGGGCTGCGGCAAGACGACGATACTGAACATCCTGGCAGGTCTCGAGAGTGCGTCCGCGGGCTACGTTTTCGTCGGCGGCCGCGAAATTTCCGGGCCGAGCCTCGGCCGCGCAGTGATCTTCCAGAGCCACGCGCTGATGCCCTGGATGACCGTACGCGGCAACATCGCATTCGCGGTGAAGTCGCGGTGGCCGGAATGGCGGGACGCCGAGGTTTCCCGGCACGTGCAGCGCTACATCGACCTCGTGAGCCTCACCGGTTCGGAGAGCAAGCGGCCGGCCGAGCTGTCGGGCGGCATGAAGCAGCGCGTCGGCATTGCGCGGGCTCTTTCGATAGAGCCGAAGATGCTTCTCATGGACGAGCCGTTCTCCGCCCTCGATGCGCTCACGCGCGGCGTGCTGCAGGAAGAAGTGCTGCGCATCTGCGCCGAAACCCGGCAGACGGTATTCATGATTACGCACGACGTCGACGAGGCAATACTGCTCGCCGACAAGATCGTACTGATGACGAACGGGCCATTCGCCCGGATCGCGGAGATCGTGGTCAACACGCTGCCGCGCGAACGCACACGCCACGACATGCACCGCCATCCGCATTACTACCGGATACGCAATCACCTGCTCGACTTTCTTGTCGACCGCTCGCGCACTTTTGCCGAGCACGCTAAGACCGGCGCTTACGATCCGCGCAATCCGCCGCTCGCGAGGCCGGGCGAACAGCCGGAATCGATCGAGACCCAGTCGGCACACC
>JBLNBW010000326.1:0-14164 GCA_050260255.1 Rhodospirillaceae bacterium | reverse complement strand
GCCGGGCGATCGCCCGGCGCTTTCGGTTTACCGACAGCGCCCTTCGAACGTCTCGTTGGCCCGCAGGGATTGCGCGCACTGCAGCACTTGCGCCAGATGCATGTGCTTGTATTTCGCGGCGAGCTCGGCCGCCGTATGGCCGTGATGAACGCGTATCCGGGGATTCGCGCCGGCGCGCAACAGCGACACCGCCGTATCGTAATGACCTTGCATGGCGGCCATCATGAGGGGCGTGTTCACGTACGCGATGCCGCCGGACACCTCGCCGTCCACTTTCGCGCCGCGGGCCAGCAGAAACCGCACGATGCGCAGGCGGTTCTGATACGCGGCGTAACTCAGTGCCGTGTAGTGATGAGGGCGGTTATCGACGTTCGCGCCGGAATCGAGCAGCAGGCGCACCGCTTCCTCGTAGCGTTGCTGCAGCGGTGCGTCGCGTTCGTCGGAAGGGAAGAACGCGGCGAGCATCAGCGCGGTTTCGCCTACCGGGGTCGGAGCGTTCACGTCGGCGCCTGCCGAAATGAGATAACGCAGCGTCGCGAGTGCGCCATCGCGGGCGGCGAGCGTGATGAGCGGTGCGCCGTCCGGATAGCCGGGCGCCGGAATCCGGCTGTCCACCGAGACCTGGCCCGAATCGACGAGCCCGCGCAGGTGGCCGGCATCGTCTATGGCGATGGCATTGAGGAGCGACTCGACATCGATGCGGGAAGTGGGGCTTTGATGTGCGCAACCGGCGAGCACGCCGGCAATCAACAAGGCGATGACCGATGTCCATAGACGGACAACGCTATGACCGCTTCTGCTCATCAATTTCCTCCTCCTCGCCGCCGCCGTAGTGTATGGCGAGCCAGATCGTATGCGTATCGGGATCGGTCCACTCGACCCGGTGGCGTCGGTGTGCGGGAATGTCGATCCAGTCGCCTGCCTGCATGACCACATCGCGCTCCTCGTCCTCGAAGCGCAGGCGCGCCGCCCCGCGCACGATGACGACCCATTCCGACTGCGGTTGATCGTACCAATAGCCCTCCGGGCTCGCCTGGCCGTTTGACACGATGCGCTCTATTCGCAAGCCGGGCCGCGAGAGCAATGCGACGACCTGTTCGGTCGCGGTGTCGTCCGGCAGGTTCTCGTAGAGATTGAACGTATCGATCTTCACCGCTCTACCCTCGAGGTGGCCTGCCTGACGAGAAGGCATACCGAAGCTGGGACACCTCTGCTGCGGGCGCTGCCGCGCCTAAGGCGCAAGCGGCAACGAGCCACCCGCGTTGCAAGGCGCGTCTGCCAGTGCATCGGTTCTCCTCCAGTGGCGTCGAAAAGCGCGCTGGTTTTCGTCGGCTTGCCGGCGGCGCGCGCGTCAGTATACCCAGCGACCGACGATGACGTACAGCAGGCGACCGCATGGTGAGCGCAACGGCCCCGCCCACCGGCCGGTCCGCTACACTTGCCGTTTTGAGGAGGAGACCCGCATGGAACTCGACACCGGCACCGAGAAGCTCATCGCGCGCAAGGAAAACGGCATAGGCCGGATCGTTTTCAACAATCCAGAGAAGCGCAATGCGCTGTCGCGCGATATGTATCTCGGCCTCACTGCCGCGATGGAAAGCTACTCGCGCGATCCGGACGTCCGCGTCGTGATCCTGCAGGGCGCGGGAGACAAGGCGTTCATCTCCGGCGCCGACATCTCGCAGTTCGAGAAGAACCGCTCCACGATCGAAGGCGTGCGCGAGAGCGACGCGATCTCGGAGCGCGCGAACAAGGCGCTGCGCGAATGCCCGAAGCCGACGATTGCGATGATTCGCGGCTACTGCATGGGCGGCGGTCTCTCGGTCGCCATCGCCTGCGACATGCGCATCGCGTCCGACGACGCGCGCTTCGGCGTCCCGGCAGCGAAGCTCTCCGTGGGCTATCGCTATGCCGGCGTGAAGCGGCTGGTCGGTCTCGTGGGTCCCGCATTCACTGCCGAGATTTTCTACACCGGGCGCCAGTTCAGCGCCCAGGAAGCGAAGGAGATGGGCCTCGTCAACCGTGTCCTGCCGGCCGCCGAGCTGGAGCAATACGTGCGCGAATACGCGCAGACGCTGGTGACGAACGCCCCGCTCACGCTCTCGGCGGTGAAGTACTGCCTGATCGAAATCATGAAGGACGAAAGCGAGCGCGACGTGGAGCTTTGCACGCGCGCGGTCGAGGCCTGTTTCATGAGCGAGGATTACGTCGAAGGACGGCGCGCGTTCATGGAAAAGCGCAAGCCCGTGTTCAAAGGGAAATAGAAAGACCCGGAGGAGGCGATTCATGAAAGCGACAAGAGCGCTGCTCGCCGCATGGGTGATGCTTGCGGTGGTCCCTGCAGCCACGGCAGCCGACGCCTATCCGTCGCGGCCGATCCGGATGATCATTCCGAGCGGTGCGGGGGGCATTACGGACATCCTCGGGCGGGGCGTTGCGGACAAGCTGTCGTCCAGTCTCGGCCAGCAGGTGATCATCGACAATCGTCCCGGTGCGAGCGGCATCGTGGGCTCCAACATCGTCGCAAAGGCGACGCCCGACGGTTATACGCTGCTGATGGTGTTTCCTTCGCATCCGGTCAATCCAAGCTTGTACCCCGACATCCCTTTCGATACGGCAAAAGCGTTTGCGCCGATTACCATGGTGAGCGCGGTGGCCCCGGTGCTGATCGTCTCGTCGCAGTTTCCGGCGCGGTCGGTGAAGGAGCTCATCGCCATCGCGAAAGCAAAGCCGGGGCAGCTCAATCACGGCTCGGTGGGCAAAGGCAGCATGGGCTCACTCGCTGCCGACCTGCTGGGGAAGACGGCCGGCTTTCAGTTCACGCAGGTGGCATACAAGGGCGCGCCGCAGGCGCTGACGGCGTTGATGTCGAGCGAAATCGATTTCTATCTCATCGGTTCTGCCGGTACGGTGGTGCCGCATGTGAAGGCCGAACGGCTGCGCGCGCTCGGCGTGGGATCGAAGGAGAGGATCGCCGTGCTGCCGGACGTGCCGGCGATCGGGGAAACGGTGCCCGGCTACGAGGCGCGCGGCTGGAACGGTGTGCTCGCGCCGGCCGGCACGCCGAAGCCGATCATCGATCGGCTGCATGCGGAGATCGTGAAAGTCGTGCGCTCGCCGGAGTTCGGCAAGCTGCTGGTCGGCGAAGGCGCGGTGGCGATGGGCAACACACCGGCCGAATTCGACGCGATCATTCGGGCCGACATCGCGAAGTGGGCAAAGATACTGAAAGACAGCAGCGTGCGAGTGCAATAGCGCCGGACGCCACCCAAGGAGCTGCAATGCCTTACCTGCAAGTACCGGACTGCAAACTGCATTACACCATAGACGACCACACCGATCCGTGGACCAAACCGCAGACGGTGCTGTTCGTGCATGGTTTTACCGAAAGCACCGAAGCGTGGCGCCAGTGGGTGCCGCATTTTTCGCGTCGCTTTCGTGTCCTGCGCATCGATCAGCGCGGCTTTGGCCAGTCGACGCCGATGGCGAAGGATTACCGCGTAACGACCGAGCGCTACGTCGAAGATCTCGCAACGGTGATTCGGGAGCTCGCCGGCGGGAGAGCGCACGTCGTGGGCGGCAAGAGCGGCGGCATCAGCGTGATGGCGCTTGCCGCGACGCATCCGGAGCTCGTCAGCACCATCTCAGTGTCGTGCTCGCCGGTGACGCCGCCGGATGCCGCCGGCTGGCTCGACGAGATGGAGCGCGACGGCATACGCAGCTGGGCGAAGCGCACGCAGCGCGACCGCATGGGATCGCAGATGCCGGACGCGGGCATCGAGTGGTGGTCCGATCTCATGGGCAAAACCGCGCTGTCGACGGCGCACGCCTATCTGCGCTGGGTGAGTGCGATCGACATCCGCGAAGACATCAAGCGCATCCAGTGCCCGACGCTGGTGATCGGCACCGACACGAAGCGCCGCGGCCGGCAGGTGTTCGAAGGCTGGCAGAAGACGATACCGAGCTCCGAGCTCGCGATCCTGCCGCTCGACGGCTATCATGCCGCCGCAACCGATCCGGACATGACGGCGCGAATCACGCGAGAGTTCATCGAGCGACGCTCGTAATCGTGGTCGTCGCCGTAAATGGCTCTCGCACCGGCGGGCTCAGCTAGGCCGATTCTTTACGTTGCTGCCGCGCCACGGCATCGTCGTTGCGCGGCGTGCGCCAGAAGAGCCGCCGCTCGCTCAAGCGTCCGAACGAGATGAAGTTCCCGAGGAGCCCGGCAATCGATGAGAGCTGGTTCACCGTGCGCAGCGCTTCGAGCCCGAATTGCTGCACGACGAGCCGCTCGCTGAACTCTTCGCCTTCATCGATGCGCGACAGCGCGTGGAGGACGTAGAAGCCGAGCACGAACGAAATCGCGAAGAGAAACTGCCACCGCGCGATTTCTATCACCGCGAGCTCGGCGTAGCGGCTTATCGACGCCCACCGGATGACGAGCGACAGTTGGCTGGACGTGAACCACTGCGCCAGCGCGCCGCCGAGGATCGAAGCGATGCCGCCGGCGATCGAATTCACGATGCCGATCGCGGAAAGATACGTCGTCCCGCGCCCCTGTGGCGCGAGCTTCAGTCCGAGGTTCCCCGTTGCGAGACTTATGCCGCCGCCTGCCGCGCCCATCACGACGTGTATCAGATACAGCCATGGCAGGATGAGCACGTCCTTGTCCGTGAGGTCGGTGAAGATGAGCGCCAGCATGGCCGTGAAGTAAGCCGGGAGCGCCACGGCGAGGATTGCCTTGTTGGACATGCGGTCCGATACGCGCCCCCACGCGTACAGCGTCAGTGCATTGGCGATCTGGCTGGCGACCCACAGTGTGGTCACCGTGCTGAGCGGGTAGCCGAGCTGCTTCATGAGATACACGGAAACGAACGGTGCGGCGATGTTCGATGCGATGTTCCATGACCCCATGAATACCAGTAGCCGGCGAAATGCCCGATCCGTGAACGGCGCGCGTATCTTCGTGAACATCGACTCCGCCGGACCGGCGCGCACCATGCGCGGCTCCGGAACCTGCGCGAGATACCAGGAGCTCACGAAGCCGGCGAGGCCTGCTGCTGCGAAGACGATGGAATATCCCTGCAGATCCTCGAGCGGCGCATGATCCACGACGACGCCCGCGACCAGCGTGCCGGAGCACGACACCACCGTCGCCCAGAAGAGGCGGCGGGAGAAGAATTCACCGAGTCCTTCGCGCGGCAAAAGCTGATGCAGCCATGAATTCAGCGCGCAGCCGGTCACTGCACCGAAGAAGGTGATCGCGAATTGCGTCACGACGAGGAATGCGAGCCGCGCCGAGCTTTCGCCCAGGAAGGGCAGCAGGGCAAGTCCGAGTATGAGTATGCGCGCCGTGGTGACCGCGAGCACTGCGATCGTCTTTCGCCGTTGCAGCCATTCCACGAGCGCAATGGCGGGCAATTGGAACGCCTGCGCGATGAGGGGCAACGCAGACAACACCCCGATCACGAACGAATTCGCGCCCAGCGCGAGGGCGAAGCCGACGAGTATGACGCCGCCGTACAGCGAGCCCGCCATGCTGGCCCAGGCCGCATCGCGCACCAGCGCGCGCTTGCCGGCCGCGAGATCGCCGGGTGTGATGGTTGCATTGGGGTGCAGGCGCATGGAGGGCAGCAGAACCAAATCCCTTAGCTGCGAACAATTGCCGTGCCTGACTGCCGTCCGGCCGCGTGATGACCGGTCCACGGTCGCGATCGCGCCAGATGTGCATGCCGCGCCGCCGGCGAAGGGTGCGCTCTAGGCTGACACCGCCCGGCGGCTCGCGCTGTCGCGGATCGCGCTCTCCACGACTTCACGCGTCAAGTGCGGTGCGAACATCTGGATGAAGGCGTAAGTGTAGGCGCGCAGATAGTGGTTCTTGCGTATGCCGAGCTGTATCGTGTTCGGCTCGAACAGCCGGCTCGCATCGATCGCTCGCAGGCTCGCATCGCGCTTGCGATCGTAGGCGAGGCTCGGGACGATCGCGATGCCGAGTCCGAACTCGACGTAGGTCTTGATCACGTCCGCGTCGATCGCGTTCAACGCGATGTGCGGCTTCACGCCCTGCGCCTCGAAGGCGAGCGCGATCTTCGAGCGGCCGATGAAGGAATAGTCGTAGGTGATGAGCGGAAACTCGGCGAGCTTTGCCAGCGTGAGCGTCTTCACTTTGAGCAGCGGATGCCCCTTGGGCGTCAACACGATCCGCTGCAGCTCGTAGCACGGCAGCATCACCACACCCGGCGGCGGTTCGAGCGGCTCGGTGGCGATCGAGAAGTCCGCATGTCCCGAGGCAACGAGATACGATACCTCGGCCGGCGTGCCTTGCCTCAAGCTCAACTGCACCTGCGGATAGCGCTGCGCGAAGCGGCGGATCACCTCCGGAAGCGCATAGCGCGCCTGCGTGTGTGTGGTCGCGATGGTGAGCGTGCCGTGCTGATGTCCGGCATGCTCTTTCGCGGCCTCCTTGATGCTGCGCGCGTCGGCGAGGGTGCGTTCGGCGAGCGCCACCAGCTCGCCGCCGGCTTCGGTGAGCCGCACCAGCCGCTTGCGGTTGCGCACGAAGAGCGTGACTTCGAGCTCCTCTTCGAGGAGCTGCAACTGGCGGCTCAAGCCCGGCTGCGAGATATGCAGCGTCTCCGCGGCGCGCGAGATGTTGAGATCGGAACGCGCGACTTCACAGAGGTAGCGCAGCTGCTGGAGCGTCATTCGAAGCCAACCATAAGCATAAGTTTGATTAGTATAACTTCATATTGCTTGTGCGCATATTGACGCCGACCTTATAGTTCCTTCCGCCGCGGCGTTGCCCGCGCGCATGGAGGAGACGAAACACATGATGATGGTCGAGCACGAGGGCAAGCGACTCCTCGCTTCGGTCGGCGTCGCGGTGCCTGCAGGTGTGCTGATGAGGCGCGGCGAGCGTCCAGACAAGCTGAAGATCGAGAGCTACCCCGTCGCAGTGAAGGCGCAGGTGCGGAGTGGCGGCCGCGGCAAGCAGGGCGGCGTGCAGAAGGCCGAGAACGCAGCCACGCTCGCGGCGATCGCCGAAAAGCTGTTCGCCACCGAATTCGGCGGAGAGCGACCCGAGGCGCTGCTGATCGAGCCGTGGCTCGCGATCGAGCGCGAGGCGTATCTCTCGGTCGCGGTGGACGCACGTGCGGAAGGCTACGTGGTGCTGTATGCGCCGCGCGGCGGCGTGGACATCGAAGACGGTCCGCCGCCGGCGCGCTACGAGGTCGGCACGCCGTGGCGCTTCCGCGTGCACGAGCTGCGCGCCGTACTCGAAAGCGTCGAGCCCGACTATCAGTGGCGCGAGAAAGTCATTGCGCTCGCCCAGCGGCTCGTGCGTACTGCTGCGAGCCACGACTGCTCGACGATCGAAATCAATCCCCTCATCAAGCTCGCCGACGGCACCATGCTCGCCGGCGACGCGAAGATTGCGCTCGACGAATGGGCGCACTTTCGCAACGCCACCATCAACGCGGAGCGCGAGGCGATCAAGGACCGCGCCGATCCCTATCTGCGCGCCTGCCTCGACATGCAGCACATGTACGTGCGCCTCGACGGCGACATCGGACTCATTTCGGGTGGCGCCGGCATGACCATGGCCGCGATGGACATGATCGCCGAGCAGGGCGGCAGGCCGGCGTGTTTCCTCGACTGCAGTCCGGGCCCGACCTCGACGCGCGGCTACCGGCCGGCGTTCGCCATGCTCGATGCCGATCCGCAGGTGAAGGTGATTCTGGTAAGCGTCTTCGGCGGCGGCACGCAGATGCAGCGCGTCGCGAATTCGATGAAGGAAGTGATGGCCGAGCGCAAGAGCGGGAAGCCGGTGGTCTATCGCCTGGACGGCACCAACGTCGACCAGGTGCCGGGCATCTTCGCGCAATTCGGCGCGCAGAATCATGTGCGGCTGGAAGAGGCCGTCGCAGAAGCGATCAAACTCGCGAGGGCGGCATGAGCATATTACTCGACGAAACCAACCGCGTGCTGATCCAGGGTGTTACCGGCCAGATGGGCACGTTCTTCGTGGAAGACGCACGCAAGTACGGCACGCACATGGTGGCCGGCGTGTCTCCTGGCCGCGCAGGCACGCGCGTGGGCGACGTGCCGGTCTATGCCGGGGTGCGCGAGGCATGCAAGGAGACCGGCGCGGACACGGCCATCGTCTTCGTTCCGCCTGCGGCGGTGCTCGGCGCCGTGCTCGAGGCAATCGAGGCCGGCTGCCGCCTGGTGGTGGCGACCGCCGACGAGCTGCCGGTGAGCGATGCGATCGAGATCCGCGCTGCGGCGCGCGCGAACGGCACTGCGTTCGTAGGGCCCAATACGCCGGGCATCATCTCTCCGGGCAAGGCGAAGCTGGGCTTCATGCCGTCGTTCTGCTACACGCGCGGCCATGTCGGCGTGATCTCGCGCAGCGGCTCGCTCTCGTACGAGGGCTCCAAGCGTTTGACGCTCGCGGGCATCGGCCAGACCACGGTGATCGGCATCGGCGGCGATCCGGTGAAGGGCACGACCGCGGCCGAAGCGCTGGAGCTCTTCCATCGCGACCCCGAAACGCACGCCGTCGTCTACCTCGGCGAGATCGGCGGTTCTGAAGAAACTTTTGTCGCGGAATACGCGTCGCGCGCCGATGCGAAGCCCGTCGCGGCGCTGATCGTCGGCGCCACCGCGCCCGCCGGCAAGAAGATGGGGCACGCGGCAGCGCTCATCGGCTCGAAGGCGGAAGGCCATGCCGCGAAGCAGAAGCTCTTGCGCGACGCGGGCGTGTACGTCGCGAACGGCCTGCCCGAGCTCGTACCCGCAACGCAGGCCGCGCTCGCGTCACGCCGACAAGCAGCTGCGGCGGCGTGACCGTATTCAACGAATCACCAGGAGGACACAGTGAACCAGCCCATCGATCTCAACATCACCGAAGAAGCCGCAGAAGGCCTGATCAACGAGAAGAGCATGGCGGCCGCGCGCGAGCTGACCGGCGCGAAGCTTCGCCCCGAGCAGTACCTGCGCGACGCGAGCGTGGACTCGATCACCATCTTCGCGAACGGCATCGGCGATCTCAATCCGCTCTATCGCGATCTCGAGTATGCGCGCTGGACGCGCTTCGGCGGCCTCATCGCGCATCCCTGCTTCCCCTGGACGCACCACTGGCCCGGCCGCTCGTACTGGGGGCTGCCCGGCGTGCACGGCTTCGGTGTTGCGATCGACTGCGAGTACTATCGCAACGTGCGTCCTGGCGATCGCATCAACATCTGGAATCGCGTGCTGGGCGTGGAGGAGAAGCCGTCGAAGTTTTCCGGCAAGATGGCGATGCAGTATCTCGAATCGACCTATACGAACCAGCGGGACGAAGTGATCTGCCGCGCGCTGGGGCTTACGGCGCGGCACGAGCGCAAGGCCTCGCGCGAGAAGGGCAAGTACAAGCACGTGCAGACCTACGTGTATTCCGAGGAGGAGCGGCGCCGCATCGACCAGGCGGTGCTGACCGAGGTCGAGCGCATCCGCGGCGGCAACACGCGCTACTGGGACGACGTGAACGTGGGCGATGCGATCGACGAAGTGGTGCGGGGGCCGCTGTCGATGTCGGATACCATGGCTTTCGTCATCGCTTCCGGGCGCGGGGCGGCGCACGGTGCGCTGCTGCGGCATGCGGCGAAGCACCCCAAGCACTACATCCGCAACAAGGAAGGCGGCGGCGGCATCGAGTACACCGGTATCGGCCATCATCGCGAGGACTTCGCGAAGAAGGTCGGCGTGCCGGGCATGTATGATTACCTGCCGCAGCGCGCGTGCTGGTTCGCCACCGCCATCACCAACTGGATGGGCGACGACGGGGTGCTGAAGCGCCTGCGCATGGAGGCGCGGCTCTTCAATCTGCAGGGCGATACGACGTTCATCAACGGCAAGGTAGTGAGGAAGTACGTGAAGGATCGCTGCGCGCTGATCGATATCGAGATGACGGGCACCAACCAGCGCGGAGAGGTCTCTTCGCCGGGCTTCGCGACCGTCATGCTGCCGGCGAAGGACATCAACACGCGCGTACCCATCGATGGCACGGTGGTCGATCTCGATCTGCCGCCCATTCGGTGATGCGCGTGACCCAGTGACTCGTGATTTGTGACTCGTGAATAGTGAACCGTAGAGGCGCGATATGACGGGCCATGCGCTGTACCTCGTGTGCGACATGATCAACGACCTCGTGCACGAAGAAGGGCCGAGCGCGAAGACGTACGGGCCGGAGCTTGCGCGGCGCAACACGATCGCGAACACGGCGGAGGCGCTGCGCAAGGCGCGCGCGGCCGGCGTGAAAATCGGTTACGTGCGCGTGGGCTTCTCGCCGGATTATCGCGAGTGCCCGCCGGGCTCGCGCATCTTCCAGGGCGCGAAGAAGGCCGGCATGTTCAGGCTCGGGACGTGGGGTACCGAGGTGCATCCGGCGCTTGCGCCCAAGCCGGAGGATTTCGACATCGTGAAGCACCGGGTGAGTCCGTTCTACGCGACGTCGCTGGAAGCGATCCTCCGTGCGAACGGCATCACGCGGCTCTATGTCTCGGGTGTGTCGACGAGTGGTGCGGTGCTCTCCGCCGCGAAGGACGGGCACGATCGCGATTACGACGTGTACGTGATCGAAGACGCGTGCTGTGCGCTCACGGAGGCGCAGCATCGGGCAGTCGTCGACCAGATGAAGCGCATGACGACGATCGTGACCGCGCGTGAGGTGACCTTCGCGGAGGGCGCAGCAGGCTAGTTTGGGCAGGCGAAACGCGGGGCAGACTACATAACAAGCCGCTCCCCGCGCGATTCTGGAGGAGGAGTATGCGTGACACTATTGGGCCGCGCCACTGGCGCCGGGCCGCCGTTTTTGCATTCGTTGCGGTGCTCGCACCCGGCCTCGCCGGCGCGCAGCCCTCGTCTTATCCGAGCCGGCCGGTGCGTTTCGTCGTGCCATTGCCCCCCGGCGGCGGCGCCGACCTCGTCGCGCGTACAGTGGCCGAACGTCTCGGCAAGAGCCTGGGGCAGCAGGTGGTCGTCGACAACAAGCCGGGCGGCGGTACGGTGATCGGCGCCGATTTCGTCGCCCATTCGCCGCCCGACGGCCACACGTTGCTGCTCGGCACGGCGACCACGCACGCGATCAATGCGAGCCTGGTGAAGAAGCTGCCGTACGATCCGGTGCGCGATTTCGCGCCGGTGTCGCTTGTCGCCGTTCTGCCGCTGATCCTCGTTGTTCATCCAGCGCTGCCGGCGAATTCGATCAAAGAGCTCGTTGCGCTTGCCCGCGCGCGTCCCAACCAGATCTTCTTTGCGTCCACCGGCAACGGCAGCTCGATCCACCTCGCAGGGGAAATGTTGAAGAAGGTGGCCGCCGTGCAGATGGTGCACGTGCCGTACAAAGGCGCCGCGCCGGCACTCACCGACCTGCTCGCGGGGCAGGTGCAGTTCATGTTCACGACCATACCGCCGGCGCTGCCACATGTGAAATCGGGCAGGCTCAAGGTCTTCGCCGTCGCCACTGCCAAGCGCTCGGCGCTGCTGCCTGCAGTGCCGACGACCGCGGAAGCCGGCGCGCCGGGTGTCGAGGCGAGCTCGTGGAACGGCGTTCTCGTTCCGGCGGGCACGCCGAAAGAGATCGTCGCACGCCTCAATGCCGAGCTCGTCGAGATCATGAAGGCGGCCGACGTGCGCGAGCGGCTCGCGACGGCGGGCGTCGAGCCGATCACCAACACGCCGGCGGAGTTCGCGGCGTACATGGAGGCGGAGACGGCGCGTTATGCCGACGTGGTGAAGGCTTCCGGCGCGCGGGTCGACTAGCGAAGGTCATGCCGCTCATCGCCGAAACGCTCGCGCAGTTCACTCGCGAGCTGGTGCTCGATGCGGTGCCGGCCGCAGTAAAGCAGCGCGCCGCGCACCTCATCCTGGATGCGACAGGTATCGCCTACGCATCGAGCACCTTCGGCTTCGCGCGCACCGCGTTCGATGCGCTGTCCACGTTCGAGCCGGGCCAATGCCCGGTGATCGGTCACTTGCGGACGCTCGCGCTGCGCGACGCGGCGATGATGAACGGCATCCTCGTGCACGGGCTCGATTTCGACGACACGCATCTCGAAGGCGTCGTGCATGCCAGCGCAAGCGCGTTTCCCACGGCGCTGGGCGTCGCATGGCAGCACGACCGTTCGGGTCCGGAGCTGCTCCTCGCCTACATCGCCGGCATGGAGGCGGCAGCACGGCTCGGCACGGTTGCGCGCGGGGAATTGAACCAGATCGGTTTCCATCCGACCGGCGTGATCGCGGCGTTCGCCTGCGCCCTTATCGCGGGCAAGCTGGAGGGGCTGTCGTACGAGCAGCTCGTGAACGCGCAGGGCATCGCGCTCAGCATGGCGGCGGGGACCCGTGAGTACAGCACCAACGGCGCCATGACCAAGCGCATGCATCCCGGCTGGGCTGCGGTGTGCGGCATTACCGCCGCGCGGCTTGCGCGCACCGGCTTCACCGGGCCGCGTACGACGTACGAGGGTCAGTTCGGGCTGTACGCGACGCACCTTGGCGCCGATCTTTCGCGGTGGGACCTCGGCGCGGCGACGCGCGGACTGGGGGATACGTGGGAGACCGCACGCGTCGCGATCAAACCGCATCCGGCCTGCCAGTTGAGCATCGCCTGCATCGATGCGGCGATTGCGCTTTCGCGCGAGCCCGCCTTCGACGCGCACAACGTCGAGCGCATCGACGCGCTGGTGCCGCCCCACGCGGTGAAGATCGTGTGCGAGCCGCTCGCCGAGCGCCGGCGTCCGGCGAGCGCCTACGCCGCGCAGTTCAGCATCCCCTTTTCGGTGGCCTGTGCACTGATCCACGGCAAGGCCGGCCTCGCGGAGCTCGAACGCTATCGCGATCCCGACATCCTCGCGCTAGCCGACAAGGTGCACTACAGCGTCGATCCGCATACCGGCTATCCGCGTCATTTTTCCGGCGAGGTCGTCGTCACGTTGAAGAACGGACAGCGCCTCGCGCACCGCGAGCAGGTGAACCGCGGCGCAGCCGACAACCCGGTGTCGGACGCCGACATCGTCGAGAAGTATCGGGCGAACGCGCGGCTCGCTGCGAGCGAGCGCCACGTCGAGCGCGTGCGCGAGCTGATCCTCGGCGTGGAACGCTGCGGCGACGCGCGCGCCATCGCCGCCGCGCTGTCGGAGAAGGATTGAACGCCATGCTCAATGCCATCGGAGGCGTAGCACCGTGACACTGACGCGCCCGATCACGGCGATGGTGCTCGCGACATGCCCACTCGTGACGTCGGCGGCCGACATGCCGCAAGCGTATCCGACGAAGCCGCTGCGCTTCGTCGTCGGCTTCGCGCCGGGCGGCGGCACCGATACCGTCGCGCGCATTCTCGCGCAGAAGCTCGGCGAAGCGTTCGGGCAGTCGGTGGTAGTCGACAATCGCGCGGGCGCCGGCGGCAACATCGCGAACGCGCTCGTCGCAACGGCGCCCGCCGACGGCTACACCATCCTTTTCGTTTCGGCGAGCTTCGCGATCCATCCGAGCCTGTACCGGAAACTGCCGTACGATCCGGCGAAAGATTTCACGCCGGTGTCGCTCGCGAGCTCGTCGCCGTATCTGCTCGCGCTGCATCCATCCGTGCCAGTGCGCTCGGTGCGGGACCTCATCGCGTTCGCCAAGTCACAGCCGGGCAAGTTGAATTACGCGTCCGCCGGCGCCGGCAGCACGCTGCACCTTGCAGCCGAGCTCTTCAAGAGCATGGCCGGTGTGGACATCGTGCATGTGCCGTACAAAGGCGCGAACGGCATCACCGATCTCATCGCCGGCGCGGTGCAGCTCACGTTCGCCGGATTGCCCCAGACACTGCCGCACGTGAAAGCGGGGCGGCTGCACGGGCTGGCGGTCACGACATCGCAGCGCGCCGCAGCGATACCCGAGCTGCCGACGATCGCCGAAGCCGGGGTGCCGGGCTACGAGGTCGATTCCTGGTACGGCGTGCTCGAGCCGGCCGGCACACTCCCGGCCCGCGTCGAGAAGCTGAGCGGCGCGATTCGCTCGGCGCTGCGCGAGCCGGACGTGAAGGCGAAATTCGCCGCGCAAGGCCTGGAGCCGCGCGGCACGTCGCCCGGCGACTTCGGCGCCTACATCGCGCGCGAGATGCCGAAGTGGGCCAAGG
>JBLNBW010000325.1:0-22412 GCA_050260255.1 Rhodospirillaceae bacterium | reverse complement strand
GGGTCGTGCGCCGGTTACGGCAAAACGTAGCGGGTCGGGTCCGGCACGCCGGCGGCCGCGAAGCCGCCGCGCCGTATGCGGCATGCATCGCATACGCCGCACGCGCGGCCTTCTTCATCGGCCTGATAGCATGAAACGGTCATGGAATAGTCCACCCCGAGCGCGATACCGCGGCGAATGATGTCCGCCTTGGTAAGCGCAATGATCGGCGTGTGCAGCGTGAGCCTGCGGCCTTCGACGGCGGCCTTCGTCGCGAGATTTGCGACGGCTTCAAACGCTTTCATGTACTCCGGCCGGCAATCGGGATAACCGGAGTAGTCGACCGCATTCGCGCCGAAATAGATGTGCTGAGCTTCGCGCACTTCTGCGAATGCAAGCGCGAGCGACAACATGATCGTGTTGCGCGCGGGCACGTACGTCACCGGTATGCCGGGTGCTATGCCGGATACGGGCACCGCGATAGACGCATCGGTCAATGCCGAACCGCCCATACCGGCCAGGTCGACATTCACGATGCGGTGTTCGCACGCGCCATGTGCCTTCGCGACGCGCGCCGCGGCATTGAGCTCCGCACGGTGACGCTGGCCGTAATCGACCGAAAGGCAATGGCAGAAGTACCCCGCAGCGCGCGCGATGGCGAGCGTGGTCGCAGAGTCCAGGCCGCCCGATAGAAGCACTACCGCTTTTTCGCTTTCAGCCATGTCAAAAGGGCGTGAGTAGTGATTGGTGATTAGTGATTGGCACTACTCACCATTCACTATTCACGCATTTACCTGCCGGGCATCTCGCCCCACAGCTGCTTGTGCAGCTGAAGCTGGAAGCGCACCGGCAGACGATCGCGCAGTATCCAGTCGGCGAGCAACACGGGATCGAGCTCGCCGTACGAGGGTGAAAAGAGCACGGGGCACATCTGCGCAAGCCGGTGCTGGGTCATCACGCGCTTCGCCCATTCGTAATCCTCGGCGCTGCAGAGGACGAATTTGATCTCGTCGTGCTCGGTGAGCCGCACCAGGTTTTGCCAGCGATTCTTCGCGACTTCACCGGAACCCGGGGTCTTGATGTCGACGATGCGTGAAATGCGCGGATCGACGCTGGTGATGTCCAGCGCACCGCTCGTCTCGAGCGACACCGAATAACCGGCATCGGCGAGCGCCGTAAGCAGATGCAGCACGTTTTTCTGCGCGAGCGGCTCGCCCCCCGTCACGGTCACGTATCGCGCCCGATGCGAGGCCACCTCCGCCAGCACCTGCTCGACCGTCTTGGTCTCGCCGCCGTGGAATGCGTACGCGGTATCGCAGTAACGGCAGCGCAGCGGACAGCCGGTAAGGCGCACGAACACGGTCGGCAAGCCGACGCGGCTCGTCTCGCCCTGCAGCGAGAAGAAGATCTCGGTGATGCGCAGCGTCGCAGCGAGGGGAGCGGGGATGGCGGCGTTACGGTCTGCGATTGCAGCCGTGGGATCGTGAGACATAGTCGCGCCTCACTTCAGCGTGGCGAGGCGGCGCTTGGCTTTTTCCGCTGCTTCGCTGCCCGGATACCGGCTCACCAGACCGTCCATCGTCTTGCGCGCCGCGGCAGTGTCGCCCTGCTCGAGCTGCGAACTCGCGATATTGAGCATCGCATCGGGCACGGAAGAGCTGTCGCCGTACGTCGCGATGAGCTTCTGCTGGCTCGCAATCGCGTTCTTGTAGTCGCGTAGATTGAAGTACGAATCGCCGATCCAATACTGCGCGCGCGGCGCAAGGCTGCTCCTCGGATGCTGCGCGACGAAAGCCTGGAACGCTGCGATCGCGCCCTGATAGTTGCCGATGCGCCGCTGCGATTGCGCGGCCTCGTACGCGCGCATCTCTTCAGACGTCGCGGGCGCCGTGGCAGCGGGGGCTGCGCTCGCAGTCGGCGCAGCAGGCGCTGCAGCGCCCGGCGCGCCGGCCGGCGGGGCGTTGATCGGTGCGGGGGGCACCGCCGTCGCCGCCTGCTCGAAGCGGCGCAAGCGCGTGTCGAGATCGACGTACATGTCGCGCTGGCGCTTCGATGCGCTCTCGATACTGTTGTTCACCACTTCGATCTGGCCGCGCAGCGACTTCAACTCTTCGCGCAACGTATCGAGCTGATTGGCGAGGTCGAGCACCGGCTGGTTCTTCAGTGCGTCTTCGGTCTTCGCCATGCGGGCGGCGATGAGATCGATCTGTGCCCGCAGGTCGTCGATACGCTTCTGCTGCTGGGCGATCTGACGCCGCGCCTCCTCGTCATCGAAGAGACCGGCGTGCGCCGGCGTCGCAACCGCGATACCGGTCATCAGAAGCGCAATCGCCCGCAAGCGGGCGATCTTGAGTTCACCATTCACGGTTCACCGTTTCGGGTCATTCACCCTGGTAGACAATATCGGCGCGGCGGTTCTCGGCATACGCCTTCTCGTCGTGGCCGTCCGCACGGGGCTTCTCTTCACCGAAGCTCACCGTCTCGATCTGGTTCGGGGATGCGCCGAGCAGCTGCATCATCTGCTTCACCGCATCTGCGCGGCGTTGGCCGAGCGCAATGTTGTATTCGCGGCTGCCGCGCTCGTCGGTGTTGCCCTGGACCGTGACGTGCGCCGAACGATTCTGCGACAGATACTTCGCATGCGCGGTCACCAGTGGCTTGTATTCGTCCTTGACGATATTGCTGTCGTAGTCGAAGTACACGCTGCGTTTCGACAGGATGTTAGACGGATCTTTCAGCGGATTGACCCCCACCGTTTTGGTGTCGAGCGGCTTCGTCGACACGCCGGCTTCGGGCTTCGGCTTCGCCGATTCGGTCACTGCAGGTTTGCGGTCCTCGACCGCTGCGCCTTCCTGTTCCTTGGTTGGCGTGCTGCTGCAGCCCGCCAACACACCCAGCACCACCAGCGTCATCACTACATTGCGCATATGCGACTCCTCGTAAAAAAGTGTCCCCGGTTGTGCGTATTATTTTTTGTTAGCTGGTCCCCACGCCGGCTCGCGCACGTCGCCTGCATTTTCCAGGAAACGCTGCTTCACGCGACCGTCACTCGAGACGGCGGCTAATATACCACGCCCCCCCATGTGGCTCGCGTAGAGAATCATGCGGCTGTTGGGCGCGAAGCTCGGCGATTCGTCGATGCGCCCGTCGGTGAGTACCTGCACCTGACGCGTCGCAAAATCCTGCACGGCAATGTTGAATTGGTTGCCGCCCGTGCGCTGCACGAACACGAAGCTCTTGCCATCGGGCGAGTAACGCGGCGAGACGTTGTAGGAGCCGTCGAAGGTCATGCGCTGCGCCTGGCCACCGGTCGCCGGCATGCGATAGATCTGCGGGCCACCGCCGCGATCCGACGTGAACAATATCCATTGCCCGTCGGGCGAATAGTTGGGCTCGGTGTCTATCGAGGAGCTTTGCGTGAGCCGCGTCGCGCCACCGCCACCGTCTGCACTGACGGTGTAGATCTGGGAGCCGCCGTCTTTCGTCAGCACCACAGCGAGACGGCGGCCGTCGGGTGACCACGCAGGCGCGCTGTTGCTCCCCGGAAAATTCGCCACCACGCGGCTCTGCCCCGTCGCGAGATTGAGCACGTTCACCACCGGCTTGCGGCGCTCGAACGAAACGTATGCGATGCGAGTGCCGTCGGGCGACCACGCCGGCGATATGATCGGCTCGCTGGAGGAGGCAACCGTCTGCGGACCGTAGCCGTCAGCGTCCGCCACCTGCAGCTCGAAGGTCTTGCCTCGCTTCACGATATAGCCGATCTTCGTCGCGAACACTCCCGGATCGCCGGTGAGCTTCTCGTAGATCACGTCCGCGATCTTGTGCGCGATCTGCCGCAGATCGCCGGCCGGCGCAAAGTACGCGTAGCCCGCGAGCTGGGTCTGCTTGGTCGCATCCATCAGGCGAAAGCGCACGTCGTAGCGGCCGTCCGACATCTGCCCGATGGTGCCGATCACGACCGCCTCGGCGCCACGCGCCTGCCATTGCGGATAGTTGAGCTGCTCCGGCTCGTACGGCACAGGCACCATGCCGCCGGGATCGATCATCTTGAAGAGCCCGCTGCGCGTAAGGTCCGCCGCGATGACCGGCGTAATTTTCTGGGCAAGGCTGTCTTCCGCGCGGAACGGCACGATGGCGACCGGAATCTGCGTTGCACCCGCGCCCACGATTTCGATGGTCAGGGCGGCGCGCGCCATGTAAGGGGCTGCCGCCAGCACCAGAACCATCAGGTAGTATGCAATGCGCCGGATTGAGGTCGTCGTCATGGAGTTCAGCTTAGCTTTGTTCAATCTTTGGGCTTAAATACCAGGTTAAGTTCCCGGAACTGGCTCGCCAGCGCCGGATCGGGCGGTAGAGGCAATGGCTGGGCCCTCATGATGGCCCGCTCGACCGCGCTGTCGTACGCCGGCATGCTGTTGGTGGAGCGCTTCAGCTTCGCGCTGAGCACTTCGCCGCCCGGTATGACGACGATATCGAACTCCACCTCGGCCTTAGGGTTGAGATTGGGCGGCTCGACGATGAAGCGCTTGATCTTCTCGCTGATGCGCCGCCGGTACTCATCCACCATTTTCTGGCTGGCCGCTGCCTGTTGTGCCGCGAGCCTGCGCTGCGCCTCGGCCTGCTCCTGCGCCGCACGCTGCTTGGCCTCCGCTTCCTTCTGTTCCTTGAGCTTCTTCTCGGCGAGCTCTTTCTCGCGTTGTTTCTTGTCGGCGAGTTCTTTCTCTTTCTCTTTGCGCGCCTGCTCGGCCTTGAGCTTCTTCTCCTGCTCGAGCTTCTGCTGCTTTTGCTGCTCCTCTTTGAGCTTGCGCTCTTTCTCGAGCTTTTCCTTCAGCGCAATATCGGGCTTCACCTGCGGCTTGGGCTCGGGCTTGGGCGGCGGCTTCGGCTCCGCTTTGGGGGGCGTCGGCTTGGGCTCGGGTTTGGGAGCGGGCCGCGGCGGCTCGGGTTCGGGCTTGGGCTCCGGACGCGGCGTCTCGACTTTCGGCGCAGGCAGGCTGCTCCACAAGTCGACCACCATCGCGCTGTCCGGCTGACGCTTCTGCCACGACACGCCGAAGACGAGCAGCGCGAAAAACAGCAGGTGCATGACGACCGCCGCAACGCCGGATACCGTCTTCTCGTTGCGGGAGAGATCGTCGAGCGTCATTGCGCGCGTGGTTTGGCGAGCAGCCCCACTTTCTTCACCTGGTTCTGCTGCAGCATGTCCATCACTTCGAGCACCGACTCGTAGCGCACATCCTTGTCCGCAGCGATCACGACCGCCTGCTCGGCATTGCGCGCCTGCTTCTCGCGTATCGCCTGTATCGCTTCGGTACGGCTCACTTTACGCTCGGCAGTCCCGCGTTCGCGATCGCGCAGCCACAGCGACTGGTCGGTGTGTATCGAAATTTCGAGCGGCGCGACCGGCGGGTTGGACGTCTTGCCCACCTGCGGCAGCTCGATCTGGCCCGGATTGATGAGCGGCGCCGTGACCATGAAGATCACCAGCAGCACCAGCATCACGTCGATGTACGGCACGACGTTGATCTGGTTCATGAGCGTTCGACCGCCGCGGCGGCTGTGCATCATCTCCGGCATTCTTCAGTGGACCTGACGCTGGAGGATGTTCGAGAACTCCTCCATGAACGATTCGAACCGCGTGGCGAGGCGGTTCACGTCGCCCGCGAAACGATTGTAGGCGACGACCGCCGGAATCGCGGCGAAAAGACCCATCGCCGTGGCAACGAGCGCTTCCGCAATGCCGGGCGCCACGTGGCCCAGCGTCGCCTGCGCAACGTTCGCGAGTCCGCGGAACGCGTTCATGATGCCCCACACCGTGCCGAACAGGCCGACGTACGGGCTCACCGAGCCGACCGAAGCGAGAAACGACAGGTGCGATTCGAGACGATCGAGCTCTCGCTGATACGTCGCCCGCATGGCGCGCCGCGTGCCGTCCATGATAGCAGCGACATCCATGCCCGGCTGCTTGTGCAGCTTCACGAACTCGCGAAAGCCCGCTTCGAATATCCGCTCCTGGCTGCCCGCTTCCGTGCGCGAGCCGAGCGCGCGCTGGTACAGGTCGTTGAGCTCGGCGCCGCTCCAGAAGCGGCGCTCGAACTCTTCGGCCTGGCGACCCGCGCGCTTTAACATGATCACCTTGAGAAAGATGTAGTACCAGGAGAAGAGCGATGCGATCAGCAGGCCTGCCATCACGAGCTGCACCAGCACGCTCGCGTTCGTGATCAGCGTGATCACGGACATATCCTGGTTTAGGGTGGGACTCACAACGCCATCCTTATTCTTGTGCTGAGGTGCTGCGGCATGCGCACGGCCCTGAAGCTGCCTGCATCCACACATGCGATCCGCACGTCCGCCGTCACCAGCACCTCGTGATCGCGCAGCACGCGCTGCGCCAGCTCTATCGAACCGGCGCCAACCTTAGCGGGTTCGACCGTGATCTGCAAGCTGTCGTCGTAGAGAGACGGCTTGAGATATTCGACCGCCACGGATCGCACGACGAAGAGCACGCGATGCCGCTGCGCGAGCTCGCCCTGCTCGAAGCCCAGGGACCGCAGCCACTCGGTGCGTGCACGTTCCATGAACTTGAGATAGTTCGCGTAATACACGACGCCGCCGCCGTCCGTGTCTTCGTAATACACACGCACGGGCCACATGTAGATCTCGCGTGCCAATCCGGTTCCGATCGCAGTCGATGAGTGATGCCGAACGCTTACTTCTCGTCCCACAGGTCCGGCGTGCCGGCACGTGCGGGCGCACCAAGGCCGAAATGCCGGTAAGCGGCCGTGGTCGCCATGCGGCCGCGCGGCGTGCGATGCAGATAGCCCTGCTGTATGAGAAAGGGCTCCAGCACGTCTTCTATCGTCTCGCGCTCCTCGCCTATGGCGGCGGCGAGGTTCTCCAGCCCTACGGGCCCGCCGCCGAACTTCTCGATGACCGCGCCGAGCAGCTTGCGGTCCATGACGTCGAGGCCGACCGCGTCCACTTCGAGCATTTGCAGCGCCGCGTCCGCCACCTCGCGCGTGATGCGTCCCTCCGCTTTCACTTGCGCGTAATCGCGCACGCGGCGAAGCAGGCGATTCGAAATGCGCGGCGTGCCGCGCGAGCGGCCCGCGATTTCTCTTGCGCCGTCGGCGTCGATCCCCACGTCGAGCAGCCGCGCCGAGCGCTGCACGATGCGCGTGAGCTCATCGGTGTTGTAGAACTCGAGGCGCGCCACGATCCCGAAGCGGTCGCGCAGCGGATTGGTCAGCATGCCCGCACGCGTGGTGGCGCCGATCAGGGTGAACGGCGGCAGATCGAGCTTCACCGATCGCGCGGCCGGCCCTTCGCCGATCATGATGTCGAGCTGGTAGTCCTCCAGCGCGGGATACAGTACTTCCTCGACCACCGCCGACAGCCTGTGGATTTCGTCGATGAACAGCACATCGTTCGGCTCGAGGTTGGTGAGCAGCGCTGCAAGATCGCCCGCCCGCTCGAGGACGGGACCCGACGTGTGGCGAAGATTGACGCCGAGCTCGTGCGCGATGACGTGCGCGAGCGTCGTCTTGCCCAGGCCCGGCGGCCCGAACAGCAGGACGTGGTCGAGCGCCTCGCGACGGCGGCGCGCCGCCTCGATGAAGATCGAGAGCTGACCGCGGATCTTCTCCTGTCCTACGTATTCTTGGAGAACCTTGGGACGCAGCGCGCGCTCGAACGCTTCCTCCTGCGGCGAACCGGGAGTGGGCGCGATGAGGCGGTCGGTTTCTATCATTGCGTGAAGAGTGAGGAGTAAGAAGTAAGGAGCAAAAACCTCGAGGTTGGCAGCGGGCCGAAGGCAAGATTCTGACGCTTTTGACTCCTCACTCCTAACCCCTCGCTCCTTACTGCTTGGAAAGAAGCTTGAGCGCTTGCCTGATGCCGTCCGCGACAGCGATATCGTTAGGCAGTTGGCGCGTGGCCCACGCGACTTCGCGGTCATTATAGCCGAGCGCCAACAGCGCATTGCCGATGTCGCTCGAGCGCTCGCCCCCGGCAGCCGCGCTCACGCTCGTCGGGAGATCGAGCTTGTCGCGCAACTCGAGCAAGAGGCGCTCCGCGGTCTTCTTTCCTATGCCCGGGATCTTGGTCAGCCGCCCGCCGTCCTGCTCGGCTACGGCGCGCTGCAGATCGGTGACGCTCAAGCCCGACAGCACCGACAACGCGGTGCGTGCGCCGACTCCCGAGATGCGTATGAGCTGGCGGAAGGCCTGGCGTTCCTGCTCGGTAGCGAAGCCAAAGAGCTGGTGCGCGTCTTCCCGCACCACGAGGTGCGTGTGCAGCGTCACTTCCGCGCCGATCGCAGGCAGATTGTAGAAAGTGCTCATCGGCACGTCGATCTCGTAACCGACGCCGTGCGCCTGGACGAGGATCTGCGGCGGGTGGCGCGCGATCAGCGTGCCGACGATGCGGCCGATCATGCGTGCGGCCCCGGGAAAGCAGCCTCACGACGGAGCTTATGTCGCACACGGAGCGAAAGCGTCGCCCGGATTTGCATTGTCGTCACTTCACCAGTCTCCCGCGCCGCACGCGATAGCCCATCGTGGCGATTTGTCCGAATCCTTGACCACCGTGCGCATGACAGATCGCACAGGCGAGAGCGTCCGCCGCATCCGGGCTCGGATACCCTCCGAGGCCAAGAAGGCGCTTTACCATTTCCTGCACCTGATCTTTCGCTGCCTTGCCGTGACCCACGACTGCCTGCTTCACTTGCAGCGCGGTGTATTCGGCAACGGGCAGCCCGTGCATGACTGCTGCGCATATCGCCGTGCCGCGCGCCTGTCCGAGAAGCAGCGTGGATTGCGGATTGACGTTGACGAACACTTTCTCGACGGCGATCTGCTCCGGCCGGCATGCAGTGATCACTTCCACGAGTCCGTCGAGGATCACTTTCAGGCGGCCGGGCAGCTCGCCCTCCGGCGTGCGTATGCAGCCGCTGGTGATGTAACTGAGATGGCGTCCGTTTTTTTCCAGCACGCCAAACCCGGTGATGCGCAATCCCGGATCGATACCGAGGATTCTCATTGGGTGACCGTGGAGCCCGCTTGTCCGTCGCCGGTGTCGGCGGAAGCTGCCCTTTGCCCCGGGCGTGTCATGCCGGAGACCAAACCGATGACGCGCGATCCAGGATCGATACCGAGTATGCGCACGCGCCCTTCCATTCTTGAGGCAACCGCTGCCTGTGCCGCAGGCGGCACCCCATCGGCTATTGGGATGAGCTCAACGCGCTCGATGGTACACCCAGGGCGTGTGCGAGTACACGGCCGCTTCAGTCCGCCATCACCGCGGTGGTGTACACCTCCTGCACGTCGTCGAGGTTCTCGAGTGCGTCCAGCAGCCGCTGCATTTTCGCCGCGTCTTCGCCCTTGAGCTCGTTCTCGGTCGTGGGCTTCATCGTGACTTCCGCAAGCTCGGGCTTGAATCCCGCCTTGTCGAGCGCGGTGCGCACCGTCGTGAGATCGTGGGGAGCGGTGATGACTTCTATGCTGCCGTCGTCATTGGTGGTGACGTCTTCCGCACCGGCGTCTATCGCTGCTTCCATCAGCTTCTCTTCGTTGGTGCCCGGCGCGAACACCATCTGCCCGCAATGCTTGAAAAGAAACGAAACGGAACCCTCGCTGCCCATGTTGCCGCCGAACTTGGTGAAGGCATGACGCACGTCTGCGACCGTGCGGGTGCGGTTGTCGGTCATGCAGTCCACCATCACCGCGGCGCCGCCGATGCCGTAGCCTTCGTAGCGGATCTCTTCGTAGTTCGCGCCTTCCAGCGCGCCCGCACCGCGCTTGATCGCGCGTTCTATGGTGTCCTTGGGCAGGTTCTGATCCTGCGCCTTGTCCACCGCGAGGCGCAGCCGCGCATTCGAATCGATGTCAGCGCCGCCCAAGCGCGCGGCGACGGTGATTTCCTTGATGAGACGGGTGAAGATCTTGCCGCGCTTGGCGTCCTGGCGCTCTTTGCGGTGCTTGATGTTCGCCCACTTGCTATGACCCGCCATGCGGACCTCTACAGAGCAGAATAACTCGTTAAAATGGATGGCGATTTTAACATAGCGCCGCAGGTATCCCCATGATCACACCGCTGCTCATCGCCCGCGCCGGACACGATCTCCACCTGTTGCCTGCGTTTGCCAATCGTCACGGCCTCATTGCGGGCGCAACGGGGACCGGCAAGAGCGTCACGCTGCTGCGCATGGCGGAGCAGTTCAGCCGCATCGGCGTGCCGGTGTTCATGGCGGACGTCAAGGGGGACCTCGCCGGCGCAGCGCGTCCGGGCACGCCGCAAGGCAAAGTCGCCGAGCGCGTCGCGCAGCTCAAAGTCGAGAATTTCGCGTACGAAGCATGCCCGGCGATCTTCTGGGACGCATTCGGCGAGCAAGGCCATCCATTGCGCACCACCGTATCGGAAATGGGCCCGCTGCTGCTCTCCCGGATGCTCAGCCTGAACGACACGCAGACCGGCGTGCTCACGCTCGCCTTCAAGATCGCCGACGACGAGGGCCTGCTGCTGCTCGACCTCAAGGACCTGCGCGCCATGCTGACCCATGTCGGCGCAAACGCGAAGGAGTACCTCACACGGTATGGCAATGTGTCGGCCACCTCGGTGGGCGCGATACAGCGCGGGCTGCTCGAGCTCGAGCACCAGGGCGGCGATCGTTTTTTCGGCGAGCCCGCTCTTGCGGTCAACGACATCATGCGCACGGACAGCCAGGGGGGGGGCATCGTCAACATACTCGCCGCCGACCGGCTGATGACCTCGCCCAAGCTCTATGCGACGCTGCTGTTGTGGCTGCTGGCAGAGCTCTTCCAGAAATTGCCCGAGGTCGGCGATCCCGAGAAGCCGAAACTCGTGTTCTTTTTCGACGAAGCGCATCTCTTGTTCGCCGATGCGCCGCCCGCCCTGCTCGAAAAGATCGAGCAAGTGGTGCGGCTTGTGCGCTCCAAAGGCGTGGGCGTGTACTTCGTCACTCAGAATCCGCTCGACATCCCTGAAACCGTGCTGGGTCAGCTCGGCAACCGGGTGCAGCATGCCTTGCGTGCGTTCACGCCGCGCGATCAGAAAGCAGTACGTGCCGCGGCGACGACACTGCGCGCCAATCCCACGCTCGACGTCGAAGCGGCGATCACGGACATGGGGGTGGGCGAAGCGCTCGTCTCGCTGCTCGACGAGAAGGGTAGGCCATCGGTGGTGGAACGCGCCTTCATCGTGCCGCCCGGCGTGCGCCTGGGTTCGATAACGCCCGAGGAACGTGCACAAGTGAACGATGCCTCGCCGCTCAAGGGCCGTTACGAGCAGGCGATCGACCGCGACTCGGCGTACGAAAAGCTGACCGCGCGCCACGCCGGCCCCGCCGATGAGGCAAAAAGCGAAGGCGGCGGCATACTCGACGCGCTCGGCGAACTGCTCGGCGGCTCCACCGGTCCGCGCGGCGGCCGGCGCGAAGGTGCGATCGAGGCCGCGGCAAAAAGCGCAGCGCGCGCCATCGGCTCGCAGGTCGGCCGCGAGATCGTGCGCGGCGTTCTGGGCTCTATCCTCGGCACCAAGCGGCGCCGCTGATGCAGTCGGCTGCGAGCGCGGCGCGTCACAATTCGATCGGCATCCTCTGCACGCTGACCGGCGCGGTCGGCTTTTCCGGCAAGACCGTGATCGTCAAGCTCGCGTACCGCTACGGCGTCGACACGATGACATTGCTCGCGCTGCGGATGCTGTTCTCGCTGCCCTTCTTCGTCGCGATGGCGCTATGGGCCGGCATGCCGGGTACCATCACGCGGCGTGACTGGCTCGGCATCGTCGGCTTGGGCCTCATCGGCTATTACTTGAGCAGCTATCTCGATCTGGCGGGGCTGCAATACATTTCCGCCGGACTCGGCCGCCTGATCCTCTATCTCTATCCGACGCTCGTGCTGGCGTTTTCCACCGTATTCCTCAAGGCGAGCGTGGGACGCCGCGAGCTCGCCTCGCTCGCCGTGTCGTACACGGGGATCGCGGTCGTGTTCGGTACAGAGATGAATTATGGCGGCGACATGTCCGCGATCGCGCTGGGCGGTCTGCTCGTGTTTCTCAGTGCGACGAGCTATGCAGGCTATCTCGTAGCAGGCAGTCGGCTGGTGCGCACGCTGGGCTCCATGCGCTTCACCGCCTACGCGTCGATCGTCGCAACCGGTTTCGTTCTCGGCACGTTTCTCCCGCTGCGCGGTGCCTCGGCGCTGCTCGTGCAGCACGAGGTGTACGGGCTCACCGTCATCCTCGCGCTCTTCTGTACTGTACTGCCGCTGTGGCTGATGGCCGAAGGACTGAAACGCATCGGCCCGAACCGCGCATCGCTCGTGGCGTGCATCGGCCCGATCGCGACGATGCTGATGGCGTGGATGTTTCTGGACGAGCCGGTCACCGGCGTTCAATTGATGGGCGCCGCGCCCGTGCTCGCCGGCGTGATGATCATCAGCGTGAAGCCCGCCGCGCCTCGGTGAAAAACCTCTCACGGAACACCGCTTGCGTGGCACTGCCCTACTGCTAGAGTGAACGCAAACGGCAAGGAGATGCAATCATGCTGGTGAAATTCGATTCCGAGGCGGGCCAGATCCTGATGTTCGGCGATGTCGCGGTATCGCTGCTCAAGATGATGGGCCAGAGCGGCGCGGTACCCGGCGCGATCGTTGCGGCAGACATACCCCCGGCGCTCGAAAAGCTCAAAAGGAATGTGGAAGCGCAGGCCCACCATCCGCGCGCGCGGCGCGACGACGAGATCGAAGAACCGGACGTTTCCCTGCGCCAGCGCGCCGTACCGCTGATCGACCTCCTCGACCGCGCGGCGAAGCAGGGCAAAAACGTGATGTGGATCGAAGAGCGCGTCGTGCGCAAGTAAGTCCCGACGGTGAGCGGCCGCCGTACCGGCCGCAGCGCCGCAATTTCACCGCCTGCTGTCCCGGCTCTACGTCATAAGACCGTCCGTTTTCTTTTCCAAGAACGAAGACCCGGGACAAGCGATCTAATACCGTACTGAAGAGAGGCATCCTATCGGCACACGGAGGTCCTGCAATGAGCGACCTCGGACGGCACTCGCACCTTCACAGAACGATAGAAATCGTCGGCGTTGCCTGCGGCCGTGGCGCGAAAGACCATGGCTGCGAGACGGGTCCGGACGCGCTTGCCGCCGGCGATCTGCTCCAGCGATTGCAGGCACGCGGTCGCGCGGTGTACTGGTGCGACACGCTGCGAGCCGACGCGCACGACAGGCCGGATGTGGAAGTCGTCGCCCGAGTATGCGAACGACTGGCGCAGCGCGTCGAGACCATCGCTCGACGCGGCGATTTTCCGCTCGTGATCGGCGGCGATCATTCATGCGCCATTGGCACCTGGAAGGGGATTGCCCGAGCCTACAACGGACAACGCCCAATCGGGCTGATCTGGTTCGATGCCCACATGGACGCCCATACGCCCCAGACCTCCCCGACCGGCGCGGTGCACGGCATGCCGCTCGCCGGCCTGTTGGGTTACGGCGATGCAGCGCTCACGGCGATAGCCGGGAAAGCGACGCTCGAGCCGCGGCCGGTCTGCCTGATCGGCATACGCAGTTACGAAAGCGAGGAAGCGGCATTGCTGGCGCGGCTGGGCGTGCGCGTTTTCCACATGGAGGAGATCGCGCGCCGCGGGCTCGATGCGGTGCTTCGCGATGCGCTCGCCATCGTGCAGGAGAACAGCGCCGGTTTCGGCGTCACCATCGATCTCGACGTGCTCGACCCGGCTGACGCGCCGGCGGTAACCACACCGGTCGGCGGCGGGCTTTCGCGGTCGGCTCTTCTTGCCGCGCTGGCACAAGTGGCCGCACATCCGGCGATGCTGGCCGCCGAAATTGCCGAGTTCAATCCCGCCCGCGACGTCGACGGCGCCACCGCGCGCTTCGTCGCCGATGCGGTCGAAGTCATCGCGACCAGGGGCGAAAGCATACGGTCGCCCATGGAAACCGAATTCTGCTACGGCGCGCATCACTACGATCCGCTGCCCGTAGTGCTGGTGAAGGGCGAAGGCGCCTACCTGTGGGACGAGACCGGCCGACGCTACATCGACATGATGAGCGCCTACTCGGCAGTGAGCCACGGACACTGTCATCCGCGACTCACGCGCGCACTGAACGACCAGGCGCGCATGCTGGCCGTCACGTCGCGCGCCTACTACAACAATCGCCTGCCGTTCTTCCTGCAGCGGCTGTGCGAGCTCACCGGACTCGACCTCGCACTGCCGGCAAATACTGGACTGGAAGCGGTAGAGACCGCGCTCAAGTCAGCGCGCAAGTGGGGACACAAGGTCAAGGGCATACCGGAGAACCAGGCGGAAATCATCGCCTGCGACGGCAACTTCCACGGCCGCTCGATTGCGATTCTCGCCATGTCTTCCGAGCCGCAGTACCGCGACGGCTTCGGCCCGTTTCCCCCGGGTTTCAAGCGCGTTCCCTATGGCGACGCCGAGGCGCTCGAGCGTGCGATCGGCCCGAATACCGCGGCGTTTCTGGTCGAGCCGATCCAGGCGGAAGCCGGCATCATCGTGCCGCCGGCGGGATACCTCGCACGCTGCGCGGACGTCTGCAGACGCCACAACGTGCTGCTGATTTGCGATGAAGTACAGACCGGGTTGGGCCGCACCGGCCGGCTGCTCGCGTGCCACCATGACGATGTACGGCCCGACGGCATCATTCTCGGCAAGGCGTTGGGCGGCGGCCTGCTGCCGGTGTCGGCGTTCGTCGCGCGGCGGGATGTGATGGAGGTGTTCAAGCCCGGCGATCACGGCAGCACCTTCGGCGGCAATCCGCTTGGGGCAGCGGTCGGCCTGGAAGCGCTCAACGTGCTCATCGAAGAACGATTGCCGCAGCGTGCGGCGGAGCTCGGTGCGTATCTTACTTCGCAACTGCGCGCGCTCGACAGCCCGTTGATCAGCGACGTCCGCGGGCGCGGGCTGTTGATCGGCGTGGAGATCGATACCGCGCGCCTGTCCGCACGCGCGGCGTGCGAGCGGCTCATGCACCACGGCGTACTCACCAAGGACGCGCATGACACCGTGCTGCGCCTTTCCCCGCCTCTGGTGATCGCGCGCGAGCAGATCGACGAGGCCCTGCGCGGCATCCGCGCCGCCTTCGCCGAGCTGGAGAGAACGGTACGTCACGCTGCGTAAACGCTTTCGTGACAGTCGGGAGGTAGGCCCGATGGATTTCCTCAACGCGCTCGGCATCAGCACGACGTGTCCCGCCGCGTGCGGCGGCAGCCAGTGTATTGCCGGCGAGCGGTCGTTCGACTCCATCAATCCTGCACGCGGCGAGCCGATCGCCGCGGTCGAAGCATGCACGGACGCGGCCTACGAACAAGTCATGTCGCAGGCGGTCGCGAGCTTTGCCCGATGGCGTCTCGTGCCGGCGCCGCAGCGGGGCGAGCTCGTGCGGCGCATCGGACTGGAACTGCGCCGCCACAAGGATGCGCTGGGCAGCCTCATCGCATTGGAAACCGGCAAGATCAAGCAGGAAGGCGACGGCGAAGTCCAGGAGATGTGCGACATCGCCGATTTCGCAGTTGGTCTTTCGCGCATGCTGTACGGCAACACCATGCCCTCGGAACGGCCTCACCACCGCTTGTACGAGCAGTGGCACCCGCTAGGCGTGGTCGGCGTCATCACAGCGTTCAATTTCCCGGCGGCAGTGTGGGCCTGGAACGCATTCATCGCCGCGGTGGCCGGAGACACGGTGGTGTGGAAGCCTTCGCCGAAAGCGCCGCTCACCGCCATCGCGATCCAGCACATCATCGATCGCGTGCTCGAGGAAACGCAGCATGCCGGCGTGTTCTCATTGTTCATCACCGACGATCCAGCGGCGGCGGAGCGCTTCGTTGCCGACCCGCGCACGGCGCTGCTGTCCTTCACCGGATCGAGCGCCGTGGGTCGCCGCGTCGCGTACAGCGTGGCGCAACGCATGGGACGCTGCCTGCTCGAATGCTCGGGCAATAATGCAGTGATCGTGGACGAGACCGCGGACCTCGATCTCGCGCTGCGCGCTATCGTGTTCGGTGCGGTGGGCACCGCCGGCCAACGCTGCACCAGCACCCGGCGACTCATCGTGCACAAGTCGCATATCGATGAGCTCGAGGCGCGGCTCGCACAGGCTTATCGGCAGATCCGCATCGGCGACCCGCTCGATCCCGCCACATTGATGGGTCCGCTGATCGACGAGGCGGCGCGCGAGCGTTTCCTCACCACCATCGCAGAACTCAAGACGCTCGGCGCGCGCATCGTGTACGGCGGCGAGACGCTTCCGGGGCCCGGGTATTTCGTGCAGCCCACGATCGTCGAAGCGGAAAACCGCTGGGACGTCGTACAGCGCGAAACGTTTGCACCGATTCTCCATGTCTTGCGCTACAGCCGATTCGAGGATGCGCTCTCACTCAACAACGCGGCGCCGCAGGGATTGTCCTCGGCGCTGTTCACGCGGGATCTGCGCCGTGCCGAGTTGTATTTGTCGGCAGCGGGAAGCGACTGCGGCCTCGCCAACGTCAACGTCGGCACCTCGGGCGCGGAGATCGGCGGCGCGTTCGGCGGAGAAAAAGAGACGGGCGGGGGGCGTGAAGCGGGCTCGGACGCGTGGAAAGCCTACATGCGGCGGCAGACCAACACCATCAACTGGGGCACCGATCTGCCGCTCGCGCAAGGCATTCGGTTCGGCTGAGCGAACGCGCGCCTCAGACGTTGAAGCGGAAATGCATGACGTCGCCGTCCTGCACGATGTAGTCCTTGCCTTCGAGCCGCATCTTGCCGGCTTCCTTTGCGCCCTGCTCGCCTTTGCATGCGATGTAATCCGAATAGGCGATCGTTTCGGCGCGGATGAAGCCTTTCTCGAAATCGGTGTGTATAACGCCCGCGGCCTGAGGCGCCGTCGCACCGCGGCGCACCGTCCACGCCCGCACTTCCTTCGGTCCGGCCGTAAAGTAGGTCTGCAGGCCGAGCAACTGGTAGCCGGCATGGATCACGCGATCCAGGCCAGGCTCGCTCATCCCCATGTCGGCGAGAAACACCGCTTTATCCTCGTCGTCCATGTCCGCGATTTCGGCTTCGATCGCCGCGCACACAGCCACGACAGGCGCATTCTCGCTCGCGGCATGCTTTTTCACGGCCTCCAGATACGGGTTGTTCTCGAAGCCGTTCTCGCGCACGTTCGCGACATACATCGCGGGCTTGGCGGTGATGAGGCACAGCGGCTTCAAGATCGCGAGCTCTTCGTCATAGAGGTCGAGCGCCCGCACCGGGCGCGCCGCGTTGAGTGCAGTAAGGCATTTTTCGAGAACCGCGACGAGGCGCTGCGCCTCCTTGTCGCCGCCCGCCCGCGCGACTTTGGCGTAACGCGCCATCTGCTTTTCCACCGTCGCGAGATCCGCAAGCGCGAGCTCGGTGTTGATGGTCTCGATGTCGGCCACCGGATCGATCTTGCCGGCCACGTGGACGACGTTCTCGTCCTCGAAGCAGCGCACCACATGCGCGATCGCGTCCGTCTCGCGTATGTTTGCGAGGAACTGGTTGCCCAGCCCTTCGCCTTTCGATGCGCCCGCCACCAGCCCGGCGATGTCGACGAATTCGACGACCGCCGGTATCACTTTCTCCGGTTTTGCGAGCTGCGCGAGCTGGGCGAGCCGCGGATCGGGGACTTCGACGATGCCGACGTTCGGCTCGATCGTGCAGAAGGGATAGTTCTCGGCCGCAATGCCGGCTTTCGTGAGCGCATTGAAGAGCGTCGACTTGCCGACGTTGGGGAGACCGACGATGCCGCATTTGAGGGACATGTTTTTGAAACCGTGAGGAGTTAGGAATCAGGAGTCAGGGGTGAAGCGCGGAATGAGAAAGCGGTTTTTCTCCTCAATCCTAACGCCTCACTCCTTGCTCACACGTTAGTGTGCAGCTTCAGCATCGCCGCTTCGAGCTTGCCTTCGGCGATGAGCGGCCATACGTCCAGGCTGCGCGACATGGCGCCTTCTATCGCGGCGCGGTCCTCCGCGCCCGGGGGATGAAGCACGTACTCGGCGACGTCTTGTTGCGGCGTCGCGCTGTCGCGCGGATGGCCGATGCCGAGACGCAGCCGCCAGAAATCCTTGGTGCCGAGGCGCGCGCCGATGTCGTTCAACCCGTTGTGTCCGCCGGTGCCTCCGCCTTTCTTGAGCCGCGCCGTGCCCGCCGGCAGATCGAGCTCGTCATGCACCACCAGCATGTCCTGCGGCGCGATCTTGTAAAAGTTGGCGAGCGCGGCAACCGCGCGCCCGCTTTCGTTCATGTACGTTTCCGGCAGCAGCAGCCAGATCTCGTGCGGCGCGGTGAGCTTGCCGGCGCGGCCGTGATAGCGCGGCGCCGGCGTGAGCGACACGCGATTGCGCGCGGCGAGCTCCGCGACCCACCAGAAGCCGGCGTTGTGCCGCGTCGTTTCGTATTTGCGCCCGGGATTGCCCAGGCCGACGATGAGTTTCATCATGCTTCGCTTATGCGACGTCACGCTATGCTGCCTGTGCTGCAATAAAAAGCCCGCCGCAGTGACCGCGGCGGGCTCGTGTGCGACAAGTGCGCCGCGCAGTCTCGCTTACTTGCCGCCTTCCTTCTTCTCTTCCTTCTTGTCGCCGCCGGAGGGCGAAGCTGCGGTCGCCGCAGCTTCCGGCGCCTGCCCCGTGATCTCGGTCACCGGCGCTCCGGGCTCTTCGGTGGCCTGCTCGCGCGGCACCTGCAGGATGACGATGGCAGGATTGTCCTGTCGCACTTTCATGGGAATCTCGACGCCGGCCGGCAGCTTGAGGTCGTCGGCATGGACCGACTGTCCCAGCTCGAGCGAACCCAAGTCCACCTCGATGAACTCGGGCAGCGCGTCGGGAAGGCAATGCACCTCGATGTCGTTCATGACGTGCTGGATGACGCCGCCGCCCAACTTCACGCCGGGCGCCGTCTCCTGGTTCATGAAATGCAGCGGCACGCGCATGTGGATCTTCTTGTTCGGATCGATGCGCTGAAAGTCGACGTGCAGCGCCAGGGGCTTCCACGGATGCATCTGGAAGTCGCGCAGCAGCACGCGCTCTTTCGTGCCGTTCACCGTCATGTCCAGAATGGAAGAGTGGAACGCTTCCATTTTGAGATGGCGCAGCAGCGCGTTCTGATCCACTTCGATCGTCTGTGCCGGCTTGTCGGCGCCATAGATCACGCCCGGCACCCGCCCGCTATTGCGCAGGCGGCGGCTCGCACCCGTTCCCTGCTTCTCGCGCGGGAAAGCAACAACTTCGATTTTCATCTCTATCTCCTGTAAATCGGAACGTCCGCGACCAGACCGTCCCGCCTTCCGCGAAATGCGGAATGATCAGCGCCTCTGTCTTTCCTTCAGGCGCTCATCGTTCGGCATTGCGAGGTGTTACTCGACGAACAGCGAGCTCACCGAATCCTCGGCGTTGATGCGACGCATGGTCTCCGCGAGCAGGCTCGCGACGGTCAGCACGCGGATCTTGCCGCACTGCTGCGCCTCTTCGCGCAGCGGTATCGTGTCGGTCACCACGATTTCGTCGATCGCCGAATTCGAGATGCGCTCCACTGCAGGACCCGACAGCACCGGGTGAGTGCAGTACGCATACACTTTGAGCGCGCCATGCCGCTTCAAGGCGGCGGCCGCTTCGCACAGCGTGTTCGCCGTATCGACCAGGTCGTCGACGATGACGCAGGTGCGTCCGTCGACCTCCCCGATGATATTCATCACCGTCGCGACGTTGGGACGCGGACGGCGTTTGTCGATGATGGCGAGATCGGCTTCGAGGCGCTTCGCCAGCGCTCTTGCGCGAACCACGCCCCCGACGTCCGGCGACACCACCACGAGGTTCTGATGGCCGTGCTTCCAGACGTCGCCCAGCATGATGGGCCCGGAATAGATGTTGTCCACCGGGATGTCGAAGAACCCCTGGATCTGCTCCGAGTGCAGATCCATGGTCAGCACGCGATCTACGCCCGCGCTCGTCATCATGTTGGCGACGACTTTCGCGGAGATCGGCACGCGCGCCGAGCTCGGACGGCGATCCTGGCGCGCGTATCCCATGTACGGAATCGCAGCCGTCACGCGCCCCGCCGACGCGCGCTTCAGCGCATCCACCATCACGAGCAGTTCCATGAGGTTGTCGTTGGTCGGTGCGCAGATCGACTGAAGCACGAAGACGTCCTTGCCGCGGACGTTCTCCAGAATCTCCACCATGATCTCGCCGTCGCTGAAGCGCCCGACTTTCGCCCGGCCCAACGGGATGCGCAGGTGGCTCACCACGTCACTGGCGAGCTTGGGGTTCGCGTTGCCGGCGAACACCATCAACCTATCGAGCGCCACGAGGCCTCCCCGGGAATGCACGAGGCGGCTCGTGGCCGCCTCGATCATGAAAGTTGGCTGGGGAGGTAGGGATCGAACCTACGAATGCCGGAATCAAAATCCGGTGCCTTACCACTTGGCGACTCCCCAAGAGCGTATCAACACGGACGGCAGAACCGCGTCCGCCGCCCCGCAAACCGTCCTGCTAGTCTGCGAGGTGTTGCAACGGATGGCGGTCCAGCCCTGCAGCCGCAAATCCGTTCATGTCCGCAGGCAGCCGTTCCAGCACTGTCCGGGCTTCGCGCTCGCTGCCGAAAGCGGCAAAAACGCTAGCCCCTGAACCGGTCATCATGGCCGGCGCCTGCTGTTCCAGCCAGGCGATATGCCGCGCGACTTCCGGGTATTCCCGGCACACGACGGACTGCAAGTCATTGCCCGCCGGCCCTGCGGAAAAGCGTTGTATTCTAATTGGTTCCGAGTCCCGTTTCAAATCCGGATGCGCAAAAACGCGGGCGGTCGGCACCGCCAGCCGCGGCGTCAGCACGACATACCACGCGGGAGGCAGATCCACGGCGGTGAGCCGCTCCCCCACGCCTTCTGCAAAGGCGCTGTGACCGAAGACGAACACGGGCACGTCGGCCCCTAGAGTGAGCCCCAACCGCGACAGCGCTTCGCGGGAGAGCCCCGTCTTCCATAGATGGTTCAGCGCCAGCAGCACGGTTGCCGCATTGGAGCTGCCGCCGCCCAAGCCCCCGCCCATGGGAATGCGCTTGTCGACAGCGATCTCCGCACCGAGCTTGCATCCGGTCGCCTGCTGGAGCGCGCGCGCCGCGCGTATTGCCAGATCGGCGTCGGCCGGCACGTCGTCCATGTCGCGCGTGCGGCGGATCATGCCGTCTTCGCGCACGGCGATCTGAACCGTGTCGCCGTAGTCGATGAAGCGAAACACCGTCTGCAGCAGGTGATAGCCGTCGGCGCGGCGCCCGACCACACGCAGCAGGAGATTGAGCTTCGCGGGCGCCGGATAGCTGTGGACGGTGCCGATCACGCTGTTGTTTCGCGCACAAGCATCACGGCGCTTTCGCGAGCTCGCGCCATTCGTCGATGACCAGACGGATCTGCTGGCTGCCGTTGGTGAGCTGCAAACGCTGCGGCAGGCGGCTCGGAATATGCGGCGGAGGTGGGGTGAACGTGATCTTCCAGCCGGCCTGCGTGAGCTCGAGCAGACGCCCATCCGCCGAGCGCTGCACGCCCTCCGACGGCACACCGGGCACCTCCTCGCCGCGCACCCAGTAACGCAGCTCGGCAAGCGGCAAGGCCCACCCGAGGGCGCGCTTCGTGAGACTCTCGACGCTGCCCGCGTGGTACTGCTGCTGGTCGGCCGACGTGAGCGATGCACCCGTCGCACGGTCCTCGATGTACGCGAGCGTCTGACCGAGCGGCGTCATGAGCCAGATCTGGTCTTCGCTGCCGGCGTGGCTCCAGCGCAGATTGGACGAGAACGACGGTCCCTCGTAACCGACGAACACGCGCCCGAGCAGGTCGAAGTCGGGAACGTTTGCGCGCGGCCCGTAAGCCGCACACGCGGCGAGCGCGAGCAGCGCTACGACGGCGAGCAGCGGGCGCAGCCGCATCATCGGGCGGCAGGCACCATTAGCGGTGCATACCGCTTGATCGTGGACTGGAGCTGCTCGTTCTTCGGGTGCTCTCTCAGCGCGTCGGTCCACACCTGACGCGCCCGCTCCTGCTGGCCGTCGACCCACAGCACTTCGCCGAGATGGGCGGCGACTTCGGCGTCGGGACGCAGCATATAGGCACGCTGCAGCCAGTCGAGCGATTCCTTGAGCTGTCCCTGGCGATACAGCACCCAGCCCATGCTGTCCATGATGAACGGATCGTCGGGCGTGAGATTCATCGCGGTCTCGATCAGCTTGCGCGCTTCCGGCAGCCGTTCGTTGCGATCGGCAAGCGTGTAACCCAACGCGTTGTATGCATGCGCGTTGTCCGGCCGGATTTCGATCAGCTTGCGCAGATTCGATTCCAGCACATCGTAGCGCTCCACTTTTTCCGCCGCCATCGC
>JBLNBW010000324.1:0-9922 GCA_050260255.1 Rhodospirillaceae bacterium | reverse complement strand
CGAGCGTGCGTATAAGGCGGAGCCGGGAAACGCGGGGACAGCGGACACCCTGGCCATGATACTCGTGGAGCGCGGCGAGGTGAGGCGTGGCGTGGAGCTGCTGCAGAAGGCAGTGAGCGCTGCGCCCGGCGTGCCGGCGATCCGCTACCACTATGCGCAAGCTCTTATGAAGGCGGGCGAGCGCGGCCGCGCGAAGACCGAACTCCAGCAGGTGGTGAACAGCACCATCCAATTCCCGGAGAAGGCGGAAGCCACACGTCTGCTCGCCCAGCTGCAGGAATAGTCCAAGGCTCGGCGCTCCCCTCCGCCCAGGCGCCGCGAGCCGGGGCGTCTTGCGCGCGGTGATGATGCGCAACTCTCCGGCCGATCGGGACACCAGCCGGCGCTGGTTAGCTTCGATACGACGACAAGGAAACGAAGAGACAGCGGGATCGCCTTATGCCGGCTTCGGCTGCGAGCTTGCGCCCAGCACGTAGGAAATGAAAAAAACCGCCCTGCGAAGCAGGGCGGTTGAATCACGCGGAGAAGGATGTTCGCTACGAGCGTTTGCGCCGCGCGGTGACGCCGATAGCGCCCAGCACGACACCCAGCATCGCAAGCGACCCGGGCTCCGGCAACGTCGTCGTCGGCGTAGTGCCAACCAGGAAGAACGACTCGGCGCCGTCCACCGCATTGCTCCATATCGCATGGAAGAGAACCGTTGAAGTGGACTGATAGCCGCTTAAATCGACGGTGTCGAGGGTGTAGTCTGCGAACCCGTTACCGTTGTTATTCACATTGCCGATGTTGGCTGATCCGCTGTAGCTGTAGGCGACCACGCCGTCGATGATGACTTCGAAGAGCGAGAGCGTCTCCGAAGCCGCGCCGGTGGTGTTCACGTCGATTGCAACATTGAAGGCGGAGGATCCCACGGCGCCGACGAGCTGTCCGACCGTGTACGGGGTGCCTTGGACACCGTCGGCCAGCGTAGCGGTAGGCGTGGTGCTGTACATGTTGTAGGAGCTCACGTTGCCCGTTGCATCGAAGTTGTTGTAACCCATCGACGCCGGCTGCTGGCATGTCGTGCCGGCGATAATGCACGGATTGCTGATGCTTTGCGGGCCTACGGTGTTTCCGGTTATGGGACCGCTGAGCGTGAGCGATATAGCGGCCAGGGCCGCTTCCGCCGCCGCGAAAGAGGCCGCTGCCGTCCCGATCTGAATCCAGTGCCTTGTACGCATATCAAACCTCCGTGGGGGTGCCCGATCGAACCAATTAACGTTGAATGCCTTTTGTTGCTCCGCCTCGTGAGAAGCGTTATCTCCTTTGCGTGTTGCGCGGACCATACAGCACGTCTCGGGCCAGAAGAGCTATGTGCTTGCGTGGCAATGACTATTGCTCCTAACCATGCTCTTATCGAAGGCTTTGCGTAAATGTCGTCGACATGGCTGCTCGACAAAGACGGTGGTCCGCTCGTGCGGAAGTCCGCTGTCCGCACTCGCAATCAGCCTCAATGACGCGGTCGTCCATGCCGTTGGCAGCGATCGATGTCGGATCGCGTTACACCGCTCTCGCCCCGCGGTTCATCGCTCGCAATCGCAGCCGCCGTCGGCCGCTCGTACACGATCGTCGCTCTTCTCTCGCATTCGTCGACCTGCCGACAGCGCCGTCGTCGTAACCTGCCTTGCTGTCGGATTGCTTTACACTTCCTCGCCTCACGCATCATGACTGCAGCATAAACGCTTGTCGGATCAGCGGAAGTAGAAGAGGCCCAGGTTTTGCTCTTGGGTGGTCCACCGTACGTCGGATATCGAAAGGTAGGCCACATGAAGAACAAACCCAGCCAGTGGCTCTGTGCCCTCGTCGTCTTCCTGCCTTTCGCGGCCGGAGCCGTACCGATGACGTTCAGCGATTGCGTCGCCGGCAACCCGCCTGCCGAGCAGACGCTCGCCGCGTGCGCGGGAAGCACGAGCAATCTCTATCTCAGCTCACGCGGGGCCACTACGCTGAGCTACACACACGATTTGACGGACGACGGCTTCCTCACCACCGATACGATACTGTCGGCCGCGTTGACGATCGATTTCAACGACGACGGCGACGTGCAGAACGAGAGCGTCAACATTTACATCGATTTCAACGGCAACGGCTCATTCGCGGACGGCGGTGAGCAGGTTGCTTCGAATTTCGATCCGGCCGCCGGCAACTTTTCGTGCACGGGGAACTGCAGCGCATTGCTCGCGAACGCGTTGGCCGACGGCATTACCGCCATACGACTGTCAGTAGGCGCCGTAGGAGGCGTGACGGCGGATTTCTATTTCTCGGACTCCCTGCTTACGGTGGACGTCGACCGTACTGCCGCCGTGCAGCGCTTGCCGGAGCCGGGAACGCTCGCGTTACTGGGAGGGATACTGTTCGGCATCGGGATCACCGCGCATCGTCATACCGCACGCTAGCTCTCGTCGATTCGATAGCCGTGCCGCGGGTGCGGCGCGCGTTGTCGAGAAGTCTTACAACACCGGCACTCTCCTATCGCAATCCCGCTCGCTTTCGTCGAGCAATAAGAGCTTTACCGCTCCTGGCCTGGACGATGCTTGCCGTCTCCATGCTGGGTAACCAGGGGAGGTAGGCTCATGTCAGCAGACCGCGCGCCGTCCGCACCGGCATTTCATTCGTTCGCCCTTCGTAAGCGCACATCATTCAGATCCAGCCTCACCGCGTCGGTGGATGGGCCCGACTGGTCTGCAAGCAGGCGCGACGCGATGGCGCGCAGGGCACCACGCGACAGCCTGTCACCTGCCGATGGCTGGGCGGGGGCATCGCCGCGGCAGGACATGACATGATCGGGGCACGCCCGTTCTTATGAACGTCACTCCAGCAGCACGTGACGCAGACGACACATCGACCGCGGTTGCTGACGGAGCGTCCGGCCCGCTGCGCGTACTCGTCTGCGCTGCGCACGGTCACCTGCTGTGGGGATTGAGCAAGCTGGTAGCAGGCGAGTGGCCCCGGATGCTGATGGTGGGCGCTTTCTCCACCTTGGCGGCTGCGGAGGCTTACCTGCGGGCGCATGCGGCCGAGGTGGCGTTGCTGGGTTTCTCGGCAGCCACGGAAGACCAGCTCGCCGAGCTGCGCCGTTTGTGCGCGTCGTATGCGACCGCATTCGTCGTGCTCGACGGAAATCCGGCAATCCGCACCCGACTTGCCGATGCTCGCGTCAAAGCCGTACTGCCGCTCGATGCGCCTGGTGCGCAGATAGTCGCGACGTTGTTCGAGGTTGCCGGGCCGGCCGAAGAGCGCTGATGAGCGGAAAGGCGGTGTGACGATGTGCGGCATAGTGAGTGCAGTGTCCCATCGAAACGTGGTGCCCATACTGCTGCATGGTCTCCAGCGCCTGGAGTATCGCGGCTACGATTCCGCGGGCGTGGCGGTGGTCAACGGATGCTTGAAGCGCCTGCGCAGCACTGGACGCGTCGCTGAGCTCGCCCGTCTCGCGCACACGGAGGGATTGAACGGCCAGGTAGGCATCGCGCATACCCGTTGGGCGACGCATGGTGCGCCCAGCGAACGCAACGCGCATCCGCACGTGTCCGGCGGCGTCTCCGTGGTGCATAACGGCATCATCGAGAATTACGACGAGATGCGATCATTCCTCGCGCGCCGGGGATACGAATTCGTCTCGGACACGGATACGGAAGTCATTGCCCACCTGGTCCATTGGGAGAGAGCGGGCCCGCGCGATCTCCTGGCCGCGGTGCGGCGCGCGGTGACGCAGCTGCACGGCGCTTACGCCATTGCCGTCATCGCCGACGACGCGCCCGACGAGGTGGTGGTCGCGAAGATGGGCGCCCCCTTGCTGATAGGAGTGTGTCCCGGCGAGACGCTGGCCGCATCGGACACGTCTGCGCTCGTCGAAGTCACGCGGCGGATCGTATTTCTCGAAGACGGAGACTGCGCGCAGCTTTCGCGCGACGGGATCGTGCTTCTCGATCGGCAGGGCAGGCGCATCGAGCGTCCGGTGCGGCTCACCGAGCTCGTGTCCCGCGACGTCGAGCTGCGCGGTTACCGTCATTACATGCAGAAGGAGATCTGGGAGCAGCCGGCAGCCGTTCGCAAAACGCTGGAGGCCGTGCAGAACGCGCATAGCGTCACGCCTCACCTTTTCGGCCCCGATGCCGAGGCGGTGCTGCCGGATGTGGACAGCGTCTGCATCCTCGGCTGCGGGACGAGCTTCCATGCCGGAATGGTGGCGCGCTACTGGATGGAGTCAGTCGCCGGCGTGCGGTGCAACGTCGAAATCGCGAGCGAGTATCGCTATCGCGTATCGGTCGCCAATGCGAGAACGCTGATCGTGGCCGTGTCGCAGTCCGGTGAAACGGCCGATACGCTCGCGGCGCTCAAGCACGCCCAGGACACCGGTCATCCGCGGACGCTGGCCATATGCAACGTGCCGGACTCCGCGCTCGTGCGGCAATCGCCGCTGCGCTTTCTCACGCGTGCCGGTCCGGAAATCGGTGTCGCCTCCACCAAGGCCTTCACCACGCAACTTGCCGCGCTCATGCTGCTGACCATCGTGCTGGCGAAGCTGCGCGGCCGCCTGCCCCGGGACGCCGAAGAGCGGCTCCTGCTTGCATTGCGCGATCTTCCGGGCGTGATGGAGCGCGCGCTTGAGCTCGAGCCGCAAGTAGCGGCATGGGGCCGGGCGATCGCGGGCAGCGAGCACGCGCTCTTTCTTGCGCGCGGTATGCACTATCCGATCGCGATGGAAGGGGCGCTCAAGCTGAAGGAAATCTCGTATATACACGCCGAAGCGTACGCTGCGGGCGAGTTGAAGCATGGGCCGCTCGCCCTCGTCGACCACGACATGCCGGTGCTCGCCATCGCGCCGGCCAATGCCCTATGGCAGAAATTGAAGTCGAACCTGCAGGAAGTACGCGCCCGAGGCGGTGAGCTTTACGTGCTCGCGGACGAGGACGTGGACGTATGCGACGAGGCCGGCGTGCGCGTCATCAGAATGCCGGGGGATGCCGGATTGCTCTCTCCGGTCGCGCACACCGTGCCGTTGCAGCTGCTCGCATATCACGCCGCCGTACGGCGCGGCAACGACGTGGACAAGCCGCGCAATCTCGCGAAGTCAGTGACCGTGGAGTGATGTCCGCTGCACGAAGCGGGCAGAGTGAACCATGTCTACAGTGCCCGGTGAGCGAAAGTCGGCTACGGCAGGGCCTCCCGGGATCAGGGGACGGCGATCGTGAAGAATGCGGATCTCTCGCAGCGGGTGCAGCAGTTTCGCGCGATGAGCCTGCCGCGCCAGCCGCCGAAAATGCACAAGGGAACGCTTTTCCTTATCGAGGATCTCGTGCTCGAAATTGAGCGCCTTGAGGAGGAAAACGCGCGCCTTGCGCAGGAGAACGCCACGCTCCACCATCAGCTGTCCGGCTCGCGGCGTTGAGGCGCGGTCAGTGGCACAAGCCCAGAATCACTTCTTCCGCAGAGCAGCCGTTGCGCGTCGGATTGGCAGCGGGCGATGCCGCGCCGATGCTGCAGGCACGCAGTTCCCGGGACGTCGGTCCATAGTACGTCCAGCCCTGGGGCAGCTTGGACAGGTTGAGCGATACTTCCCGCCATTTGGGGTGGCCCTGCGTCTGCAGCACGGAAAACTTCTGGCATAGCGATTTCGCGAAGCGGGCGAGGTGCCCTGCGGTGTTGGCCTGGCCGAAGTTGTAGGTGACGAGGAATGCGCCGACGGACACCGTCGTGAAGCTCTCCTTGAGGAGGTTCGGATAGCTTGCGGCCTTGACCACCGAATGCGAATACACCGTGAGCGGCACCTTGCTCGAAGGGTGCTCGGGGTCGAACTTCAGCAGCTTCACGAATTTCTGCGCTTCGGGCTTCATGTTGGCGATCAACGGCGCGGGCTGGCCCGCCGCGACGACGACCACATCCACAGTCTTGTCCGAAATGAGCTTCACCAGCGCTTCCTCGTTGGAAAGAAAGCTCGCATTGGCCTCCGGAATGGGCCGGTTGAACATCATCCGGTACAGCGTGTGGGTGATGAGCGCGGCGCCGCTGCCTACCAGTCCTCCGTTGATCCGGGCATCCCGTATGTCGTGCAGATAGTTGAGCGGGGAGTCAGCCCGGACGATGTAATGTATCTCGGTGTTGTAAAGCGGCAGGATGACGCGCAACGGCCGGATCATGGCAGCTGCGTCCGCATTGCCCTGCGCGGCGCGCTCGACGAACGCCTGGTAGACGTCCGCCTGCACGATGGCGAGCTTGACGCCGGGATCGTATCGCAGATGCTTGATGTTCGCGGCCGATCCCGACGTGGGCAGGACTTCCAGGTCGATGCCTGCATCCGGCGCAACGAACTTCGCCAGGTCCTGGCCGATCTTGTAGTAAGTCCCTTTGTCCGATGCCGTCACGATCTTGTATTCGACGGCGGCCACGGTGCCTGCGCCGATATAGAAACAAAGGGCGCTCAACGCAGTCACGAGCGTGTTCGGGATGCGCAGTTCCATGACTATCGACCTCCTCGAGTGGAATCACTTGCGCACAGGCCCACCATGGCAGCGACCTCGCTGCACGAGTCGGCCGCGCGCGGTGCGCCGCTTGCGATCGTCCCCGTCGTGGCGGGATCGCGAGCCTGCGGCCTGTCAGCTTCTGTTGAATTACATAGGCCGAGCGCCGCGACGCCTTCCGTGCACTGTTCGATGGGCTTGCGTCGATCGGCGAGGGCGGCGTTTCCAGCTATCGCTTTTTCTGTTTGTATCGATGTTGGGATACGTTCCGGGACGGCAGCAGGCTTGATCGGCCTTGTTGCATCGGATGGGGCGATGACCGATGTGCTGGCTGTTGCAGATGTTCTCGGTCCTTGGTACGTCACGAACGCCACGGTTGCAGCCACCACGACACCTGCCCCGGCGACGCTCCAAGCATACCGAGCTCTGCCAGACCAGGGTTTGTCGACAGCCGGGCCTTCCGTGACAGCCGGGCCTTCCGTGACAGCTGGGCGCTCCGTGACAGCTGGGCGCTCCGTCTTAGCGCCCGCGATCAGCGACTCGACGAGCTCGTACCGATGGTCCGCCGCTACCGACGTTGCGTGGTCCGCCGCATCGGTCTCCTGCACGCGTGCCATGGCAGCCGGCTGCGGTCCGGAGGTCGCGAGCATCTCGCTGCACTGACGGCAAGCAGGCGCATCCGCTTCGTTGATCGCCCCGCATTGCGGGCAGGGTTTCAAATTGAGCTGCGCTCCGCAGGAATTGCAGAAGTGGGAGCCCGCCGGGTTGTCTTGCTCGCAAAAGCGACACTGCATATCAGGCATAACGCCATCTTTCCGCGCGCAATGGATCAAACGTGCATGCGGTCGAATAGTGCGAGTCGATTTTTTGGGGCGGGGTCGGCGATGTAAATGGTATGAGAATTACCGCCGGGTACTAGATGGATAGAGCGCGGTGCACATCCGTGCTCACGCCCGACGAGACGCTAGGGGGCGATACTATTGTGGAACGCGTGCCCGACGCGTTCGATGGCGGCTATTGCTCGGATGCAGCGGCCGGGACGCGAGGCGAGAGGAACACGCGACGCGCGTTCCGAAGCCGTCGCCTGGCTTCGAGCGCGGCATCGGATGGCGCTACTTGCGGCCGTAAGAGGCGTACACCGAGGTGCGCCCGTCCTTGCCGACGAGGATCACGTCGTACGGATCGATGCGCGGGCCTTGCTCCATTCCTGGCGATCCGATCGGCATGCCGGGGACCGCGAGCCCCGCGGCGTGCGGTCGCTCCGCCAGCAGGCGCTTGATGTCGCGCGCCGGCACATGGCCTTCGATCGCATAACCGTCGATCACACCGGTGTGGCAGCCGCCTACGCGGTCCGGTATGCCGTGGCGCCGGCGGTAGGTCTCAGGATCCTGCACGTTCACGGGCTTCACACGGAAGCCGTTGGCTCGCAGATGGTCCATCCACGAGCCGCAGCAGCCTCAGGAAGGGCTTTGATACACCGTGATGGTGTTGTTCGCCGCCGCCTGGGACGAGCCGGCCACGGCGAGCGCAAGTCCTGCGCCTGCGAGTAGAAAATCGCGTCGGTTCATGATGCTCCCGGATCTGGCGCTCGCGTCGAAGCGCCATGTGAAGTTGCGGCGATTATCGAAGCGAGTCGGGCCAGCGTCAATCGGCACGGCGGTGTGCAGTTGAGCCAGATCAACGGCTTGCGGCATGTCGGCGTCTCTCGGCGCATGTGCATGGTTACGCCGCCACGCGGAAATTCACCATCATGCCGTGACTCTCGTGTTCCAGGTTATGGCACTGGAGCATGTACACCTGATCGCCGGAAAAAGGGTGCGAGAAGTCGACGCCGATCCGCAACGTTTCGCCAGGCCAGAGCAGAGCGGTGTCTTTCCAGCCGCGCTCGGCCGCAGCGATGCCGTCAGTGCGGCCGGACGCCGCACGGGCTTGCGCGCTCGCATTGAGTCGCTCGAGGATACGGAACTGGTACCCGTGCAGGTGTATGGGGTGTGGCATGGCGGCACCCGCGCTGCGAAATTCCCAGATCTCGGCGCTGCGGCGGCGCACGGTGAACACCGTCTCTCGCATGCGATATGTCGATCCATTGATGCGCCAGGATCTGTTGCGAAAATCGAGCGTGAAAGCGCGTACCGGCAGCGCGTCGAAAGCAGGCGACGACGGCGGCCTGGATAGCGCCGTAGGCAGAGTGCCGGCGCTACGCTGGCGCCACACGACACGCAGCAAGAGCAGCTCCAGCGGTTCGCACGTGCGGGGCACGACATCCTCATAGGCGTGCGAGGACGCCGCGTTCAATAGATCGACGGGCAGACTTGCCATCATCACCCGGTCTCCCGGGCTCGCGTGACGCAGATCGAGCACTACGTCGGCGCGCTCAGCCGGGGCGAGATATAGCTCGCGGACTGCCTCCGGGTGCCCCAGCAGCCCGCCGTCGCCGCCGATTACATGGAATGCGAGCGGCGTGGCGTCGTGGAGAAATGCCACGCGGTAAATGCGCGCATTCGATGCGTTCAGCAGGCGAAAGCGATACCAGCCCGTCGATACGTCGAGATACGGTCGCGACGTGAGATTGACGAGGATCGTGTCACCGAGATGCCCATGAACGGCGTGCGGCCCCGGCGCATATTGCAGGCTGCCGTCCTGCGCGAAGCGCTTGTCCTGCATCATGAGCGGTACGTCGGTGACGCCGAAATGCACGCCAAGCGCTTGGCTCACCGCGCGGTCCTCTGCGTCGTCGACGATGAACAGACCCGAAAGGCCGCGGTACGCCTGTCTTGCGGCGAGATGATGCGGATGCGGGTGATACCAGTACGTGCTGGCCCGGTTGTCGACGGTAAACTGGTAGTCGTACGTCTGCCCGCCCTCTACCGCGTAATGCGGATGTCCGTCGTTGTTCGTGTCCACTTTCAAGCCGTGCCAGTGGACGATGCTGGGCTCGTCCAGCGCATTCCAGTAGCGTATGCGCAGCTGCGCGCCACGGCGAACACGAATCACCGGATTCACGTAGCGCTCGCCATGGTCCTCGATTTCGTAGCCGAGCATCTCGACGAGCCGGTTGGGATAAACCGCGTGCTGAATCGGGCGGGAGACCAGCGTGAACCGGTCGGGCGCGTCATACAGACCATGCAGCCCGCGGGCGGCGGGCAGACGCAAACAGTTGGGGAAGCGGCGGTCGACGAGCGGCGCAGGCCGAGCGGGTCGTCGCCACCACGAGATGCCGGCTGCACCGGCGAGAGCCGCTGCACCGGCGCCGAACATGAGCCGCCTTCGGTTGCAATTCATCGCCTGGGGCCCGCAGTTTCCGAGTGCGTTAGACACGCACGTCGGAGCAACGTTGCCGGCGCGGCGACGCGCAGCTCCTACTTCAGGAGTCGATCAGTTTCAGGCGCTGGACTTTGCCGGAGGGCCCTTTCGGCAGAGAG
>JBLNBW010000323.1:0-7403 GCA_050260255.1 Rhodospirillaceae bacterium | reverse complement strand
AGGCGAGGGCGAAGGTGCCGAGCAGCACCAGCGCGGCGCGCAGTCTCATGCGAAGACCGGGGCGCCGCGGAAGGCGTTACCCGAGCGGTGACCCGCGTATGTGTTCAACGCCGCCCGACTTCCTCCATCGCGTATCTTGGATAGCTCGCGAACGCAAGGCGTTCCTCGCGCGCGGGGTCGTTCACCAGCCGGCTTTCGGTGTCGAACACCATCGTCGGCCGTTCTGTCGCGGAGTAGGGCTTCCACGTCGGCAGCTTCGCGTGATTCGGATTCCCGGTGCGGGCGAACGCGACCCACGCGCCCATCACCTGTTCCTGCACGCGGTAGCGGTCCGCGCCGTTGCCGGTGATGCCCGACGCGATGTCGACGTTGCCGAACGCGAAAGGGATGCAAATCGTGTGCGGCGTGCGCAGCATGCCGTCCAGCACCGGCGTCTTCCAGTTGAAGAGATAGAGATAGGCCGGCGCGCGTCCTTCGGCGGCCTTCAATTCGGCGGCGCGCGTCACGCTGCGCCGATACATGTGATCGCCGTGGATCAGGGCGAAGAGATCGCCCGGCGTGTCGTTGGGCCGATGCTTGCGATACGTTTGGATGAGCTTCTGCGCTTCGCTTTCCGGTATGCCGACGAAGCGCGCCACTCTCGCGCGGACCTGGTCCATGTCGAGCTTCAGGTTCTGCGGCGCCTGCGAGAAGGCGAAGCGCGCCTCGGTTTCGCACCAGCCGATGATCATTGGCACATCGGCCGAAAGCCGCGGTGCGGTCGGTTCGAACGGATGTGCGGTGAGCGCTCTGCCGTCGACGACAGGACGATAGTTGTCGATGCTGCCCGCCGCTTTCACCGCGGCCGGCATGGCCTTCAGCAGCGTCTCGGTGGGCAGCGTGTGCAGGACATCGATCTTCGTTTCGTCGAGGCCGAGCTGGCGCAGGAAGTAGTAGGTGTTGCGCTGCGCCGCCTCGGGTGTAGCCATCGTGAGCAGCGACGAGGCGCTTTGCACGATCGCCTTGTGGAAGAGACCTCGCGCGTCGGGCATCGCCATCAGCACGGCGACCTTCGATGCGCCGCCGGATTGCCCGAAGATGGTGACGTTGGACGGATCGCCGCCGAAGCGTGCGATGTTGGTCCGCACCCAGCGCAGCGCCGCGACGACGTCCAGCATGCCGACGTTGCCGGAATCGGCATAACGGCTGCCGGCGCCGCCGAGATAGAGGTGGCCAAAGAGATTGAGGCGGTGATTGAGCGAAACCAGCACCACGTCGCCGTGTCGTGCGAGGTTGCTGCCGTCGAGCCCGGCCGCGCTGCTCGCACCGGTCGCGAAGCCGCCGCCATGGATGTAGACCATCACCGGACGTTTTCCCGCGTCACCGATGGCCGGCGTGAACACGTTCAGCACCAGACAGTCTTCGCTGTATGGACGCGTGTCTCGGATCCATGCGAGATGGGGCATGCTGGAGGGCCGCTCGTTCTGCGGGGCGCGTGGACCGTAGTCCAACGCGTCGCGCACGCCGGCCCATGTGATGGCCCGAGCCGGCTGAAACCGACCGGCGCCCGAAGTGCCGGTGCCGTATGGAATTCCCTTGAAGCTGTAGACGCCTTCGTGCAGCGTGCCGCGTACTTTGCCCGATGCCGTCTCGACCACGGGCTCCCGGTTGTGCAGCATTGTCGCCGCGCAACCCGCGATGCCGGGCAATGCGCTCGTGACGACCGCCGCGCCGGTGAGCTTCATCGTGCCGTCCAGCCAGGCGCGGCGGCTGATCGGCATATCGTAAAGTGAGCCCGCTATGCGTTTTCTCGTGTTCATCGCTCCTCCCTGGTGTCGGCGCGGCAGGCAAGGGCAGCGCCGCGCTTACTCTAGCGTATCCATCGCCGGTAGAGCGCCAATCCTGCACATAGTGGACTGCAGGGACCGCCTTATCCCGCGAAAAAGGCTCGAAATGCCAATGTAATCCCTTATTCGGATTGCGCCGCCGCGCGTACCATGCCTCACGATATCGATCGGGTAAGGGGCATCGAAGTGGACGAGCCGCTGGGCGTTACGAAGCGCGTGGGCAACGCGGAGGTCTTCACGCCGTGCTCCACCGGTGCGCTGGAGCGCGTGGTGCGGATGCTCAATCAATATTATCCGCAGCGTACAGCAACCGAGTGTCGCGAGGCGCTCGCCCTCATGTACGGGCACAGATCCTGGGACATGCTCGAAACGGCTGCGCTGTGCGGTGAGCCGAGCGCATGGGACGAGGACGAGGCGGATTTCCGCATAGCGGCACGCCGCGATCATCAAGCGCGCATCGCGCTGACGCACTTTGCCGGCGTGACGGAAGACAGAGCTGCGGCGGCGGCACGCATCGAGAAGGATCTTGCAGCGGCAGCCGGGCTTTCGATCAGCAGACGGCACGATCCGTACTGGCGCCGTCAGCGCGTCGACCGCGCCCGCTATGCGTACAACGTCGAATACGCGAAGCAGTCGATCGACGAGATCCGGCCCAGCGCGCGGGACCGTTATGCGATACCGGCCAACGATCAGGGTCTGCACTTGAGCATCCGCGTCGAGCTTCTGCCGCGTGCGCTGAGCGCGTGGATCGAACGTCAGCGTCCCCGTTTCGGCCGTCTTGGCGAGTGCATCGCCGCTTTTCACGTACGCCAGCACTCACAGTGCGACCTGCTCAAGTTCGCGCTCGCCTGGGGAGAGGCGTGCATCGCTCATCCCGCGGAAATTCCCGAGCCGCTCCAGATCTATCCGCTCGCCTTGTGCGCGAAATGGTACGGTTGGAATGCGTGTGAGGACACGGTGCCGCACACTTCGTATACCGTCGGCGGCCCGATCGCACAGTGCAGACGGCCGGCGCCCGCTGCAGCGACGGATCCGACGCTGCAGCATCAGCAGAGACTGCTGCGCGCGCAGCCCAGAGAAGACGTGGCCGCGCTGAGCGCTGCGGTTCGAGAGCGTCAGCTGGAGGCTGGCTATACCCTCCTGCGCCAGCACATGCAGGAAGCGGCAGCATCGCAACCCATCTGCCACTTCATCTCCAAGCCGGCCTGGGGTGCCCAGGCAGCGCGCCAGGCGCTGAACTGACACGCCGTCGCTGCTCGGCGACGTCGCGCGTCGCATGCCTTGGCATGCGGCCCATTCGCGTGCTACATGTGAAGCCCACGATGTGCATCTTCATGGGGCTCATTCCGCGTGCAAGCAGTAAGTATTTTCCGTTATGCCGTTTTTTGCATCGCCGCTCTACTGGCGTCAGCCAACGCCGCTCGCGCTCAGGGGGCTTCAGCGCGCGACGTCTGTCCGCCGCAGTACTCGAACGAATTTCAGCTCTACATCGAGAACGATATGTGGTCGGGCACCGATCGCTATTACACCAACGGCATCAAGTTCGGTTTCGGTACCGACTCGGGAACGCTTGCCGATCTGCTCAATGCGCCGTCGGAGAGCGTGTTAAGACAGGTGACCAACGGCGAGGGCTGCGTGCAGCTGGGCCTGTTCTTCGGGCAGAACATGTATACGCCCCGTCGCATCACCGTGGCGCGGTCCCAGCCGGCTGACAGACCCTGGGCCGCGTGGCTTTACGTCGGCGGCGTCGCGCAGCGCGTCCAGGAGCGGAAGCTGCAGACAGTCGAAATCGATCTCGGCATGGTAGGGCCGGCTGCGCTGGGGCGGCAGGTGCAGACGGAATGGCACAAGCTGATCGGTGTCGACCGGCCGGAGGGGTGGGCGAACCAGATTCCCAATCAGCCCGGCGTGCTGATCGCATACGTGGAAAAGCTCAAGTTCGGCTCGCGTCATTTCGAGATCGTGCCGCATTTCGGCGGCAGCCTCGGCAACGTCATGACGCTCGCCAGAGCAGGCGGTATCGTGCGTTTCGGGCGGAACATGACGGGTTTCGGCCCGGACACGATAGAGCCGGGCGGTGCCATGCTGCAGGCGACGCGCGTGCAGAGCGGGGAGAGCGGCAAGTCGGGCGTGGAGTGGTACGCGTTCGCGGGACTCGACGTGCGGGCCGTTGCCTACAATATCTTCCTCGACGGTCCGTGGTTCAGAGACAGTCCGAGCGTCGAGCGCCGTCCGCTGGTGCACGATTGGACCGTCGGTGTGTCCGCGCGCGTGTCGACGGTCCGGGTCTCGGTGACGCGCGTTCAGCGCAGCGAGGAGTTCACCACGCCGACGAGGGGCGGCGGGACGCAGTCGTTTTATTCGTTCAATCTGGGAGTGCAGTTTTGATTACCGACACCGCGACGATCGACTTGTGGGCGACCAATGCTTTTCAATCGGTGCTGAAGCGGCTCGCGGAGCCGCTGGTGCAGGCGAGCGGCGGCGCATTGTCCATCGTCTACCGCAGCTCGAACATGATTCTCGCCGAGGTCGCGAAAGGCGGCCGCGCCGACGCGCTCATCGCCACGCGGCCGGCGCTGGAGCAGCTCGCGCGCGAGAGCATCGTACAGCGCGACAGCATTGCAGAGCTTGCGAGCACCGGTCTTGGCATAGGCATACGCGCCGGGTCGCCTCGCCCCGATCTGTCGACACCGGCCGCCGTACGAAACGCGCTGCTCGACGCGCGCTCCGTGGTGTATTCGGCGACCGGCGCCAGCGCGACCTATTTCCTGCAAATGGTCGAGCAGCTGGGCATTGCGAGGGAAGTGAAGGCGAAAGCGATCGTTTATGCCGGAGGCCTCGTGGGCGAGGTGGTCGCGAAAGGGGAAGCGGACCTCGGCGCCCAGATGGTGAGCGAAATTCTCGCGGTGCCCGGTGTGGAGCTGGCCGGCGAGCTGCCGCCGCAATTTCAGCAGCCCACCATGTTCGCTGCTGCATTGTTCGGGGAGACCCAGCATGCCGAGCGCGCCCGGGCGATCATTCGCGTGCTGACCTCGGCGCAGGCCCGCCCGGTGTATCTCGCGGCCGGCATGAAGCCCGCCAGTTGGGCTTAGTACTCTTCCAAGTTCATTTTTGCGTGAGCATCGCGCCGGCAAAGCCGGCGATGTTCGGGCTTGCGCCTGCATCATCGAGAAAGAGCCGGGCGGAACGGTCGATGAGCGCCGATGAAGGCGCTGAAATCTCACAAATTGGTAGATTTCATCCACCGAGATGCCCAAATAGAGCGCCAGTCGCATGCTATTCCCTATAAAGAAGTTCGCCATCGCGGCCGTATAGCCAGTCACGCGGTGAGAAAAGTGTCGTGAATCCACGATGCGGATAAAAGCAACGGGCCGCGGTCTCTACAACAGGTAACGACAGCGGAGAACAACATGCAGTGGCTGCGTACATGGAGCATCTCGAGGAAGCTGATGGCGCTGGGCGCACTGGGCATCGTGCTGGTCGCGGTGCCGACCGCCTTCTATCTCGGCACCGCAATTCACCAGATCCGTCTCGCTCAGCTCGAACGCAACGGCGTCGCGCCGGTCAGAGCGATCCTCGCCGTGATTCAGGCGACGCAAGATCATCGTGGCATGTCGGCGGGGCACATCGTCGGCAATACGATGATGTCGGGCGAGCGCGAGAAGAAGCAGGCGGCGGCCGACGAGGCGCGGGCGCGGATGGACGCGCTCGTCAAACGCGACGTCGACAATGCCGCAATCGCCGAGATGTGGGAAGCTTCCGGAGCAGTGTGGAAAAAGATTGCGGCGGGCGCAGCCAGCAAGTCCCTTTCGGTGGAGGACAGCTATGCGCAGCACACTGCGTTGATTGCCCAGTACGCAGCCATGCTCGATCGGATAGCGGACCATTTCCGCATTTCGATGGACGCCGAGCCCGAGGGTTATTTCCTCGTGAGCACGAGCGTGGGGTACGTGCCCAAGCTTACCGAAACGCTCGGGCAATTGCGTGCGAAGGGACTCGTCCTGCTCACCCAGAGGCTTGCGACCGGAGACGACAGCTTCAACTTCACGAAAATGCTGGGGCTCGGCCACATGCACTACGAGAGCGTGTCGCGCACGTTGGACAAGGCCATGGCCGCAACACCCGAGCTCAAGCAGCGTCTGGAAGGACCCGCTCAGGAGGCGTTGAAGCAGGCCAAGTCCGCCATACAGATTGCGGATCGGCACATCGCTCAGACCGACAATCTCACCTATGCGGTCGAAAGCTACGTGTCTGCACTCACCGCGGCGATGCAGGCGCAGCACGCGCTCAACGACGTCGCGCTGGCGCAGATGGACGAGCTGCTCCAGCGTCGCGTGCGTGCCGAGTGGGGCAAGCTCGGCATCGTGCTGGGCGGTATAGGAGCGATCATTGCGCTCGCTGCGGCGCTGGGGCTCGCCATAGGCCGCAGCGTCACGCGTCCGCTCAAGGAAGCGGTGTCCTTGGCCGAAAAAGTCGCGGCGGGCGATCTCACGAGCAACATACAGGTCAACAGCAGCGACGAAGTCGGGCAGCTGCTGCACGCGTTGCGTTCCATGAACGACAGCCTGCGCAATATTGCCGGCGAAGTGCGTTCCGGCACCGAATCGATCACGGCCGCATCCAAGCAGCTCTCGGCGGGCAACTCGGACCTGTCGCAACGCACCGAGGAGCAGGCGTCGAGTCTCGAGCAGACGGCGAGCTCGATGGAGCAGCTCACCAGCACGGTCAAGCAGAATGCCGACAACGCGATGCAGGCGAATCAGCTCGCGGCCGGCGCATCGGACGTCGCGGTGCAAGGCGGCAAGGTCGTCGGCAAGGTCGTGGAGACCATGTCTTCGATCAATGATTCCTCGCGCAAGATCGTCGACATCATAGGCGTGATCGACGGCATCGCATTCCAGACGAACATTCTTGCGCTCAACGCGGCCGTCGAAGCGGCCCGGGCGGGCGAGCAGGGGCGCGGGTTTGCGGTCGTCGCCGGTGAAGTGCGCAGTCTGGCGCAGCGCAGTGCTGCCGCCGCGAAGGAGATCAAGGACCTCATTACCGATTCCGTGTCCAAGGTGGAGGCCGGTTCCGCACTGGTGGATCAGGCGGGCAAGACGATGGATGCCGTCGTCTCGTCGGTGCAGCGCGTAACCGACATCATCGCCGAGATTGCCGCCGCTTCTCGCGAGCAGACGGAGGGCATCGAGCAGGTCAACCAGGCGATCGCGCAGATGGACGAAGTGACGCAGCAGAACGCGGCGCTCGTCGAAGAAGCTGCGGCTGCGGCGGAAAGCATGGAAGAACAAGCACAGCGCCTGGCCGATGCGGTGGCGGTGTTCAAGGTCGGCGAGGCGCCGGAGCAGCATCCGGCGGCGGTCGACGTGGCGCCGCCCACGGCGAACGTCATGCCGCTCCCGCGTCGCGCGAAGCCGGCGGCACCGCGGCACGCGCGCGGCAAGGAAGTCTCGGTGGCTTAGCGGGCGATCGAGCGCCGGGCGATCGCCCGGCGCGTTCGGTGTTCCGACAGCGCCCCTCGAAAGTCTCGTTGGCCCCCCCGGGGTGCGCGCCCTGCGCCACCTTGGCCCGATGGAT
>JBLNBW010000322.1:0-17988 GCA_050260255.1 Rhodospirillaceae bacterium | reverse complement strand
CGTATCCTCCATCGAGCAGATCACGCCGGAAGCGTTTCGCCTGCGCGACGCGCAGCCTCACGATGACATCCCGGCGCTGTGCGAAGCGGCGAAGCTCGACTGCGCGTACATCCCCGAAGGACGACGCCTCGCCGATTTCCGGCTGCTGGTGATGGACATGGACTCCACACTCATCACTATCGAAACCATCGACGAGCTCGCCGACATGCAGGGACTCAAGCCCGAAGTCGCGGCGATCACGGCGCAGGCGATGCGTGGAGAAATCGAGTACAACGAGAGCTTGAGACGCCGCGTTGCCCTGCTGAAGGGACTTGACGAAACGGCGATGGAGCGTGTCTACAACGAGCGCCTCAAGCTCTCGCCGGGCGCCGAGCAGTTGCTGACGGCCGCACGCAGCGCGGGCCTGAAGACGCTGCTGGTCTCCGGAGGCTTCACGAGCATCACGGATCGCCTGAAGACGCGCCTTAACCTCGACTACACGCGCTCGAACACGCTCGCCGTCTCGGGCGGCCGTTACACCGGCGAAGTGGTCGGCGACATCGTCAATGCGGACATCAAGCGCGACGAGCTGCTGAAGGTTAGCGCGGCGATCGGTGCGACGCGCGATCAGGTGATTGCGATAGGAGACGGCGCGAACGATCTCAAGTTCATGGCCGAAGCGGCGGTGAGCATCGCCTATCACGCGAAGCCGGTGGTGCGGGTACACGCGACGTACGCACTCAACTACGTAGGGCTCGACGGCGTTCTTCCGCTGTTTGCATGACGGCACCGTGCGCCGGCCGGCCCCGCTCGCCGGAAGTGATAATGCCTCAGTACACCGGCATGCGCTTGTTGTCGCTCGACAATCGATAGGCTGACCAGGCGCCCTGTCCTTCACGGCAAAGGCCATAGCGGAACGGCCATTCGTCGCGGCCGGGCGTGAAAAAGCGCAGGTCGTGAAACCATGCGCACGTCTGCGGATTTCCGCTGCCTTCCAGCCGCATCAACGCCGGGTAGGCGGCGAACCAGCGGAAGAAGGCGAAGGCCTCCTGCGACCATGCTTCGCGCGCGACCGCGGCCTGCTCCGGCGTGCTGCCGAAGCGGTCGAGGCGCACCCACACGGCATGAGCGGCCGGCAGGTAAGGCGCATCCAGACGGGCAATGAGACCGCGCGCGTCGGCACCTTGACGGGGCACTTCGCTACGCGAGAGGTTCACCAGCGCGTAATGGTAACGGTCCGGCTCGCTGACGATCACCATCCAGTTGTAAGGGGACACCGGCCGCGGCGTCGCGGCCACCTTGGCGTCCCGCATGCCGTGCGTCGCCGCATACTCCACGCCGAACGCGATAGCGCGTTGCTGCTGCGCATACTGAAAGCCGACGTAACCGACGAGGACTGCGAGCCCCAGCACCGCGGGAAGCCGCGACTGCCGCCATAGAACGGCCGCCGCGAGTCCGGCGACGATGATGCCGGTGAACCAGAGATCGATGATGAATGTGGTGGACCACGCGAAACGCGCGTCGGAAAAGGGCGCGAATATCATCGTGCCGAAATTCGTGATGAGATCGCCGAGGATGTGTATGGCGATGCTGGCGCCCACGATAGTGGCGTAGGTGCGCCAGCGCGCCCGGTCCCTGCACACCACGGCGCACAGCCAGCCGATCGCGATCGCCCACAACGGCAGAAGCAGCAGCGAGTGCGTCACACCGCGATGGTGGTAGAGGTAGGCGAGGGGCGAGAGATAGCTCACCACGAAATCGAGATCGGGAAAAGCGGCGGCAAGGGCGCCTATGACAGTCCGGCGCCCGATCGGAACCTCGCCGCGCCGGGCTGCCACTGGGGCCATGGCACGCGCGAGAAGCGCGCCGGACAGCGCGTGCGTTATGGTGTCCATCTGGAAGCGTGAATCGCGGGTGGTGAATGGCGAGTGGTGGTTAACGGCCCCATGCGCGGCGCTCTGCGCGAATCACTATTGACCATTCACTACTCACCATTCACTGATGTTCAATCCCACCGGTCATCCCGCACCTGCACGTTCCCTTCGTGCACGCGCACCGGAAATTTCGCAGTCGGCTCGTATGCAGGCGGGGTGAGCGCGTCGCCCGTGCGAATGCAGAATCGCGCGCCGTGCCGCGGACAGACGATCTGATCGCCTTCCACGGTGCCGCCGGTGAGCTGCCCGCCATCGTGCGTGCACACGTCCTCGATGGCGTAATAATCACCCTCGATGTTGAAGACGACGACCGCCGTGCCGTCGACCTCGAGCTTGCGCCACTGCCCGGGCGCGAGCTCGTCGGTTTTCGCGACTGTGATCCAATCTGACATTTTTTTCTGACCGCGCGACAGCGCTACGAGTCAACCACGACGTGCCAGCCGTCCCGGGCTGCCGTCTAGACGGCAACCACCTCTATGTCGGGCTCGACCTGGCGCACCAGACTCTCGATGCCCGCGAGCGTCCCGGAAAGCGAGCTGGGGCAGCTGCCGCATGCTCCCTGGTAATGGACGGTCAGGCGGTTGCCTTCGAGCCCGAGCACGTAGAGGTCGCCGCCGTCGTTCTGCAGATACGGGCGTACCTGGTCGTCGAGCAGCTCGTTGATCTTGGCAAGCCGCTCGCGGTCTTCTTCGCTCATGCTGGAAGGATCGAACGCGTCGTTCAGGTTCGCGGCGAGCTCGCTGGAGCGCTCATCGGCGGCCGGCGCTTCACGTATCGGCACGGCGAGCTCACGCAGCAGCTCCTTCCAGTCGGCCTTGCCGTCCTGCGTCACCGTGATCCAGTGATCGACATAAAACACGTTCGTCACGTGCTCGATGTCGAACAATGCGGATGCGAGCGGATCGTTTATCGCCTGCTCCGGGCGGTCGTACGAGCGCGTGATGCCCCAGGTAAGGGGCTCCCGCAACACGAACTTCATCGCGTTGGGATTGGGTGTGGGCTCTATTTCAGCGATTTTCGGCATGACAGCTACTACGCGCCCCCTATGGGCGAGTGCATCGGGTCGTCGTCGGCCTCGGTGGACGTGCTCTCTATGGCATTGAATGCCGCGTGCAGGGTGTGCCAGGGCAATATGGCGCACTTCACGCGTGTGGGCAGGTCGCGCACGCCGGCGAATATCGTGAGGCGGCCGAGATGGTGCGACTGGGCGTTCACGTCCAGCTTGCCGGTCGCCATGTCGCGAAACTCCTGCGTCATCTGCTCCGCATCGGCGCGTGTCTTGCCCTTGACCGCCGCAGTCATCATCGAGGCCGATGCCTTGCAGATCGCACACGATTCGCCTTCGAAGGCGATGGCATCCACGGTCTCGTCCTTGAGCCGCACGGTAAGCTCGAGACGATCTCCGCACAGCGGGTTGAGCCCTTCCGCGTGATGCGTGGCGTCCGGGAGCACGCCCCAGTTCCGCGGCTTGCGGTTGTGGTCGAGAATGACTTCCTGGTACAGCTGCTTGGTGTCCGCCATCGTCTTATCCGAATATCGTCTGCACCTTGCGGATCGCCGCAACGAGCGCGTCGACTTCCGCCGGTGTGTTGTAGAACGCGAACGAGGCGCGGGAAGTGGCCGGCACTTTGAACCGCTGCATGACCGGTTGGGCGCAGTGGTGCCCGGTGCGTATCGCAACACCCTCCTCGTTGAGCAGCGTGCCGACGTCGTGGGGATGCACCCCTTCGACCGCGAACGACAGCACCGCGGCCTTCTTCTCCGCCGTTCCTATGAGCCGCACACCGGTCATACGGTTCAGTCGATCCGTCGCATAGTCGAGCAGCTCGTGCTCGGCGGCCGCGATGCGGTCCATACCGAGCTCGGTCAGGTAGTCGATGGCCGCGCCGAGCGTGATGGCCGCGGCGATTGGCGGCGTGCCGGCTTCGAATTTCTGCGGGATGACGTTGTAGGTCGTCTTCTCGAACGTCACCGACAAGATCATGTCGCCGCCGCCCTTGAACGGCTGCATTTTCTCCAGCAGCGCGGCTTTGCCGTACAGCACGCCGATGCCGGTCGGTCCGCACAGCTTGTGACCGGAGAACGCGTAGAAGTCGGCGTCGAGGTCCTGCACGTCGACTTTGATGTGAGGCGCCGCCTGCGCACCGTCGACGAGCACCGGCACGCCGTGCTGGTGAGCGACGGCGATCATTTCCTTCACCGGATTCACCGTACCCAACGCGTTGGAGACGTGGGTGATGGCCACAAACTTGGTGTGATCGTTGAAGAGCTTGAGGTACTCCTCCACGATCAGCTCGCCGCGATCGTCGATGGGAACGACGCGAAGCTTCGCACCCCTCTCCTGAGCCACCATCTGCCAGGGCACGATGTTGGAATGGTGCTCGAGCATGGTGAGGATGATCTCGCCGCCTTCGCCGATGAACTTGCGGCCGTAACCGTGCGCAACGAGGTTGATGCCTTCCGTCGTGCCGCTGGTGAAGATGCATTCGCGGTCTTCGCGCGCGTTGAGGAAGGCCTGCACCTTGCGCCGCGCGACCTCGTATTCCGCGGTCGCCTTCTCGGAGAGGTAGTGCACCGCGCGATGGATATTGGCGTGCTCGCGCGTCTGGTACTGCACCCAGCGGTCGATGACGGGCTGCGGCATCTGGCTAGACGCCGCGTTGTCCAGATAGACGAGCGGCTTGCCATTCACCTCCAGCTGCAGGATGGGAAAATCGCGGCGGACGGCCGCGGCATCCAGCATGCCGGAACGTGTGAATGGCGAGGAACGAGGTCTGGCGCTCATTGCATCTCCGGAATCAGGCACCCGTCTGCTCCAGGACGACACGCTCGAGCTCGCGCACCACGCTCGCGACCGGAATCCGCTCGATGACCTGTGCGCCGAACGCATAGGTGAGGAGCCTGCGCGCGAGGGCATCGGGCAGCCCGCGGCTCTTGAGATAGAACAGATGATCGGGATCGAGCTGGCCGACGGTCGCGCCGTGAGAGCACTTCACGTCGTCCGCGAATATCTCGAGCTGCGGCTTCGTATCGACGCGCGCCTTGTCCGACAGCAGCAAATTGCGGCTCTCCTGCGCGGAGTCGATGAGCTGCGCTCCAGGCCGCACGATCACCTTGCCGTTGAATACCGCATGTGCACCGCCGCCCGCGATCGTCTTGTGGAGCTGCTGGCTGCGGCCGTGCGGGCACGCATGATCCATCGTCGTATGGGTGTCGGCAAGCTGGCGGCCGGATATGAGCGCAAGCCCGTCTATGACGGCTTCGGCACCCTCACCTCGCTGGACGACTTCGAGGTCATAACGCGAAATGCGGGCGCCGAACGTAATGCTTTGCGAACAATAGGAAGCATCCTTGGCGATCGATACCGCGCACTGGGCGATGTGGTAGCTCGCCAGATTCTGGCGCTGCAGCCGCACGTGGCGCACGCGCGCGTTGGGCGCGACGGCAATCTCCGTGACGGCATTCGCGAACGACGCGCCGTCGCCGAGCGAGACGTACTCTTCGATCACGGTGCACTGCGCACCCTGCTCCACCTGGATGAGGGACCGCGGGTAGGAGACCGTGTCCGGTGTGGTGGAAACGAAGAGGACCTGCACGACACCACCCTCGGCATTACGCGCGGCGTGCACGTACGCGCCGTCGCGAAGATGCGCCGTGTTGAGCGCGACGAATACACGAGAGTCGACGGAAGCGAGCCGTGCCAGGACCTGCTCGGTGCCTTCTGCTGGGCGCTGCAACGCCGCGAGAAGACTCTCGACCGTGACGGCAGCGCGGATGGTGACCGAGTACTCCGGCGCGAAATAGCCGTCGATGAACACGAGGCGCGCCGTCGCTTCCGGCAACAGGAGCTTTTCCAGCGCCGCACGATCGGGCGTCGCACCCGGCAACGCGTTGTTGAAGCTGGTTCGCGTGAGCGGCGTGATGTCGGTGAAACGCCATTCTTCGTCACGCGTCGTCGGCACGGCGAGCGCGTTGGCGCGCTCGAGCGCATGCGCGCGACGCTCGTTGAGCCACGCGTACGGGCTGTGCGACATCTCTCCGCCGCGCAGCAGCGCTTCGATATAAGGATGGACTGCAGTAGTCATGGCTTGCTTTAAGCGGCTGCCTCGTTCACCACCCAGTCGTAACCGCGCTCTTCGAGCTCGAGCGCGAGCGCCTTGCCGCCGGTCTTGATGATGCGGCCGTCGTCCATCACGTGCACGTAATCCGGCACGATATAGTTGAGCAGACGCTGATAATGGGTGACGAGCACACACGCGCTGTTCGGGTTCTGCAGCCGATTCACGCCGCCCGCGACGATGCGCAGCGCGTCGATATCGAGTCCGGAATCCGTCTCGTCGAGTATCGACAACAGGGGCTCGAGCATCGCCATCTGCAGGATCTCGTTGCGCTTTTTCTCGCCGCCGGAAAAACCTTCGTTTACGCTGCGATCGAGGAAGGCCGGATCCATGTCCAGGCCCTTCATTTTTTCGCGCACGAGGTCGTCGAACTCGAGCGGGTCGAGCTCGTCCTTGCCGCGCGCACCCTGCACGGTGTTGTAGGCGAGACGCAGGAAAGCGCTGTTGGTCACGCCCGGGATTTCCACCGGGTACTGAAAACCAAGAAACACGCCGAGCCGCGCCCGCTCCTCCGCCTCGAGCTCGAGGAGGTTGCGTCCTTCGAACAGCACCTCGCCGCTCGTGACTTCATACGCCGGATGACCTGCGAGGACTTTCGCGAACGTACTCTTGCCGGAGCCGTTCGGTCCCATGATAGCGTGGATCTCCCCGGCCTTCACCGTGAGATTCATGCCTTTGAGGATTTCGACGCCCGCGACGTTCGCCCGCAGGTTGCGGACTTCGAGCAGGACCTTCGCGTTGGCTACTATCATCCCACACTGCCTTCAAGTTTCAGCCCGAGGAGCTTGGTCGCTTCGACCGCAAACTCCATCGGCAGCTGCTGGAACACTTCCTTGCAGAAGCCGTTGATGATCATCGATACGGCCTCCTCCGTACCTATGCCGCGCTGACGGAAATAGAACAGCTGGTCCTCGCCGATCTTCGACGTGGTCGCCTCGTGCTCGACCTGGGCCGTGCTGTTCTGCACATCGATGTACGGGAACGTGTTCGCGCTGCAGTTCGAGCCGACCAGCATGGAATCGCACTGCGAAAAATTACGCGCGCCCGCCGCCCGCGGACCGACTTTCACGAGCCCGCGATAGCTGTTGCTCGATTGCCCGGCCGATATGCCCTTGCTGATGATCGTGCTGCGCGTGTTGCGCCCGATGTGGATCATCTTGGTGCCGGTGTCCGCCTGCTGGAAATGATTCGTGAGCGCAACCGAATAGAATTCACCCACCGAATTGTCGCCGAGGAGCACGCACGACGGATATTTCCACGTGATGGCAGAGCCGGTCTCGACCTGCGTCCACGAAATCCGCGAGCTCACGCCCTTGCACAAACCGCGCTTGGTGACAAAGTTGTAGATGCCGCCGACGCCCTTTTCGTCGCCCGCATACCAGTTCTGCACGGTGGAGTACTTGATATCGGCGCGATCCAGCGCAACGAGCTCGACGACCGCCGCGTGCAGCTGGTTGCTGTCGAACTTCGGCGCCGTGCAGCCCTCCAGGTAAGACACGGATGCACCTTCCTCGGCGATGATCAGCGTGCGCTCGAACTGCCCCGAGTCCTGCGTATTGATCCGGAAATAGGTCGACAGCTCCATCGGGCACTTCACGCCCTTCGGGATGAAGCAGAACGAGCCGTCGGTGAATACCGCCGAGTTGAGCGCCGCATAGTAGTTGTCGCCGGACGGCACGACCGAGCCGAGATACTGCTGCACGAGGTCCGGATGATCGCGGACCGCTTCCGAGATGGAGCAGAAAATGATGCCGACTTCGGCAAGCTTCTCTTTGTACGTCGTCGCGACGGAGACCGAATCGAAGATCACGTCGACCGCAACGCCGGCGAGCGCCGCGCGCTCGTTCATCGGCACGCCGAGTTTCTCGAAGGTGCGCAGGAGCTCCGGATCGACCTCGTCCATGCTCTTTTTCTTCTTCGGCTTCGGCGCCGAATAATAGATGATGTCCTGAAAGTCGATCTGCGGATGATGGACGTTCGCCCAGTGCGGCGCCGGCATCGTGAGCCAGTGCCGGTACGCCTTAAGCCGGAAGTCGAGCAGCCACTGCGGCTCGTTCTTCTTCGCCGAAATGAGACGAATGATGTCTTCGTTGAGCCCCCGCGGCGCGGTTTCCGCCTCGATGTCCGTGACGAAGCCGTGCCGGTAAGGCTGGTTGACCAGATTGTCTAAAACGCTGCTCATTTGATCACTCCGTGAGCGGGGACGAGATCACTCTCGCGATGTACCGCTCACTGGTTCTTGAAGCTCACACTTTCGCCGCAGCCGCAGGTGGCCTCGACGTTGGGATTGTCGATCTTGAACGCCTGCTTGAGGCCCTCTTTCACGAAATCGACAGTGGAGCCCGTCATGAATGGGAGGTTGGTGCGATCGACGACGATGGTCGTGCCGTGCTCGTCGAAGCGCTCGTCGCCCGGCTGCACGTCGTCCGCGTAATCGTACGTATAGGCAAAACCGGAGCACCCGACCTTCTTCACCCCTATGCGCAGCCCTATGCCGCGGCCGCGCTTCGCGAGCTGCGTCTGTATCTGCTTCGCTGCGTTTTCCGTGATTCGTATTGCCATTGCTTTCCCCATCCGACGCTCACACCGCCATCGCGGTGAGCTTTTTCAATCGATCGGCCACTGCGTCCACCGCCCGCACGAATCCGTCAACATCCGCCTGACTCGTGCCCGCGCCGAGGCTTACTCGTACCGCTCCGCGCGCGATCTCGGGCGCTATCCCCATCGCAAGCAGCGTCGCGGAAGGTTCCGGATTGGCGCTAGAGCACGCCGCGCCGGCTGCGACGGCATACCCAAGTTTGTCGAGCTCGATAACGAGCGTCTCGCCTTCGATGCCTTGGATCGCGAAATAACTCGTGTTCGGTATCCGCGGCGCTCGCTCCCCGAAGATCGTGGCGCCTGCGGCGTGCAAGCCGCGCTCGAGGGCATTGCGAAGTACGTTGAGGCGCCTGCCCAGTTCATCAAGGCGCCGTGCCGCGAGTTCGCACGCGGCGCCGAACCCCACGATAGCCGCGACGTTTTCCGTGCCGGACCGCAAGCCGCGCTCGTGGCCCCCTCCCGCGATGAGCGGGCGCAATTCTATCCGCTTGTCGACGATCAGCGCGCCAGCGCCTTTAGGGCCGTAGATCTTGTGCGCCGACACCGTCATCGCGTGCACGTTGAGCGCACCGAAATCCACCGGGATCTTCCCCAGCGCCTGCACAGCGTCCGTATGCATCCAGGCGCGCGCCGCCCTGGCTTTCTCGCCAATCTGCGCGACGTCCTGGATGACCCCCGTCTCGTTGTTGGCGAGCATCACCGACACGAGGCCGGTCGGTTCACGCAACGCGGCGTCCACGTCATCGACGTCGATCTGCCCGTCAGGGGTGACGGCAAGCTTGCGCAGCTTCCAGCCCGACCGCGCGAGCTCCTGTGCCGGTTTCGCAACACACGGATGCTCGATTGCGCTTACGGCCACCTGCGAAGGCTTGAGGTAACCTGCGCCGCCCTTGATGAAGAGGTTGTTCGCCTCCGTACCGCCGGAGACGAAAACCACCTGGCTTGCCTGCACGCCGACCAGCGCCGCGAGCTGCTCGCGCGCCGAATCGACCGCCTTGCGCGCTACGGTTCCGTACTCGTGCCGGCTCGACGCGTTGCCGTACTGCTCCCGGAGATAAGGCAACATCGCCTCCAATACGCGCTCATCGAGCGGAGTCGTGGCGTTGTGGTCGAGATACACGTGTTCCATCGATCGGACTTAGGCAGCGACCGGTGCAGGCTTGGTCGGGCCGCCGCGCATGTCCTGCATGCGGGCCACACCGGCCTCCTTCTCGCGCTGCGCATCCACAAGCTGGCGCAACGTCACCGATTCCAGATAATCGAATATGTGCTTGTTCAGCGCGGACCACAGATCGTGCGTGAGGCACTTCTGCTCGTCGCGACAGTTCTCCTTGCCGCCGCACTGCGTCGTGTCTATCGGCTCGTCGACGGCCAGTATGATGTGGGCCACCGAAACGGTCGAAATATCGCGCGCCAGGCAGTAACCGCCCCCCGGCCCGCGCACGCTCTCCACGAGCTGGTGGCGGCGCAGCTTGCCGAACAACTGCTCCAGATACGAAAGGGAGATCTTCTGCCGCGAGCTGATCTCGGCCAGCGTTACCGGTCCCTCACCGTCGCGCAGCGCCAAATCCACCATAGCAGTCACTGCGAAACGGCCTTTAGTGGTCAGTCTCATGCCCTAACTCCTCGAAAAAGTGCTGCTGCTTCAGAGTGATACCTGCCAGCCAATACACTACTATTTTTGTCAAGTATACTTATCCCGACTCTTTTAGTCAACCATCTTATTCAGATGGTTCGCGTCCAATGGCGACGCAAGGTCGTTTTCTATCTTCACGCCCAGCCGCCCAAGCTCAGCGAGAATGTGTTCTATCCGCTGGTCTACGTCGGCGGTGTGGTCGATCAGCTCGTGCAGCGCCTGCACGACGGGATCGTTCATGTCGCGGCTCAAGCCATACGCGGCGAACCGTCCGCCCGTCTCCTGCGATTCCACCAGTCTCGCCGGTATGCCGATCGCGGTCGCGCCCGCAGGCACCGGCTTCACGACGACGGCGTTCGACCCGATCTTCGCGCCGTCGCCTACCAGTATGGGACCGAGGATCTTGGCGCCTGCGCCGATCACCACACCTTTGCCGAGTGTCGGATGGCGCTTGCCCTTGGCCCAGGAGGTGCCGCCGAGCGTCACGCCGTGATAAAGCGTGCAGTCCTCGCCGATCTCGGCAGTTTCCCCGATCACCACGCCCATGCCATGGTCGATGAAAACGCGTTTGCCTATGGTCGCGCCGGGATGGATTTCAATGCCGGTGAACCACCGCGCAAGATGAGAAATGAATCGCCCCAGCCATTTGAAACCGTTCACCCAGCAGCGATGCGCAAGGCGATGCAACAGCAGCGCATGGAATCCGGGATAGCACGTGAGGATTTCCCAAGTGCTACGCGCAGCCGGATCGCGCTCGAAAACGACCGCGATTTCTTCTTGCAGGCGTGAAAACATGGGATGGGCCGTAGAAACCCAAATTTTACAATGCCCTACTATTTCGATCAACTATTGTGCGGAGCGCGCTCGACCCCGCTTGACGGGGTGGCGCAGCGCCTTGAGCAGTCCGCGAAGGATGTTGACCTCTTCCTGCTCGAGTTCGGCTCGCGCGAACAGCCGGCGCAGTCGGGGCATGAGCTTCTTGGGATGTCGGGGGTCGAGAAAGCCGATTTCAGTCATCACGGATTCGAGATGACTGTAAAAGCCTTCCACTTCTTCATGCGTGGCCAGCACGCGTGCGGGCGCCGCCTGGACCTCGGTGAACGCCGCCATGCGCACTTCGTACGCGAGCACCTGGACCGCAGCGCCGAGATTCAGCGAGGAATACTCCGGGTTCGCCGGAATGCTGGCGATCACATCGCAAGCGTTGACTTGTGCGCCGGTCAGCCCGTACGTCTCGTTGCCGAACACGAGCGCGACCTGCTGAGTGGCGGCAATGTCCACGGCACGCAGGGCTGCTTCGCGGGCCGTGTGCGCGGGCACGGCGATCTCGCGACTGCGCGCAGTGCACGCGACGGCATAAGCGACGCCCTGCAGCGCATCGTCGAGCGTCATGCATAGCGTGGCGCTCGCGAGCACGTCGGTCGCGCGCGAGGCGCGCCACTCGGCTTCGGGATCGGGGAAGCGATGCGGCTGAACCAGATAAAGCCGCTCAAGACCCATCGTCTTCATCGCACGCGCGGCTGCGCCGATGTTGCCCGGATGGCTCGGCTCGCACAGCACGACGCGGATATTTTTGAGCGGTTCGCCGTTAGCCACTAGAATACGCGCTTTGCAACGCACGGCCGGGAACGCGGCCGGCGGTCTTCATCTTCCCGGGTTCCTTCATCATGCATCCGATGCTCAATATCGCGGTCAAGGCCGCGCGCCGTGCGGGCAACTTCATCAATCGCGCCACCCGCAACCTGGATATCGTCAACGTGCAGCAGAAGGCGGCGAACGATTTCGTCTCGGACGTGGACAAGGAAGCGGAACAGCTGATCATCCGTACGCTGCTGGAGGCCTATCCGGACCATTCGATTCTAGCAGAGGAAAGCGGCGCGCTCGGCACGTCGGAATACCAGTGGATCATCGATCCGCTCGACGGCACCACGAACTTCCTGCATGGATTCCCGCAATATGCCGTGTCGATCGCACTGGCGCATCGCGGCATCGTCACGCAAGCGGTCGTATACGACCCTGGCAGGAACGATCTTTTCACCGCCACACGCGGTCGCGGCGCATACATGAACGAAACGCGCATACGCGTGAGCAAACGGTCGCAGCTCAAGACGAGCCTCATCGGCACAGGGTTCCCGATCAAGAACTTCCACCAGCTCGATGCCTATCTCGGTATGGTGAAGGCGATGATAGAACACACGGCCGGCGTGCGGCGTGCGGGTGCTGCGTCGCTCGATCTCGCTTACGTCGCGGCCGGACGGCTCGACGGCTTCTGGGAATTGAATCTCAGTCCGTGGGACATCGCTGCCGGCTCATTGTTGATCACCGAAGCAGGCGGTCTCATCAGCGATCTCGAGGGCAACGACGGCTACCTCGCGAGCGGGCATGTCGTCGCGGGCAATCCGAAAGTGTTCGCACAAATGCTGCCGCTCATCGCGCCGCACATCCAGCCGTCGATGAAGCAGCCGGGGTAGGAAGCCACTCTGCGCGGTCAGCGCCGCAGCGATTGCATCACCGACTCGATCCGGGACATCCGCGCAAGGCGCAGAAGAGCGGCGGCGAGCAGCGTTGAATCATGATCGGGGGGCAGCAGTTCCATCAGCGGGCTCTGCCGCACGAGAGCGACCGCGCGATGCGGGCCCTCCTCTGAAATCTTCAGCAGGACGTTGACCAAAAGGTCGGGATTCGTCTGAGGCGGCAGCCCCAGCACTTTCATGAGCGGCGCGTGTGGCAGTTGCGCGCATGCACACGCCTGCCTCCCTTGGCCGGCGGGGGGAACGCCGGCCTGCACACCGACAGTTCCGTCCAGCCAACCCCGCTCCGTCGCCCCCATGACCGATCTCCCCCGATAATCGAGAGCGATGTTAATAATGGAGGGGGGACAACGCATCCCCCATTCGACGGAGGAGCGAAAGCGCTATTCAGCAGTCGCGCCGGACGCTTTGACGACGGCGGCCCACTTCGTCATTTCACGCCGTATGCGCGCCGCGAATTCGTCGGAAGTCGAGCCCATGGCGTCGACGCCTTCGCCGGCGAGACGTTTGACGACGTCCGGTTGACGCATTGCGCGATTTACCTCGGCGTTCAGCCGGTTCAGCACATCGGCCGGAAGGCTCGCCGGACCGAGCAAGCCGTACCACCCCGACACTTCGTAGCCCTTCACTCCGGCCTCGGCGATCGTCGGCACTTCGGGTACAGCGGAGGAGCGCTTCACCGTCGTCACGCCGAGCGCGCGCAGCCGCCCGCCTTTCACATGCGGCACCGCGGAGAGCATGTTGTTGAACATGATCGTCACGTGACCCGCGACGAGATCGATCGTCGCAGGCGCCGCGCCTTTGTAAGGAATGTGATTCATGCGTATCGCCGTCGTCGACTTGAAGAGCTCTCCGGCGAGATGCGGCAAGCCGCCCACTCCGGCCGAAGCGTAATTGAGCTCACCAGGACGCCGGCGCGCAAGCGCGACGAGCTCCTGGACTGATCTCGCGGGCAGGCTCGGATGCACGACGAGGATGAACGGCCCTTCGGCGACCAGGCTCACTGGCGTGAAATCGCGCATCGTGTCGAACGGCACTTTGCGATAAAGGCTGGGATTGACGGCATGCGTTGCCGGCACCACCAGCAGCGTGTAACCGTCTGCTGCCGCCTTCGCCACCATCTCCGCACCGATCATGCCGCTCGCGCCACCGCGATTGTCGACGATGAACTGCTGACCTGTTGCCTCGCCGAGCTTTTGCGCGACGAGCCGCGCGAGGATGTCGGAAGGACCGCCGGCCGGAAATCCGACGACGACGCGCACCGGACGCGCAGGATAATCCGATTTCACCTGCGCAAGCGCGCTGCCGGCTGCAGCAAGCGCGAGCGCGGCGGCAAGCGATATTCCATTTTTCTTCATTGTTCCTCCTATTGTTTCTGCTGGGTCGCCGCCTTTGTCTTCGCCGCCTGCTCGGCGCTCAACCGGCTCACCATGCCATCTGCCTCACGCGCTTCCTGCGCACGCCCGAGTTCCCCGTACGCGCGCTTCAAGCCGCGCCATGCGGGCAGATACTCCGGATCGGCGCGCAGCGCGTCCTTGTACGCCGATACCGCGGGTTGCCAACGGCGCATGTCGCTCTGCGTCTCGCCCATCAGCCAGTGCAGCTGCACGTCATCGCGTCGCGCGAGCAGCGCATTGCTGAGCGCGTTCGCCGCCCGCTGCGGTTGCCCGGCTGCGCGGTACGATTCGGCAAGCAAGCTCCACGCGAGCCTCGCATCGGGCTCCATGCGCACCGCCTCCATGTAGCATTCGGCAGCACGCATGTGCTGCGACTGTTGCGTATGGGCATAGCCCGCAACGAGCCACCAGTCCGGCGTATTGGGATCGCGCTTGATGTTGTCCTCGGCAAAGCGCACCAGCCCTTGCCAGTCACGCGCTTGTTCGAGCTCGACGATCCTGCGGCGGTTGGAATCCGCGACACGCTGCGTCTGCGACAAGAGAACGGACATCGTCCCGTCGGGCACCGCCGACGCAAGCAGCGCCGCCTGCGGCGAGCAGCCGGCGATCCAAGCAGCGAATATCCACAGCACCGAGCGCCCCATCACACCTCCCTGTCAGGCGAGCATCGTCGCCAAGCGTTTGGCCGAGCCGCACGCCAGCGTCCAGCCGAGCGTGCCGTGTCCGGTGTTGAGATAGAGATTTGCATAACGCGTTCTGCCGATCAGCGGCACGTTGCCCGGCGTCGCGGGCCGCAAGCCCGCCCAGCGTTCGATGCGCGACAGGTCGCCCGGGCGCGGGAACAGGCGCAACGTGCGAGCAAGAATCGCATCGCAGCGCCGCCCATCGATGCTTTGATCGTAGCCGGTCAGCTCCGCGGTGCCGGCAACCCGCAGTCGTGCGCCCAGCCGGGAGAACACGAGCTTATGTTCCTCGTCGGTAATGCTCACGCGCGGCGCAACGTCACCGTCACGCACCGGCAACGTAATGGAGTACCCTTTCACCGGATACACCGGCAGCTCGAGGTCCAGCGTGCGTGCCAGCAGGGGACTCCAGCTGCCGAGCGCGATCACATAGGCATCGGCTTGCAGTGCCGCCTCCGTGCCTTCCGGCGTCGTGACCATGACGGCCGCAATCCTGTCTTTGTCCATGCGCAAGCGCTGCACGGCATGTCGATAGCGAAAGTCGACCCCATGCTCGGCACAGCGCCCGGCGAGCGCCACCGTGTAGCGATGCACGTCGCCGGATTCATCACCGGGTGCGTAAATGCCGCCCGCAAGCTGCGAATGCGCGAAGGCGAGCGCCGGCTCGAGCGCGACGCATTCGTCGGGCGTTTTGGGCTCGCGGCGTACTTCGGCGCCCAGAAGATCGAGCCGGCCCAATGCCTCCTCGTAAGCCCGGCGCGTCGTGTACAGGCTCAAGATGCCGGCGGCCTTGTGATCGAATTCTATGGCGAGCTCCGCGCGCAGTTCCGTCAGCTCCCGCTGGCTCTCGAGCGCAAGAGCGAGTATCTGCCGCGAGTTCTCGCGCGTGCGTCCGGGCAGGCATTCGAGCATGAACCGCAAGCCCCAGTACCACTGTCGCCAGTCGGCACGCGGGCGGAATTTGAGCGGCGCATCCCGCTCGCCCAGCCATTTCAGCACTTCACGCGGCGCATCGGGATTTGCCCAGGGCACGGCGTGGCTTACCGAAATCTGGCCGCCGTTGGCATAGCTCGTCTCGAGCGCAGCACCCTCACGCCGCTCGACTACGGTGACGTCGTGACCTGCGCGGCGCAAGTACCACGCGCTCGTCACGCCAATCACGCCAGCGCCCAGCACGAGCACTCTCATCGGGAAGAAAAGGACATGCGGTTGTGTTTATGATGCGGCACGATGCAGCACGCCTATGATAGCCGACGGCGCCCGCGAGCGCGACCCGCGTCTGCAGACAAAGCGCTTATAATGCCCGTCTGCGTGCATAGATACCGCTCCACAGAAGCTCGCACGCGACGACACGGAGGAGATGTCACATGCGTTTGCTACCTGCCGCATTGTTGCTCGCCGCGCTCGCACCCTGCGTCGCGCACAGCCAGTCGTATCCCGCCCGCCCGATACGCATCATCATTCCCTTTCCACCCGGCAACACCGTGGACATCATGGCGCGTCTCATTGCGCCGAAGATGAGCGAGCGGCTGCATCAGAACATCATCGTCGACAATCGCGCTGGAGCGAGCGGCCAATTGGGGCTGGAGCTCGCAGCGCGTGCACCGGCCGACGGCTACACGCTCGTCGGTGGACAGGGGGGCAACCTCGTCGTCGCGCCGCACACGTACAAGAAACTGCCGTACGACCCGATCAAGGATTTCGCGCCGATCGCCTTGTCGACGACCAATTATCTCGGGCTCGTGATCAACCCGAGCGTGCCTTTCAAGTCGGTGAAGGATCTCGTCGCGTACGCGAAAGCAAACCCCGGCAAGCTTTCGTTCGCGAGCAACGGCGAAGGCGGCTTTCCTCACATGACGATCGAGCTGCTGCGCACCATGGCGGGTTTCACGTATCTCCACGTGCCTTACAAGGGCAGTGCCGAGATTGCCACCCAGCTCATCGGCGGCCACGTGGATGCGGCGATCGACGGAATCACCGGCATGACGCCGCACATACGGTCGGGCAAGCTCAAACTCCTCGGCATCACCAATCCGACCCGCGTGCCGCAATTTCCCGATGTGCCCGCAATTGCGGAATCGGTGCCGGGCTACGATTCGCGGGGCTGGTTCGGCTTTCTTGCGCCCGCCGGCACGCCGCGTGAGCTCGTCAACCTTCTCAATCAGGAAATCAATCGTGCAGTGGCACTGCCCGACGTCAAAGAGAAACTCGTCAACGCCGGGCTCATCGTGGTCACCGAGCCGCCCGAATTTTTCGCGAAGACGCTGAAGAGCGACTACGAGAAGTACGGCAAACTCATCCGCGACATCGGATTCCAGCCGCAGTAAGCCTTTGCTGCACAAGCGCGGCCCGAAAGGGCTGCGCCCTTTTCCGTTTGCGCTGGGCTAGCGGGTATCATCGCGCTTTCGCACTCACTCCGGATTTCTGCAATGTCCACTACCGCACCGCGTTACGAGCCGTTCGGCTGGCACCACTGGCCCGACCACTTCTGGATGTCCTATCAGTTTCGCCGCGGGCTCGGCGAGACGCAGGAAGGCGGCGGCGCGGTGAGCGAAGTGTTCCAGGCCGCGAGCCGCATGAAACCCGGCGACGCCGAGAGCTGGCACGAAGAGTGGACGCGCATAGGCGTGCGCAACGACGAGCGCGGCGATCGCGAGCATGCGGCCGGACACGTCCGTACGGCGATGAACTGCTGGCTGCGCGCCGCCAATTACTTCCGCGAAGCGGAGTTCTGGCTGGACCCCGAGGATCCTCGCCGACTGGCGACATTCGAGCGCTGCGAAGCGGCCTCCAAGAAATGGCTCGCGTGCCTCACGCCGCCCGGTGAAGTCGCAGACATTCCATACGAACCGGGCAAGCCGCTGTCCGGCTATTTCATCCGCTCGCCGCATGGCGGCGCGCGTCAGCCGGTGCTGATCTCGGTGGGCGGCCTCGACTCTTTCAAGGATGAGCTGTGGTTCATGACCGGACGCGGCGCGGTGCAGCGCGGTTTGTCGGTGCTGCTCGTCGATGGCCCGGGTCAGGGCGCGGCGCTGCGGCGGCACAAGCAGGTCACGCGGCACGACTACGAGGTGCCGATAGGCGCGTGCATAGACTGGCTCACGAAGCGGCC
>JBLNBW010000321.1:0-16214 GCA_050260255.1 Rhodospirillaceae bacterium | reverse complement strand
GATGGCCTTCGCGAGCGGCCGGGCATCGCCGGTCGCCATGGCCAGGAAGAGGTGCTGGTTGACGTGGAAGTTGAACATCATCTGCATGCGGTCGCCGTCGTGCCCGAAGTATTCCATGTCGGTCTCCGGCAGCACGTTCGCCTCGGCGAGGATGATCGAGTCGCCCAGGCGCCACTGCAGGAATTCGCGCAGCACGCGCAGCATGTCGAACTGCTCGACCGGCGTTTTCACGTTTGCCCCTTTCGTGCCGATCACGAAAGGCACGGCGTCCATACGGAATCCCGATACGCCGAGCTGTATCCAGAAGCCCATGATCTTCAGGATCTCCGCCTGCACATGCGGATTGGACGTGTTGAGGTCCGGCTGGAAATCGTAGAAGCGGTGGAAGTAGTAGAGCTTCGCTTCCTTGTCGTACGTCCACGTGGTCTTCTGCACGCCCGGGAACACCATGCCCTGGTTCGCGTGCCGCGGCTTTTTCTTCGCCCACACGTACCAATCGCGGTACTTCGACGCGGGGTTGCGCCGCGCATCCTGGAACCAGGGATGCTCTATGGAGGTGTGATTGACGACGAGGTCGATGATCACGCGGATGCCGCGCTGCTTCGCGGCGTGCGTGAATTCGACGAAATCGCCCAGCGTGCCGTAGCGCGGATCGACCGAGTAGTAGTCGGCGACATCGTAGCCGTCATCCCGATGCGGCGAGGTCTGGAACGGCATCAGCCAGATCGCCGTGATGCCCAGGCCGTGGAGGTAATCGAGCCGCCGCAAAAGCCCGCGGAAGTCACCTATGCCATCGCCGTTCGCGTCCATGTAAGTGCCCACGGACAGGCAATAGATGACTGCGTTCTTGTACCAGAGATCATTGATCATGGCGCCCCGCACGTCGACACGACCCGAGCGCCGCGCAAAAAACGTGCGTGCGGCGGGGCGGCTGCCGATTACAGCTTGCGGGGTCGCCAACGGCCCGATTCGACGAGCGCGTAGAACTCCTCGGTGAGGCGGTTCAGCAGATGCGGCTCTTCCATGTTCACGACATGTCCGGAGGCGGGTGCGACGGTGAGCCGTGCCGCCGCGCAGGTGCGCTTGATGAACAGCGCGGCGTCGAGCGCGCCGTCGTCCTCGTCGCCGCACACGATGTGTGTCGGTACCTTGAGCGCGCGCAGCTCCCGCTCGTACGTGTAAATGGCGCGGCGTCGGGCCTGCAGCCCGCGCAGCATCGCCGCCTTCGCGGGTGCGGAGTGTTCCAGAAAACGCCGGCAGAAATCATCGAAGCCGCGGGGATTCTTCTGCGCGAGCTGCACCCGGTTGGGCGCAAGCTTGAGCCGCTTCAGCACGCCGGCCGCCCCTTCGCTTTCGAAGCGCTGCGCCTGTGCCTCGGTTTCGCGCAACGCTCGCGCGCGGGCTTTCGGATCGTTGACGCCACCGATGGCGCCGATAGCGGTGAGCGATATCGCCATGCGCGGATACGTGAGACCGAAGTGCAGCGTCGCGAGAGAACCCATGGAGCAGCCCATGATGTGCGCCTTTTTCACGCTTGCTGCGCGCATCACGGCCGCGAGGTCCTCGACGGCCAGGGACGGCGAATACTTCGACGGCGTGGTCGGCACGTCGGAAGGCGCATAGCCGCGGGCGTTGTACGCGATGCACCGATAGCGCCGGCTGAAGTGCTGAATCTGCGCTTCCCAACTGCGCAGATCGCCGGAGAACTCGTGGACGAACACGATAGGCGTGCCCTTGCCCACTTCTTCGTAATAAAGGCGCACTCCGTCCGAATCGGCGTACGGCATGTCTTTCCTCCCTGCGTTAATGGCTAGAGTTTGTTCTTGCTGCTTTCCGCTGCCCGCGCCCCCGCGATGCCAGCTAGCACCAGCGCGCCGCCCAGCAGCTGCCAGGCGCTCAACCGTTCGTCCAGCAGCGTCCACGCGAGTATGGCGGCGACCACCGGCTGGAGCAACAGCCCGACCGACGCGAACAATGTCGAGAGATGCGCCAACGCATACGCGATCAGGCTTTGCCCGGCGACTTGCGAAACCAACGCAAGACCAATGAGCTTGAGCCAGCCGTGCGCGGTGTGCGGCAGCCACGCCTCGCCGCTTACCAGCACGACGGGCACGAGGAAGGCGGCTGTGATCGCGCTGCTCACGGCCATGATGCGGGCGGTGCTGATGCGGGCGCGCGCGCGATTCACGGTGATCTGATAGGCGGCGTAGAACATAGCGGTGATGATGCCCAGCACGTCGCCGAGCCACACGTTGCCGCTCACGACGAAATCGGGACCGATCAGCAGCGCCATGCCGGCGAGGCCTACGCTCATTGCCGCCAGAAAAGCGTTGCTCGGGCGATTGCGCAATAAGAGCCACGCCGCGCACGTGACGAACAGGGGCGCGAGATTGGCGAGCAGCGTGGCGTTCGCCACCGAGGTCAGCACGATGGACCAGTGCCATACCGCGAGATCGCCGGCGAAGAAAAAACCGGCGCCCCACAGCAGGCGCCGGTTCCCGGGATGCGGCGTTGGGCGCGCCGTACGCGACGCCCACAGGCTAAGCACCGGCAACGCAAGCGCTACGCGCCAGAAGGCGGTGGCGACAGGTCCCGTTTCGCTGACTTTGACGAACAGCGCCGACGTGCCGATCGCGGCTGCACCGGCGAACAGAGCGGCGAGCGCATACGCCTTGCGGCGTTCGCCCAACGGCTCAGCGCCCCTTGAAATTCGGCTTGCGCTTCTCGATGAATGCGGCCATCCCTTCCTTCTGGTCCTCGGAAGAGAACAGCAGCTGTATTGCTTTCGTTTCGAGCGCCAGACCTGCATCGAGCGAGGCATCCATGCCGCGCAGCACGGACTCCTTCACGAGCTCGATGGCGAGCGGCGGGAGCTCGGCGATCTGCTGCGCCATGGCGATCGCGCGCTTCTCGACTTCGCCATCGGCCACCACCTCGCTCACGAGCCCCATCTCGTACGCCTCTTTCGCGCCGAAGATGTCGCCGGTGAGCAGATAGCGCATCGCCTTGTACTTGCCGACAGCGCGCGCCAGCCGTTGCGTGCCGCCGCCGCCGGGAATGATCCCGATCTTCACTTCCGGCTGGCCGAACTTGGCCGATTCGCCCGCGATGATGATGTCGCAGGTCATGGCGAGCTCACAGCCGCCGCCCAGAGCGAAGCCGTTGACCGCAGCGATCACGGGCTTGGGGCACGCGGCCGTCGCGCGCCACAGGCGGTCCTGCCGCCGCAGGAACATGTCCATGCTGCTCGCATTCGCCATTTCCTTGATGTCGGCGCCTGCGGCGAAGGCCTTCTCGTTGCCCGTGAGCACGACGCAGCGAACATTCTGATCGTCGCCGTACGCGGCAAGATGCCGTGCGAGCTGACGGCGGACTTCGAGATTCAATGCATTGCGGGCTTCCGGTCGATTGATGCGAATAAGAGCGACGCCGGGTGCCGGCTGCTCGGTGAGTACGACGCTCATGTGCATTCCTTCGGAGGTGATGCGTTGGGAGTCAGGAGTTAAGAGTGAAAACCAAGGATTTTACTCCTCGCTCCTCACCCCTCACTCCTCACTGTCTGGCGAGCCCGATGTCGATCAGAACGGCTTTCATCGCCTCGTAATCCTGATCGAGCTCCTTCTTGAACTGTGCGCCGGGGATGAAATCGTCCGCCCAGAAATTGCGCTCCAGATCCGCTTTCCAGTCGGCGGTCTCGGTCACCTTGCGCAGCGCGTTTTCCCAGTATGCGCTTTGCTGCGGCGTAAGACCTTTCGGGGCCAGTATGCCGCGCCAGCCGCCGAACACCAGATTCACGCCCTGCTCCTTCCACGTCGGGATGTCGGCGAGCGGACCGGTGAAGCGCTTGCTCGCGGCGACGCCGATGACCCGCAACTTGCCGGCTGCGATATGGCTCGCGACGTTGCCCGCCGCCGTCGTGACGAGATCTATATGTCCGCCCATGAGGTTGGTGATTGCCTCGGACGAGCCCTTGTAGGCGACGACCTTCAAGTCGCGGGCCTTGCCGCCAATCGCCTTCATGAGCAGGCCGGCAGCCAGATGATTATGGCTGCCCAGGGTCGTGGCGAAGCCTATGGTGACCGATTTCGGATCGCTTTTCAGCCGCGCGATGAGGTCCTTGCCGGTTTTGATCGGGCTCTCCGCATTCACCGCGAAGACGATGTAGTCGTTGAGCAGCGAGGCGATCGGCGTGAAATCGTTGTGGTGGATCTTGGACAGGCCGGTGATGTGGTTGGTGAGGAGCGAAGGCGTGCCGACCATGAGGTAATGCGGATCGCCGGCGCGCTGAAGCACATAGTTGAAGGCGATGGTGCTGCCGCCGCCCGGCCGGTTGACCACCGTGACGCTGGTCGGCACGAGCTTGTTCGTCGTCAGTATGTGCTCCACCGTGCGACCGGTCTTGTCGTTGCTGCCGCCGGGTGCCGAACCCACCACGATTTCGACATTGCGCTGCGGCGACCACGACGGCGCCTGTGCCGCGGCGTTTCCCCCGATCGCTGCAATGGTGAAGCAGGTTGCGACTGCCGCCAGTGCCTTGCCCATGTTGCGCGCTCCTCGTGTTCGTCTCGTTATTGTTGCTTGATGTGTGCCGCCTTCACGACGTTCGCATACTTGTCGATCTCTTTCCTCACGAACGCGGTGAACGACTCCGGCGTGCCGCCCATGGGCTCGAGGCCCTCGACCATGAAGCGCTGCTTGATGTCCGCGCTCTTCAATACCTTGTCGGTCTCCGCGCTGACGCGCGTCACGATGTCGCGGGGCGTCTTGATCGGCGCCATCAGTCCGAACCAGGTGGTCGCTTCGTAGCCCTTCAGGCCCGATTCGTCGAAGGTCGGCACGTTGGGCAACGCCGGAAAGCGCTTCAGGCTGCCGATCGCGATGCCGCGCAGCCGTCCGCTCTCGATGTGCGGCACCAGCGCCGGCACGCCGCTGAAGGTCATCTCCACCTGGCCGCCGATGGTGTCCGTGATTGCCGGCGCATTGCCTTTGTACGGCACGTGAACGATGTTGATGCCGGCCATCACCTTGAACAGCTCGCCCGCCATCTGGTTCGAGCTGCCTATGCCGCTCGAGCCGAAATTGAGCTGGCCCGGCTTGGACTTCGCGAGCGCGATGAGCTCCTTCAGGTTCTTCGCGGGCAGGGCCGGATGCACGGCGAGCACGTTAGCGCCCTGCACGCACAGCGACACCATGGCGAAATCGCGCAGTGTGTCGTACGGCGGCTTGGCGAAGAGGCTCATGTTGATCGCATTCGACGCGCCGCCCATGAGCAGCGTGTAACCGTCGGGGGCCGCCTTCGCCACGAGCTCGGTGCCGATGTTCGTCGCGCCGCCGGGACGGTTATCGACCACGAACTGCTGGCCGAAGATGTCGCTCAGCTTCTGCGCCACGGATCGCGCGGTGAAGTCGGTGTTCCCGCCGGCTGCGTACGGCACGATGATGCGCACTGTACGGGTCGGATACTGCTGTGCGTGGGTGACGCCGGCGCACAGCGCGAGCGTGGCGGCGATCAGGGTGCGTGAGACTTTCATGGTTTTCCTCCGGATATCGTTTTATTGGGACCGTACTTCGTTGACGAGCGCTTCGCCCTTCAGCCACCGGCCCAGGTTGCCGACGAAGATATCGTACACGCGGTGCTCGTTGCCGGCCGCCGCAGCGGAATTATGCGGGGTGACGATCACATTCGGCAGATCCCACAGCGGCGAGTCGGCCGGCAGAGGCTCCTCGGCGAACACGTCGAGATACGCGCCCGCCAGATGACCGCTCTGCAGCGCGGTGATGAGCGCCGGTTCGTCCACGATTTCGCCGCGGGCGATGTTGACAAGATGTGCACCGCGCGGCAGGCGCTGAAGCCGCTCGGCCGTGATCATGCCGCGCGTCCCGGCCGTGAGCGGGCATGCAACGACGAGCCAGTCCGCCGCGGGCAGCAACGCATCGAGTTGTTGCGGCGGCAGCACTTCGTCCGCGTGATCGGTGTTGCGCCGGCCGCTGCGCCGGATGCCGGTGACCGGCATGCCGAGCGCTTTCGCGAGGCGCGCGATCTCGTTGCCGATGCTGCCCAGGCCGAGGATGACCACCCGCTGCTCGGAAAGATCGCGCGGCAGATTCGGCGCTCGCGCGGGATCCCATTCGTGACGGGCCTGCGCCGCGAGCCAACGCGGGAACCAGCGCGCGAGCATCAGCATGCCGGTGATCGCCGTCTGCGCGATGGGCTCGGCGGTCGACCCGGACGAGGTGGTGAGGCGCACGCCCCGCTGCATCATTTCGGTGTAGATCGGATGGTCGACGCCGGCGTTGAACACGTGGAGCCACGCGAGCTTGGGCGCCTTGCGCACGGTGGAGAAGAACTGGCGCGAGTATTCCGGAAACACGTCGCCGGAGAAGAATGCGAGCTCGATGCGCGCGCACACCTCGTCGGGGAGGCGTGCTGCGGGATCGGCGGGCAGCACGATGAGCTCGAGCGCGTGGCCGAGGCGGTGTGCCTGCGCGAGGATATCGGCGCCGCGGCTTGCGTGCAGCTTGTGGGACAACAGCAATGTGGCCAAGACAGGAATCCTGATCGAGCGAGGACGAGACGAGGCGCCCTCGGGGCCTGAATTGTAACCGGTGACGCAGTGCGGCCCATAGCCGCGTTCCGCATGGTGCAACCGCGCGCGTGCTTCGCGGCGCGCGAGCCTCTACAATCGCTACTCGCTTTTCGCCTCGCAGCCGGAGCTCAATGCCGTGGACATCGAAACCCTCGAACTCGCCAAGCAACTCATTGCCCGTCGGTCCGTCACGCCGGAGGACGCGGGCTGCCTCGATCTGCTGACGAGCTATCTGGAGCCGCTGGGATTCCGGTGCGAACGCTACGCGGCGAACGGCGTCGATAATCTCTGGGCGCGGCGCGGCACGAGTTCCCCGCTGCTGTGCTTCGCGGGCCATACCGATGTTGTGCCCACCGGCCCGGTCGAGCAATGGAAGAGCGACCCTTTCACGCCCACCATACGCGACGGCAAGCTCTACGGGCGTGGTGCTGCGGACATGAAGACGTCGCTCGCCGCCTTCATCGTTGCGATCCGGCGTTTTCTCGCCGCGCATGCGGACCATCAGGGATCGATCGCGGTGCTGTTCACCTCGGATGAGGAAGGTCCGGCAGTCGACGGCACAGTGAAAGTCGTGGAAGAGCTCGCGCGGCGCGGCGAGCGCATCGATTACTGCATCGTCGGCGAGCCGACGTCGGTCACGCGCACCGGCGACATGATCAAGAACGGGCGGCGCGGCTCGCTATCGGGTGTGCTCACGGTGAAGGGCGTGCAGGGGCACGTCGCCTATCCGCATCTTGCGCGCAACCCGGTGCACGAAGTCGCATCGGCGATCGCCGAGATGGCCCAGACGCGCTGGGACGAAGGCAACGAGTATTTCCCGCCGACCACCTGGCAGATTTCGAACATCCATGCGGGCACCGGCGCGAACAACGTCATTCCCGGAGACTGCGAGATCCGCTTCAATTTCCGCTTCTCCACCGCGAGCACCACGGAGACGCTGGAAACACGCGTGCACAACATCCTCGACCGCCACGGCGTTACCTACGATCTCGAATGGCGCTACGACGGCCGGCCGTATCTCACGAAGAAAGGCGATCTCGTCGACGCGGTGGCGCGCGCAATCAAGAAGGTGACCGGCATCGACACCGAGCTTTCCACGACCGGCGGCACCTCCGACGGCCGCTTCATCGCCGACATCTGCGCGCAGGTCGTGGAGTGCGGGCCGACCAACGCCACCATACACAAGATAGACGAGTGCATCGGGCTCGAAGAAGTCGGCCAGCTCACCGGCATCTATCAGCAGATCATGGTGGAGTTGCTCGCGCGCTAGCCGCAGGACGATAGCCGCTCGAAAGTCGGCGTCCGGGCCCGGCCATCGAGTGCGAAGTTTTTCCTGGGGGACTGAAGCTCGTCGTTTCGTAAAGGAGGCGAGTGATGACGCGGATTCAGTTGACGCTCGAGAGCGTTCGCGCGAGGCCGGTCGCGGTGCCGCTGAAGCGGCCGGTGGTCTCCAAGGTGGGCCTGTTCAGAACGTGGCCCTTGATACTGATCGACCTCTACACCCGCGAGGGCGTCGTGGGGCATAGTTACCTCGAGCCCTATCTGGAGCGCTCCGCGCGCTACCTCGTTCCGCTCATCGAAGACCTGGCCGAAGCCGCGAAAGGTGAGCCCGTGGCGCCCTTCGACGCGTACCGCCGCGGCATCGGCTCGCTGCATCTCGTCGGTCGTGAAGGCCTGTCGTTGATCGCCGTATCGGCGCTCGACATGGCCGCTTGGGATGCGCTCGCGAAGGCCGCGGGCCTGCCGCTGGCCGTGTTTCTCGGCGGAACACTCGGCCCGGTTCCCGCGTACAACAGCAACGGACTGTGGCTCACGCCGATCGCCGAGGTCGGTGCCGAGGCGGCGGCGCTGGTGGCCGAAGGTGGGTTCACAGCCCTCAAGCTGAGATTGGGCCGCGAGAAACTGCATGATGATCTGGCGGCGATTGCCGCCGTGCGCGACGCGGTCGGCGCTGGGGTCGAGCTCATGTGCGATTTCAATCAGGGCCTGTCTCTGGGCGACGCGCTCGTGCGCTGTCATGCACTGGACGATCAAGGCCTGTATTGGTTTGAAGAGCCCACGACATACGACAACATCCCAGGCTATGCGCAGCTCGCGCGCGAGCTCGACACACCGGTCCAGCTCGGCGAGAACTTCTACGGGCCGCGACAGCTGTATCAGGCCGTGCTGGCGAACGCGGGCGATTACGTCATGCCCGACCTGATGAGAATCGGCGGCATCACCGGCTGGTTGCGCGCGGCTGCGATCACGAGTGCCGCAGGCATACCGACGTCCACGCATCTCTATCCCGAGATCGCGGCGCATCTCCTGCGCGTCACCGACACGGCGCACCGGCTGGAATGGCAGGACTGGGCATATCCCGTGCTGGCCGAGCCGTTCGAGCTGCACGACGGTCGTCTGGTGGTCCCCGACCGCCCCGGTCTCGGCATCGCGTGGGATGAGAAGGCGGTCGTGCGGTTTTCCATCTAGCCGCGTTGTCGCCGTGCGAAGAGGCTCAGCCTCGTCGACCGCATGGATGGTGTGCTGAGGCGGTACGCAGCTCTTCGCGCAGCCTAACAAAATATTCCTGCGTGCTTCGCAGCCTAATCGGTATAGCTCGTCGTCTGTGCATTCCTAAGTCGTTCACTGCACGGGGCGATGACAACAGCAGGTGGCTGGTGTCTAATTAGACGACTTTCAGGAAGTTCACTATACGTTAGCGCGCATGGGCTATTTCCCCACCCGAGTTCACCGCGTCCTTGCTGTGCTCTGTTTTGCGGGCATGGTTTTGCTGGTGTTGGCTATGTCCGTCGATGCGAGAGCTATCGCGATTGCAGCGTCTCTGCTGTTCCTCGGATCGGCAAGCGCTCTGTCCATCGCAGATGTGCGATACCTACTTACCACGCGCCGGGGCTACGGGCGCGTGAGTGGCCACATCACAGAAGAAAAGAATCCCGTCAGCTTCAAGCTGCATGTTGTGCTTGCGGGAATCCTGGCCGTGTTCTGGGCGATAGGACTCATGCTTGGCGTACAGGAGCTTACGAGATGAGCCGTGTCCCCTCACATTCCCGGAGTTCCGCAATTGTGACCGGCCGGCAACATAGGTAACAGAAGTGTAGGGGGACATGGGTTACACGTTGTGACGCTTCAGTAGCCCGTACTGATCTTCGATACGCGTGGCGTTCGTCGAGTCTACCGAGTATCAACGGTCCGAAGGAAACGCTCTGAGTTAGGTCGATTTCCCGAGGGCCGATATACTCGCCGCTCTTGTTGCGATAGTTAGACGCGGCAGTCACGTAGCGGACCGGTCAACGCGGTACAATCGCGCCACGCTATGAAGCGCGGGTAGACGCGGTAAATGCCATGCCTGGCGCGTCGTGATTCATTTCCATCCTCGAGCACCATGTCCGTTTCCAATCACGCAGCGGCACCTTTCGACGCGCTGCTCGTAACGCTTGCCGATTACGCGAGCACGCCCGAGCCGCGCTTTCCCTCGCGCGCGCACGACATGGCGGCGTTATGCCTCATGGATGCGCTCGCGTGCCTCGCGCCGGCACTCGACGATGCGGATTGCCGGCGGATCCTCGGCCCTATCGTTCCCGGCGCGACGTTCGCACAGGGCGCACGCGTGCCCGGCACGTCGCTCGCGCTCGATCCGGTTCGCGCCGCATTCAGCACGAGCGCCCTCATCCGCTGGCTCGATTTCAGCGATACGACCTACAACGGCGGGCACCCGTCGGACAACATCGGAGCGATTCTCGCTTGCGCGGACTATCGCGACCGTAACAGCGACGCGACGCTCACCATGGCGGACGTGCTCGACGCGTTGATCATCGCGTACGAGATTCAGGGCCAGCTTGCCGACGCCTGCAAGTTCGACGCACCCGCGGTGGGTCTCGATGCGGTGCTTGCGGTGAAGATCGCGTCAGCGGCGGCCGCTGCGCGGCTGCTGGGCGGCACGCGCGACCAGGTGCTTAATGCGATTTCATCGGCGTTCGTCGATGGGCCGACGCTCAACGTGCATCGTCATCCACCCAACTCGGGCACGCGCAAAGGCTGGGCCGGTGCACGCGCAGCATCGTCCGGTGTGGAGCTCGCTCTCATGGCGGTCGGCGGGGAACAGGGCTATCCCACGGCGCTCACTGCAAAGCCGTGGGGCTTCTACGAAGTCATGCTCGGCGGAAAAGCAATCACGCTGAAGGCACCACTCGGCAGCGCGGTCGTCGAGCAGGTCATCTTCAAACTCCTTCCCTGTCAGCGCAACGGCACGACGGCGGTGGAGGCTGCGCTGCAGCTGCATCCGACGATTGCCGAGCGCCTCTCGGAGATCCGGGAAGTGGTGGTTTACACGCACGCCGAAGCGCTGGAGCGAATCGACAATGGGAACGTCCTGCACAACGCGGCCGCGCGCGACCACAGCCTGCAATTCATGGTGGCTGCCGCTCTCGTTCACGGCGCGCTGACCGGCGCCCATTACCATCCGCCGCTTGCGAGCGACGTGCGCGTGCTCGACGTCATCCCCCGTGTGCGTCTCGTCGAGCATCCTCAATACACGGCAGGCTACCGCGATCCGGCCGAGCGCTCGTGTGCGAATGCGGTGCAGGTCGTCTTGCGCGACGGGTCGCATACCGACCGCGTCGAAGTGCGGTATCCGGCAGGCCATCCTGCACGCCGTGCGGCGCTGCGTCCGGCGCTCGAGGAGAAGTTCTTCTCCGCGGTACGCGGTCTTTATTCCAGTGAGCGTTGTGAATCGCTGCGCGCGCTGTTTACCGATGCCGAGCGGCTCGCCGCACTGCGCGTGTCGCATTACATGAGCCTGCTCTGTCCAGAGGCTTGATCAGGAGAACAACATGTTCGAAGGCTTCACCCAAATTCAGATCCAGACCAGCGACCCGGAGTGCAAGATCAATCTGCGTTACGGCGGCAAGGGCCCGGCCGTGCTTCTGCTGCACGGCAATCCGCTCACGCATTTCACCTGGCACCTCATCGCGCCCCGGCTCGCCGAGCGCTACACCGTGGTTTGCGCCGATCTGCGAGGTTACGGCGACAGCTCCAAGCCGCGCGGCAAGCCGGATCACTCGAATTATTCCTTCCGGCGCATGGCGCAGGATCAGGTCGACGTGATGGAGGCGCTCGGCTTCAAGCAGTTCATGGTGGCCGGCCACGACCGCGGCGCACGCACCGCGCACCGGATGGCGCTCGACCATCCCGACCGCGTGCGCAAGTTCGCGAGCATCGAAATCATTCCGACGCACTGGCAGCTCGAGCATATGAAGTGGACCTACGCGGCGCATTCGTACCACTGGTTCTTCTTCGCTCAGCCGTACGACTTCCCCGAGCGTCTGCTGGCCGGCAAGGAGGAGTACTACATCCGTCGTAAATTCGAGAAGCAGGGGGAAGGCAAATTTGCCCCCGAGGCGCTGGCCGAATACATCCGCTGCTGCACGCCGGAGCACATCCACGGCATGTCGGAGGATTACCGGGCGACCCTCAGCGTGGATTATCCGATGGACAAGGCCGACTGGGAGGCCGGCAAGCGCGTCAGCTGCCCCATGCTCGTGCTGTGGTCGGAAAAAAGCCACACGCAGCGCGAGTTCTCGGCACAGGAGGCGTGGCCGCATTACGCCACCGACATACGCGGTTTCAAGATGCTCAAGTGCGCGCACTATCCGATGGAAGAGTCGCCCGAAGAGCTGTATGCCGCGCTGAGTGATTTTTTCAACCAAAACGATTGAGGAAAACATGACCCGTCTTTCGACGTCGTGTGGTCTCGCAGCGATCGCGCTGCTGGGCGTTACACTGCACGCGCATGCCCAGACGTATCCGACGAAGCCCGTACGACTGATTGTGCCGTTTGCACCGGGCGCAGCGCAGGATCTCACCGGCCGTCTCGTGGCGCAGAAGCTCACCGAGGCGTGGCAGCAGCAGGTGATCGTCGACAATCGGCCCGGCGCGGGCTCCAGCATCGGCGCGGAGCTTGCCGCGCGCTCGGTGGCGGACGGCTACACGCTGCTGCTTGCCAATGAAGCGCTCGCGATCAACGCGACGCTGATGCGCAAGCTCCCGTTCGATGCGCTGAAGGACTTTGCGCCGATCAGCAACGTCGTGATCAATCCGCGGATCTTCGTTGCCAACCCCTCGCTGGGCAACGTAACGATGAAGGACGTCATGGCCATGGCGAAGGCCAACCCCGGGTCGGTACGCTATGGATCCTCGGGCGTCGGCACCGGACCGCACCTAGCCGGTGCGCTGCTCGCCAGCATGTCGAAGACGGAAATGACGCACGTGCCGTACAAAGGCGCGGCGCCGGCGATGACCGACGTGATGGCCGGTCAGATCGAAATGGTCGCGGCGACGATCATGAGCGCGCTGCCTTTCATCCAGAGCGGCAAGCTCAAGCCGGTGGCGGTCACCTCGCCCAAGCGCAGTGGCGCCCTGCCCAATGTGCCGACGGTGGCGGAAAGCGCACTGCCGGGTTATCAGGCGACGGCATGGTCGATGCTGCTTGCGCCGGCGAAAGCGCCGCAGCCCATCGTCGCCAAGATCCATGGCGATACCGCTCGCTTTCTCGAGCAGGCGGACGTCAAGGCGAAGCTGGCGCGTGAAGGCGCCGATCCGTCCGGCATCAGTCCGAAGGAATCCGGTGAATTCCTGAAGGCGGAAGTGACGCGCTGGGCGAAGGTGATCCGGGAGGCCGGGCTAAAGAGCGAGCACTAGCCTCTAACCACCACAGCAACATCGACCGTCGCTTTGCGCCGCTGTTTTCGCTCACAACCGGGTGGCCGGATTGGTATGTATGAAGACGTCCTGACGTTCTGGTTCGAGGATATCGAGCCGAAACAGTGGTGGGGAGCGGAGCCGGCGTTCGACGATCTTGTCCGGCACCGCTTTCTGAGCCTGCTTCAGCGCGCCGCACTGGGCGAGCTGTATACGTGGCGCGCGAGCTCGAAAGGGCGGCTCGCCGAAGTGATCGTCCTCGACCAGTTCTCCCGCAATATCTATCGCGGCACGCCCTCGGCCTTCGCTCAGGATCCCATCGCGCTCGTGCTGGCGCAGGAAGCGGTGGCATCAGGCGCTCACGAGGCGCTGACGCGGGTCGAGTGCACGTTTCTGCTCATGCCCTACATGCACAGCGAATCGCGGGTGATCCATGCCGAAGGCGAGACGCTGTTTCGCAAGCTCGCACCGCCGGACAACTACGAGTTCGAGCGCCGGCACAAGGCCATCATCGATCGCTTCGGACGCTATCCGCACAGAAACGAGATACTCGGCCGCGTTTCCACCGCAGAGGAGCTCGACTTCCTGAAGCAGCCCGGGTCCCGCTTCTGAGGCGTTTGCCTTCTGCTCTCCTTGGATCGGCGGCCAGGGGGGCATCCCTCAAGTACTGCTCAAATGCGCGATCGGCGCATCGACCAATGCCCGGGCGTCGTCTTCAAGGATGGCGCGGGTGTCGGCATCCGGGCAGCCGGCACTCGCGCACGCAGGCGAGGGCGCGCACGAAATCGAAAGAAGGATAGTCGCTGCCGCACACCGCCGCCGAGATCGGCGAGACGGGTATGTGCGGTGGTCATGAGGCCGTTCTCATTGGCTCGATACGTCGAGGTCACAGTTGCGATAATCTTGCCGTGCTTAGCCTTCATGCGAGGGAGCATCCATGAAAGTGCGCAAGACAAGTTTTCTGAAAGAAACGGTGTTCGGCGAGATGGGCACCGATGCGCCGCGCGCCGTTACCCGCGCCGTCGGCATCGCGGTGATCGAGAATCCCTGTGCGGGCGGCTATGTCGCGGATTTGTCGACGCTCGCCGATACCGGAGCGGCAATCGCCGAACGGCTCATGCCGGAATTGATCGCCATGCTTCCGGAGCGCCGCGCGATCGCCTACGGCAAGGCAGCGATCGTGGGGATGGCGGGCGAGCTCGAGCATGCAGCCGCCGTTCTTCATCCGAAGATGGGCAAACCGATCCGCGCGGCGATTGGCGGCGGCGAAGCGATCATTCCGTCGACGAGCAAGGTCGCTGTGGCAGGCAGCATGATCGACGTGCCGCTCGGTCACAAGGACAACGTCTGGTCTTTCGACGAGATCGACACGGTGACGATTGCGGTGGCCGACGCGCCGCGCCCGCATGAGCTCGTCGTGGCGATTGCGCTTGCCGACGGCGGACGCGTGCATGCGCGCATCGGCAAGGGACGGGTGTAGCGCTCCGGCAGGATAAGCCTTGTTCCGCTCGCATTCGCGCTTGCGGCTGCATCGCGCGTGCATGTTGCGTAGTTCACGTGTTTCGATGCATAGACGCTCTGGGCATGCGGCGCACACTTACAGTACGAGCGCAGCACCAGCACACGATGTGACTTCGCAGGAAAGCTCCTCGGAGTATTGACGCGCACGCTTCTCCAGACGAGGACATCTGAGGGCGCGCGCGGAATTGCTGCAACGCGATGCGTGGGTCATTGACGGCTTCGGCTGCCGCAAGTCGGGGTGGAAGGCTCCGCCGCTGCGGACATCCTTATCTATATCATTCGTAATGCCACCGCCATGCACGCTGGCCGCCGAACGCGCCGGCCGGTCGATGCGCTGATGCGTCGTCGGCCGCGAAAGGTCTACCTGCTTCTCCCGCACGATCGCGGTTCCCCGATGACCGGCACGGCGCTTGCCCCGGTGGCTCGGGATGACGCCATTGCGAGCCGGCACGCCGGCGCTTTTCCCGCTCTGCATCGTGCGCAGCGACCACGGATGAAAGCCTTTGAAGATATCTACGGCTCGCAACCGGAGATCGTTGCCGCAGCCCCGGGACGCGTGAATCTGCTCGGCGAGCACACGGACTACAACGAGGGATACGTTCTACCGACGGCAATCCGGCAGGAGACGCGCGTCGCCATGCGACGCAGTCCAAATGCGTATTGGACGGTGTACTCCGCCGAGCTGGACGAGACGGCGCAATTCACGCTTGCACATCTGCCGTCCGCGCACTTCGCAACATACGTTTACGGCTGCCTGCGCGAAGCTGCAGCGATTGTCGCCGAAGTGCCGCAACTCGACATACACATCGCCTCGGACGTGCCGATCGGCGTCGGGCTCTCGTCGAGCGCCGCGCTCGAAGTGGCGACGCTGCGCGCGCTGCGCGCGCTCCTCGATCTTGCGCTCGACGACGTCAGGCTCGCGCAGATGGCGCAGCGCGCCGAAATCGCGTACGCCGGCGTAAGTTGCGGCATCCTCGACCAGATGGCGTCCAGCCTCCTAGAGCCGGGTTCCATGCTCTTCCTCGACACCCGGTCGCTTGAGGGTAAGCTGGTGCCGTTGCCGCACCGCACGGAGATACTCGTGATCGACTCAGGTATTGCCCGTTCGCTCACATCCACCCAGTACAACGAGCGGCGCAACGAGTGCCAGGTTGCGGCGCGAATGCTCGGCGTGCGCACGCTTCGCGATATCACCGAGGAAACGGCGCTCGAGCGTCTGCCCCCGACCTTGCGCAAGCGCGCGCGGCACGTAATCCGCGAGAACGACCGCGTGCTGCGGGTCGTCGCGGGTGTCGCCCCCGAGCAATTCGGCGCGCTCATGTCCGCGTCCCACCGCTCCCTGCGCGACGACTACGACGTGTCGATCCCGGCGCTCGACCGACTCGTCGCTGTCCTCGAGTCGCAGGAGAT
>JBLNBW010000320.1:0-3641 GCA_050260255.1 Rhodospirillaceae bacterium | reverse complement strand
CCACGAAAAAGGACACGAGATCGGCCTCGACGACCTGGAGAAAGCGCTGGGAACCAAGGTGTTCAGGACCGTACCGAACAGCTATGCCGCGACGGCAGCGTCTATGAACCAGGGCGTGCCCATCGCGAAGCTCGCGAAAACGAATGCGGTGACGCGCAGCCTGTTGGATCTCGCTGCGGTCGTTGCTCCGCGCGCAAGCCGAGGCGAAAGCGGCTGGCTCTCGAAGATGCTTGGTCGAGCTTAAGTGCCGCGGTGCCGACGCGAACACCATTCCATCGAGAGGATCGCACATGTCACTACGGGAAAGAATCGAATCATCGGCCGGCCTCGCGGCATTGACCGCGCGCGAGGGACTGCCGGACAGCTCGGCGTATCGCACGCTGAAAGTGCGCGTGCACCGCTTGCTGCTCGATCGCCTCGATCTGGAGCGCATGGAAACGCTGGGCGGCGACCGCCTGCGCGAAGAGCTGCGCGCAATGGTGGAGCGTCTGCTCGAGGAAGAAAACGTCGCGATCAACGACATCGAGCGCCGCAGCCTCGTGCGGGATATTCAGCACGAGATGCTGGGGCTGGGACCGCTCGAGCCTCTGCTCGCCGATGCCACGATATCCGACATCCTGGTGAACAACGCCTATCAGGTTTATGTGGAGCGCCGCGGCCGGCTCGAGCTTACGGACGTGCGGTTCAACGACGACGCTCATCTTCTGAAGATCATCGACAAGATCGTCTCGCGCGTAGGACGGCGCGTGGACGAGTCCAGTCCGATGGTGGATGCGCGCCTGCCGGACGGATCGCGGGTGAACGCGATCATTCCCCCTCTTGCCCTCGACGGCCCCGTCGTATCGATACGTCGCTTTTCGCAGACACCGCTCACGGTCGACCAGCTGATTGAATACAAGAGCATGGTGCCGCAGATGGCGGTGCTGCTCGAAGGCCTCAGCAAGTCGAAGGTCAACATTCTCATTTCCGGCGGCACCGGCAGCGGCAAGACGACCATGCTCAACCTGCTGTCCGGCTACATTCCACACAGCGAGCGCATCGTAACCATCGAAGACGCGGCGGAGCTCCAGCTGCGCCAGCCACACGTCGTCCGTCTCGAGACGCGGCCGCCGAACATCGAGGGCAAGGGCGAAGTCACTCAGCGGGCGCTGGTTCGCAACGCCCTCAGGATGCGTCCCGATCGGATCATCCTGGGCGAAGTGCGCGGCGCCGAGGCGCTCGACATGCTGCAGGCGATGAATACGGGTCATGAGGGCTCGATGGCCACGATCCACGCCAATACGCCGCGTGACGCGCTATCGCGACTGGAAAACATGGTCGGCATGGCCGGCATGAGCATGCCGGCGAAAGCGTTGCGCAGCCAGATCGCGTCGGCGATCACGGTGGTCCTGCAGATCGCCCGCCTTGCCGACGGCAAGCGAAAGATGACGAGCATCCAGGAAATTACCGGCATGGAAGGCGACATCATCACCATGCAGGAGATCTTCGCATTTCGCCAAAGTGGAATCGCTCAGGACGGAACGGTGACCGGGTACTTCGCGGCCACCGGCGTGCGGCCGAAGTTCGCAGACCGGCTGCGGGCCTACGGCATCTCGCTGCCGAGCGAATTGTTCGATCCATCGCGGCGCTTCGAGTGATGGAGCAGCCATGACCAGCGTCTATTATCTCTTCGGGATTGCGATTTTCGTCGCGGTGGTGCTCGCCATCGAAGGCGCGTATCTATGGTGGCAGACGAACAAGAGCGCAGAAGCGCAGCGTCTCGCGCAGCGGTTGAAAGTGCTTGCCGAAGGGATAGAGGACACCGGCGCCCGATTCTCGATCTACAAGGAGCGGGCGCTGAGCCGGGTGCCCTGGCTCGCTGCCGTGCTGAAGCGGCTGGACGCGGCGCACGCGCTCGACCGGCGGCTCGCGCAGTCGGGGCTCAGCTGGACCGTAGCTTATTTCGTCGGCCTCACGCTCATCATGGCCGCGGTCGGGTTCATCACGCCGCTCTTTCTCAACTACTCGCCGTTGATCGCGCCCGTCGGCGCGGCGCTGTGCGCGCTCCTGCCCTGGATACACGTGTCGCGGACTCGCAAGAAGCGGATGCTGCGCATCGAGCAGCAGCTCCCGGACGCCGTCGATCTGATGGCGCGTGCGCTGCGGGCCGGACATGCGTTTCCCAATGCGGTGAAGATGGTCGGCGACGAGATGACGAATCCCATCGCGAGCGAATTCCGGCTGCTTTTCGATGAAGTGAATTACGGCGTCTCCATGCAGGAAGCGCTGCTCAATCTTGCGAACCGGGTGCCAAGCACGGACTTGAAGTACTTGGTCATCGCCGTGTTGATACAGCGCGAAACGGGCGGCAACCTTGCCGAGCTGCTGAACAACATCGGCGGCATCATACGCGCACGCTTGAAGCTCTTCGGCACGATACGCGTGCTTTCCGCCGAAGGACGGCTCTCCGCGTGGATCCTCTCGCTGCTGCCGTTCGCGACGGCGCTGTTGATACAGCTCGTGAATCCGAAGTTCATGGCCGTGCTGTGGTCGGATCCTGCCGGACTGAAGATGGTTTACGTCGCTCTCACCATGATGGCGTTCGGGGTGCTGTGGATGCGCAAGATCATACGGATCCGCGTCTAGACCGCACGAGGAGAGTCCATGACTACCATGCAAATGCTGTTTATCGCGGCGACCTTCATCGGTGCGGTGTCGCTCACGCTCGGTGTTGTCTATCTGTTCAGCGGTTCTGCGGCGCGCAAGCGCGTCCTCGAAGTCGGCGGCATCGACTCGGGGAGCCGCACCGCCCGCGAATGGGTCGAGCGCGTGGCGGAGATCACGAAGCCGTTTGCGAAGCTGTCCGTCCCCGAGGGCAACTGGGCGAGCTCGCCGCTGCGCATGCAGTTCATCAATGCCGGGATACGGAGCGACGCCGCTCCGGTGGTGTTCTTCGCCGCAAAGACGCTGCTCGCCACGATACTGCCGGCCGTAAGCTACTTTTATCTGGCCCTGTCGGGATCGAAGCTCGGGATGCAGGGCTACCTGCTGCTGCTCCTTTTCACCGGTGCGCTGGGCTATTACCTGCCGCACCTCGTGCTGCGCCGCCTTGTTTTCCTTCGGCAGCGAGAAATCTTCGAGTCATTTCCGGACGCGCTCGATCTGCTCATCGTCTGCGTCGAAGCAGGACTGGCAATCGATGCCGCGTTGAATCGTGTCGCCGACGAGATGGAGCATCGCAGCGAAGCGCTCAGCGAGGAGCTGCACCTCGTGACGCTGGAGCTGCGCGCCGGCGCGAGCAAGGAAACGGCGTTGCGCAATCTGGCGCTGCGTACCGGCGTAGAGGACGTGAACACGCTGGTCGCGATGCTGATACAGGCGGAACGCTTCGGCACCAGCATCGCCGATTCGCTGCGCGTGCATGCGGACATGCTGCGCACCAAGCGACGCCAGCGTGCCGAAGAGGCCGCGGCCAAGATCGCGCTCAAGCTGCTGTTCCCATTGATCTTCTGCATTTTCCCGTCACTGCTGCTCGTGTTGCTCGGCCCCGCCTTCATCCAGATTTACCGGGTGCTGCTGCCGACGATGGCAGGCGGGCATTGATTCGAATGCGAAACCGGAGACGGCCATGAAAAGCACCTATCTGCTGATGCCCATGCTCT
>JBLNBW010000319.1:0-3776 GCA_050260255.1 Rhodospirillaceae bacterium | reverse complement strand
CGCTTGTATGCGGGCCACCAGCTCCCGCGGGTTGAACGGCTTCGCCAGATAATCGTCTGCGCCGACTTCGAGGCCGACGATGCGATCCACGTCGTCACCCTTCGCCGTGAGCATGATGATGGGCATTTGCTCGCCGCCGCCGCGCAGGCGCCGGCAGATCGACAGGCCGTCTTCGCCGGGCAGCATGAGGTCCAGTATCATGAGATCGTAGCGCTCGCGCGCGAGCTGGCGGTTCATGTCTGCCGGGTCGGCGACGGTGCGCACGGTATAGCCTTGCTCGCGCAGATAACGGTTGAGCAGATCGCGCAGGCGCACGTCGTCGTCGACGACGAGTATTTTGGTCTTGGTCTCAGGCATAAGGCATCATAACGGCCCGGCCGCATCGGGGCCGGTGCCGGGTGTAAAACTTTGTTGCGCTACGGTCACGCGGTAACGCTTTGTTACATCTCGGCGCGAGCCGCCTTGCCGTATCCTCTAACCTAGGCCCTGGTGCGGCGCTTCACGCATCGAGAGGCAAGGATACCCGATAGCGTGCGGCGTCGCGTGGCGGGCGCGTCTATATAATACGGTGGCCGCTCGCGGTCACGGCATGGCAAGAGACTCGGATCACTCATGAAAAACACTCTCGTGGCGGTGTTGTTGCTCGCAGGAGCCGCCTCGTTGTCGTGGGGGGCGCCGTGGGACTCCAGACGCGGTGGTCCCGAGCCGCCGCGCGGCCCGCAGCGTGAGCAGGCCGGGCCGTGGCGCGGTCCGCCGCCCGACCGCCGCATGGAGCGAGACGACAGGCGCGACGGCCGGTTGTCCGACGAGGAGCGGCGCGGCCTCCACCAGGATCTGGATCGCGCGAATCGCGAGCTGTACCGCAGGCGGTAGTCGGCGCGGCGCGATCGCGCGCGCGAATCGCCAGGGTCACCAGCGGTGCGCACGCCGATAAGCGGCATTCGCCCGTCTTCGGTGGAAGGCCCCCAACTTCCATTGGTCCGACAGTGCCACGTGCTTACGGCACCCGGCAGCCGCCGTCGCGAGCGGTATTGGCGACTTGGGCGACGATCTCCGCATGGGCCGCATGGGTTCATGCCCCCTTGGCGAAGTGCGTGCGTCGTCGTTTTCGCATGCGTTTATGCCGATGTCCTGGAGGCCGGGCCGGGCATGCCCACGGCTCCAACGGTCAGCGCTCGCCATGGGCTGCTGCCGCCCATGGGGACCTGACGCCGGGGGCGGATTGTCCCTTTTTCCAGCAAAAACAGCGTGAAACCCCTTCTCGCCATATGGAGCGGAAGCTAGAATGTCACAGAGCCCCTGCCGGGGTCCCGAATGCCGAACGCATAATAAAGACGGGAGAGCGTCATGCAGGCAACACGGATACGCCAGAAGGACGGCATCTTTTACTTCGTCAGCTATCCCGCAAAGGAGGTGCTGGACAAGGTGCGATTCATCAGTCGCTATTACAGCGAAGGCGAGGAGATCGCGCCCCAGACGGTGCCGCAGAATGACGAAATCGCGCAATTCATTGCGCGCATCGAACGTACGGACCAGGCGTTTCAGCGGCAGGTGTCGCGCGCGAAGGTGCGCCAGCTCAAGAATTTCTACGAAATGGCGGTGAGTCAGCCGCCCATCCCGGGCACGGTGCTGCTCTTCACACCCGAGACGCTGCGTTTCACGGCTAATGGCAGCGAAGCCGTGGGCAATCTGCAGGATCCGGCGAGCAAGTATCTCATCATCGACGGCCAGCATCGGCTTGCGGCGCTGCGCTTCTATTTGAAGGAGCATCCGGCGGACGCAGCGAGCATCAACGTGCCGTGCGTGATTTTCGACGGCCGCAGCGAGGACTTTGCGGCCGAAATGTTCGTGATCATCAATTCCACCCCGACACGCATCAACAAGAGCCACCTCGTAGATCTATACGAGCGCGTGTCCTGGGCGGAGCCGGACCGGCGCTTCGCAGCGCGTCTCGTCGAGGATCTCTACAGCGAGGGCGACAGCCCGCTGCGCTATCGCATCAATCGCCTCGGCGGCCGCAGCCAGCAGGATAAGTGGATACTGCAGGCCGAACTCTTCAACGAGCTCCACCGGTGGGTGTCGGCGGACTGGAAGAAGATCCGGCAGTCGAACAATACGTATCGCGAAGGCGAGCGCTACTACGGCATCATCCGCGACTTTCTCAAGGCTGCGCAGCACGTCTGGGGCGACGCGTGGGGGCACGATGCATACATGGTCACCAAGCCCGTGACGCTGAAGGCGATGATTCGGGTGTGCGCCGACCTGTCCCGCGCCGATGCGGATCCCGCCGAGGGCCGTATCAAGCGGTGGCAGGAGCGCCTTGCGCCGTGGAGCGAGCAGCAGCGCGCGTTTCGGGCCGAAGGGTTCTACGAACGTTTCCCGGCCAAGGGGCAGATCGAGCGCGTCGCCCGGGTGCACCGGGAGCTTGCGCGCATGGCGAAAGTCGAGATACGCAGTAAGGGCAAAGAATAACGCGAGAGGGACGCGCCGTTACGGCGCGTCCTGTTCCCCTCACGTCGTCAGGCGTTCTTGGCGGCGATGCACTGTATCTCCACCAGCGTTTCCGCCGTTCCGAGCTTTGCTTCTATCGTGGCGCGCGCGGGCAAATTGTGCGGGTCTACCCATGCGAGCCACGCTTCGTCCATCTGCGGTTTGAGGTTCATGTTCGCGACATAAACGGTCGCGGTCAGTATGCGGGACTTGTGGCTGCCGCATTTCGCGAGCAGGGCGTCAATCTGGCGCAGCACGCTTTCGGTCTGCGCTTTCATGCCGACGTTCGTGTCTTCGGCGACCTGGCCTGCGAGGAACACCAGCCCGCCGTGCTCGACGGCATCGCACAGTTTCCCCATCGGGTCGTGACGGACGATGTCGCGGGTATTGCTCATTGCAAAGCTCCTTGATGATCATGCGGCCGGCGCCGCGAGGGAGTGCGATTGTAACCGTGGACTGCGCCGGCGAAGCACAACGACCCGGTATCGATTGACGTCGATGCCGGCGGCCTTTATTCTGTTTCGCAGAATTGTATTCTATCAGACAGAACAATGGCCGACACCCCCGATGGCGTAGCTGCAGTCGATCGCGCGCTCGCCATCCTCGATGCATATACCGAGACCGACGACCGCCTCACGCTCGCCGAGCTCGCGAAGCGCACGGGCTTTTACAAGAGCACGCTGCTGCGGCTCGCAAGCTCGCTCGAGCGCCGCGGCTATCTCGTCCGCCTCGAGGATCGAAGCTGGCGTCTCGGCCCGGCCGCGTCCCGGCTGGGCTCGATTTATCTTGCGGCATTCAACCTGGGGGACGTGGTGGAACCCGTGCTGCAAAGCCTCGCCGCAAAAACCGGCGAGACCGCCTCGTTCAATGTTCGGGACGGCGACGTGCGGGTATGCCTTTATCGCGTCGAATCGCAACAGCGGCTGCGCGATCACGTGCGGCAGGGGGAAGTGCTGCCCCTCGATCGCGGCGCGGGCGGCAAGGTGCTGCTCGCGTTCGGCGGTGCGGCGGGCGAACTTTTCGACCGCATACGCGCAGCCGGCGTCTACACCGCTTTCGGCGAGCGCGATCCCGGCTTGGGCGGCATATCGTCGCCGGTGTTCGGTGCGCGCGGCGTGCTCGCCGGTGTTGTGACCATCAGTTTTCCGGTGTCGCGGCTCGATCGCGATGCCGCAACCCGTCTCGAGTCGGTGGTGCGCGCACATGCCGACGAGATCAGCATGCGGCTCGGCGGCCGCTCCGCAAACAATCTCGCGGCGTAATCCGCGTCCATGGAGGATGAAGTG
>JBLNBW010000318.1:0-28731 GCA_050260255.1 Rhodospirillaceae bacterium | reverse complement strand
GTTGATGAGGTCGGGGCTTGGGACGACCCTGACTCTATCGTCGGGCTTCACAAGATAATAGCGCGTATAGATGCCGCTCTCAACCGCACCGGGATTCGTGAACGCCTCCGAGTGCCCGTACTTGAGCACGAACTCGAGCTCGCGATACGGCACGCGCGCATGCTCGTACACGTACTCGCGGATCATCTGCTTGGTGTAGCCCTCGGCGGCAAGCGACCGCGCGACGGGCGGTGCGATGAGCAGCGTGATCATGTTGCGGAAGCCTTTGGGACCGCGCTCCGCGAGCCGGGCGAGACACGGCTTCTTCGTCACTTCGAGACTCAGGAATTCCAGCGCGGTCTGCGCCGCACTCTTGTCGGGCGTGCCGTAGATCGCCGGCGGCCAGCCCCAGGTCACGGTGCCGCATGCGGTGACCGTGCTGTCCTCTTTCCGGAAGCCGTGCTCGACGTGATACGGGTCCCAGGGATTGTCGTCGTCGTTCTCGGCGAGCGTGAACACCTGGGGATAGCCGAACGTCCCCATGTAATTGCGCCCGAGCTTGTAGCCGGCGATGTTCTTGACGATGAGCCCCAGCGCGCGGCCGATGGACGGATTCGCGCCCTTGGCGATCAGCTGACCGCCGGCCTCGATCCCCATCTTCTTCACCGCGGGACCGTTGACGAGCAGGAACGGCAGGACGCCCCAGGTGCTGCCGATGTTGCTCAAGTTGTACTCGTTGTCCGCGATCGCCTCCACCGCCGCGATGAGCAGCGGCATGCACTCGGGGCTGCAGCCCGCCATCACCCCGTTCGCAGCGATGTTCCAGGGGGTGGCGGCGAGATTGGCCTGCGGCAGGACGGCGATCGTCTCGTCGGGCGCACGCGAGGTGTGCTGGAGAAACGCTTCGATCCGGGCTCGCGTCGGCGGAATGATGGGGAGCTCGTCGGTCCACTGCTGGCTGCGGAAGTACGCGTTCACTTCCTCGAACGAGCCTTCGAACACGATGTCGTCGGCGCGGCGCACGGGCGCTGACGCGCTTTCGCCCGCGATGGGCTTGGTCAGGCTCTCGACGATACGGGGGAAGAGCACGTTCTTGACGTTCTTCACGACCACGTCCTCGGCGTGGACACCGACCGCGCCGGGATATTCGCCGATGCGCAGGCCCGACATGCCTTCGGCCTTCGCCACCGAACGCGCGATCGTGGTGAATCCCGTCGTCGTGATGACGACGCCCGGGATGCCCAGCTTCTCAGCTTCGACTGCCGGCCTCACCGAGGCCGGAGTGCAGGTCCCTCACCCACCGTTGCCGGTGATGATCGCGTCGCAGCCTAGCTCCTTGGCTCTTGCCGCGACTTCCTGCGCGATTCTCTTCTGCGAAGCGGGATCGCCGCCGACGTAGACGATGGGAAACTCGTCGTACGGGATGATTTTTACGCCAGGGTATTTTTCTTTGAGCAACCGGCGATAGGTGTGGAACATCAGCTCGCCTTTGAAGTGGTTGTTATACACTTCGCCGATCGTCTTGCCTTCCAGCGTATCGAGGTGAGGGCTCACAGCCCGCGCCACGCCGTGCGGCAAGCCTTCAGGGCTCACCACGCCTATCTTCTCTCTCATCCGTATCTCCTCATGTTGCTTTCACGCCGCGCAAGCCGCGGGGCTCCCGCGCGATGCGTCCATGAGGCGGGATTAGACAGCGAATCGCAAAACCGCGCCAGAATATTGAGCTATTCTGGTATGCCGGGAAAGATATACTGAGCCACGTAAGAGCCTCGGCAACCGGAACGAGGGCGCGCCGGTCCAATGGCAACATCGTTCATTGCGAGCCGTCATCATGACCGTCAAGCTCAACCACACCATCGTGCACGTGCGCGACAAGCAGGCATCCGCCGCATTTCTCGCCGAGATTCTCGGTTTGCCTGAACCCGTGCCGTTCGGGCCATTCCTCGGCGTCGAGACGGGTAACGAGGTGACGCTCGACTTCATGGACGACACTGGACCCATCCGGGCCCAGCACTATGCGTTTCTCGTGGGCGAGGCGGAATTCGACGCGATCTTCGCGCGCATCCGCGGCCGTAAGCTCGAGTACTGGGCCGATCCGGGGCAGCAGCACGTCAATACGATCAACACGCGCGACGGCGGGCGTGGGCTTTATTTCGAGGATCCCGACGGCCACCTGCTCGAAATCCTGACCCGTCCGTACGGCAGCGGGGAGAACTAGTCGGCACGGCGGTCCGGCGGTCCGATCCGCGGTTCCCGGCGCAATCGCTTAACATAGCCAAGCGCTGCGCTTCAGCGCCGCAGCGCATCGAGTCGGACAACTCTCTACAGGCGGATGGACGATGAAGAAACCCGTGGTCTATATAGTGGGCACTGGCGGCACGATCGCGTCGCGCTACGACGCCGCGCTCGGCGGGCACGTGTCCGCCGCTTCCGCACAGGACCTGGTGTCGGCAGTTCCGCAACTCTCCGACATCGCCGACGTCCGCGTCGTCGAGCACTCGAACATCAACAGCGCGCTGATGGACACGAAGACCGCCTTCGGCCTGCGCGACACGCTGCGCCGCGTGCTGAAGGAGGACCGCGTTGCCGGCGCCGTCGTGACGCACGGGACGGCGACGCTGGAAGAGACGGCTTATCTGATGGATCTCACCGTCGGGACCGACAAGCCTATCGTGGTGACGGGCGCGCAGCGTAACGCAGACGAGAAGGACGCGGATGGGCCGCGCAACTTGTTCTACGCCGCGATGGTCGCCACCGACCCGCATGCCGTCGGGCGTGGCGTCATGGTATCGCTTGCGGGGGAGATTCACTCCGCTCGCGACGCCACGAAACTGAATCCGGAGCTTCTTAACTGCTTCGGCTCGCGCGATGGCGGTCCGATCGGCAGCGTGACGAAGCACGGCGTCACGTTCTTTTCGGTGCCGACGCGACGGCTGCACCTGGAAGTGGATCGCATCAAAGAGAACGTGCACATCATCAGGATGGCGCAGGGGGCGAACGACCTTCTCTTTCGCGCATGCGTCGATGCGAAGGTGGACGGCATCGTCGTGGAGGCGACGGGCGGCGGCAACGTCAATCTGCCTTTTTACGAGGGCGTCTGCATGGCGCTCGACGCCGGCATACCGGTGATCGTGGGGCTGCGGCTTACGTCCGGCGCACCGCACCCGGGCAAAGGCTATCGCGGCTCCTACCAGAGCCTGATCGAAAAGGGCGCAGTCTCGTCGGGCTATCTCAGTGGCATCAAGGCCCGCATCCTGCTCATGGTGGCACTGGGACAAACCAGCGACCGCAACGAGCTGCGCGACCTCTTCGCGCGTGCGTAGACGCAGTTAAGCCTTTTTCTTTTTTATTTCCTTTGCGTCCTCGTGAGGCTTCGCTGAATTCACGCACCCCGCTGCACCGAGAGGCCACATGCCAAATTCGAAGGAGCGTCTTACCATTCGCGAGCTCCAGGACTTCGCGCGCCGCCTCGAGGCGGCACGTGGATTCACGGACGAGTCGCCGTTGGAAAAATGCCTGCTGCTCGGCGAGGAAGTCGGCGAGCTCTTCAAGGCGGTTCGGCAGCGCACCGGTATCAAGACCGACGTGCAGACCGGGACGCTGTCCGTGGCGGACGAACTCGCCGACGTATTGCTGTTTGTGCTCACGATAGCGAATCGATTCGATATCGATCTGGAAGAGGCCGTGATGCACAAGAAGGCAAAAGACGGTGCGCGCGTATGGCGGTGAGAACAGATGCCGGCCAGTGCTTTGCTGATTCGCTTCTCTTCGGCGCAGCGTCGAGCCAGGCGAAGGCGTCGTAGCCGAACGTCAAAGATCGGGGCGCTTCGGGCGCACGTGAATTGCATCACTCCTGCGCTGCAATGCGAACAGGAGGATGCTATGCCGACTGCTACCTCACGTCGCGCGGGTCGGGACAGGACCGAGATCCCGCAAACTATTCTGCGCTCCGACAAGCACGCGCAACGCCTCTGGAAAAAGGCCCACGACAGCGCGGTGAAAACATACGGGGAAGGGGAGCGTCCGCATCGCGTCGCTTTCGCGGCGCTCAAGCACGAGTACGAGAAGAAGGGCGACAAATGGGTGCGGAAGGCTCACAAGGGCCCCTCCGATCCTCAGGCGGCGCGCGGCCCTACGACGCCACGTAAGTCGACCGACGAGCCGCGAGCGCCGACCGCAGGTGGAAAAATTGCGAAGACCGCCGGCGAAGCGAAGAAGAAGGCACGGCAGGCGCGCAAGGAGTACAGCCGCGAGTATCGCAAGCGTAAGAGCTGAAATACCGGAGAGAGAGCAGTCTTCCTCCTCCAACGGACATGCACGCGACGAGCGCGCGAGATTGCGAATCTTCACGTGCATGGCGCTGTTCGGTTTGTCGGCAGGCTGGAAACCCCGCGAAACGGAGTCGATGCCGGATGCGCGCATGCCAGTGGCAAGCGACGCACTCCCCGCCAAGGCCAAGTAAACGGGTCGCTAGGATCTCGTAGAAACATCACCCGTACCCCGGATTCTCGTCGTGGTGCGTTGGTCACGGCGTGATCTTTGCTGCGCAATCGCTAGGTCCGAGCCCCGGCTGGCGTCATGGCAGCGCGACTGACTCCGTCCGCCACGCCATCGCCGACTTTCCGGGGAATTTTGCACCCGTCAGGTACGTGCCCTGTGAAAGACCCTGGGACAGAGCCGAAGCACGCCGAGCAGCCGATTCGGGCGGGCGTCGAGCGGGACGCCTTCCGGGTGCGATTGACGGACGCCCTTCGCGCACTGGAAGACCTCATCGCGGTGGAGGAAGAGGCTGCGCGTATCCTCGCCAAAGAACTCCATGTCGCTCACGCCCTCTACGGCGAAATGGACCCGGACGGTGAGCACATAATGATTCAGAGCGACTACGCCAATGGGGTGCCGAACGTGACCGGGCGGTATCGCATCAGCGATTTCGGGTCCTTCCTGCTGGATGAATTCCGTGCCGGCCGCACAGTCGTCGCGCCGGACGGCGCGGCCGACCCGCGTCTCAGTGAGGCTCAGCGAAAGCGGTACGCAAGTGTCGGCGTGCGCGCGTTCGTGTCTGTGCCCCTGATGAAGAACGGCCGGTTCGTCGGCATACTGTCCGTGAACCATGTCGACCCGAGGAACTGGACCAACGAGGAGATCGAGCTGATCGAGGAAGTGGCCGAGCGCACCTGGGCCGCCGTGGAGCGCGCCAAAGCCGAGGCAGCGCTGCGTGCGAGCGAGCAGCGATTGCGCGCGTTGGTTGAGGCCACCTCCGATGTGGTCTATTCGATGAATGCCGACTGGAGCGAAATGCGCAAGTTGAGCGGCGGCGACTTTCTCAAGGATACGTACGCCGCCGATCACAACTGGCTTACCCATTACATACCGAACGACGAGCAGTCTCGCGTAGTGGCCGCAATCACAGAGGCAATCCGGACCAAGAGCGTGTTCGAGCTGGAACATCGCGTGCGGTGCGTCGACGGCAGCGTCGGGTGGACGTTTTCGCGCGCGGTTCCCATCCTCGATGACAGCGGGGAAGTGGCTGAATGGTTCGGAGCGGCAAGCGATGTGACGGCACGAAAGCGTGCCGAAGAAGCCGTCCGCGAATCCGAAGCGCGTCTTAAAAAGGCGATTTCAATCGAAACCGTCGGCGTGCTCATCTTCAGTCTGGATGGAAGAATGGTCGATGCAAACACCGCATTCGAGCGGATGAGCGGCTACAGCCGCGAGGAGCTGCGCTCGACCGTGCACTGGGAAAAGCTCACCGCACCTGAGTTCATGGAAGTCACGAGGCGCACCGCGCAGAACCTTGCGGAAAAAGGGGAGACCCCGCCTTACGAGAAAGTGATGTTGCGGAAGGACGGTTCGCGGTGGTGGGGTCTTTTTGCGCCGACCCGACTCGGGGGCAGCGGGGGAGAGGCCGAATGTCTGGAGTTCATCATCGACATTACGGAACGCAAGCGAGCGGAGGACGCGCTGCGCGAGAGCGTGCGCCGCAAGAACGAGTTTCTCGCCATGCTCGCGCACGAGCTACGCAATCCACTGGGTCCGATTCGCAACGCCGTGGAGATTCTCAAGCGAAACCCGGATTCCGATCCGCAGCTCGCCGCCACGCGAAGGATCATCGAACGCCAGGTAAACCATCTGGTTCGGCTCGTCGATGATCTCCTCGAGGTGAGCCGAATCACGGGAGGAAAGCTCCAGCTGCGCCGCGAACACGTCGTGCTGCAAGACATCATCGAGGAGGCGGTCGAGACGACCCGCCCGCACATCGGACATAATCTGCATATGTCCCTGCCGAAGGACCGGATCCATCTGGAAGCGGATCCGACGCGGCTGGTTCAGCTCTTCTCCAATCTGCTTAACAACGCGTGCCGATACACGCCGCGAGGCGGCAATATTTCGATCATGGCACAACAAGAAGAATCGGTTGTGGTCGTGACAGTGCGCGATGACGGCATCGGCATACCGCAGCAATATCTGCCTCTCGTATTCGACATGTTCACCCAGGTGGACTCGAGCTCGCGTCGAGGACAGGGAGGGCTCGGCATTGGACTATCCCTGGCGAAAGGCATAGCGGAACTTCACGACGGAAGGATCGAGGCGCGCAGCGAGGGCCCGGGAAAAGGCAGCGAGTTCCTCGTCCAGTTGCCGATCGTCCCTGCTGCTGCGGCGGGCGCCATAGAGACCCGCGAGCACGGGGAGCGGGAAGCGGTAACGGCCCGACGCATTCTGGTCGTCGACGACAACGAGGACAATGCCAAGTCGATGGCGGCGGTTCTCCAGTTGGACGGCAATGAAGTCGAAACGGCATTCGACGGAGATGAAGCGATTGATAGGGCGGCTGCGTGGAGACCGGACGTCGTCCTGCTGGACATCGGGCTTCCCCGCAAAAACGGCTACGAAGTGTGCCGCGCCATACGCGCGCAATCGTGGGCCAGGAATACGATCATCATCGCGGTGACCGGGTGGGGGCAGGACGAAGACCGCCGCAAGTCATCGGAGGCAGGCTTCGACGGCCATCTCGTAAAGCCGGTAAGCCAGGACGCTCTGCTTCGGATGCTCGCTACCGTACGCGAAACGAGCGAGCATTGATGACTGGGAGACGCTTCCGCTCTACACGTTCGGCGCCGCGCGTAACGCCCCGATCAGCGCCTCGAACGGCAGCTGCACGCAGCGATAGCGGCTGCGGTGTCTGTGCACCGGCATGAACGCGGCGAGTTCCGGCCACATGGAAGAAGAGGGCGTTTGCGTTTCGAGCATCGCGGATACCGCTGCGCCCATGGCGTCGATATCGCGTAGTGTCGCGCCGACCGCATGTCTGCCGATGACGGAGGCGGCCGCGCGACACAGCAGACAGCCTTGCACCTCGTGTGCCAGCGCCGTGATGCGACCGTCGGAGAGATTCACCTGCATCTCGACGCCATCGCCGCACAGCGGGTTGTCGAGAAAGACGCGTGCGTCGGGCGAGGGCAGCGTGCCGTGCCCGGTGGCGGCATCCGCCAGTTCCAGTATGGCCCGCTGGTAGATCTCGTCCGCGCTCATCGCGCCGTTTTACCTCGGTAGCGAACCTGTACGACTTCGGCGAGGATGGACACGGCAATCTCGCGCGGCGCGCGTCCGCCGAGATCGAGTCCGACGGGCGCATGTATGCGTGCAACGGCGTCGCCGAGCCCGGCTTCCGTCAGGCGTGCGACACGCTTGGCATGGGTGCGCGTGCTGCCCAGCGCACCGACGTAGAACGCGGGGCTGCGCAGCGCAGCGATGAGCGCCGGATCGTCGAGCTTCGGATCGTGTGTCAGGGTGACGACGGCCGTCACGGCATCGAGCTTGAGCTCCTCCAGCGCTTTGTCGGGCCAGAGATTCACCAGCGTTACACCGGGGAAGCGGTCCGCGCTCGCAAACGCCCGCCGCGGATCGATGACCACCACTTCGAATCCTGCGATCGCCGCCATCGGCGCAAGCGCCTGGCTGATGTGCGCGGCGCCGACGATCACGAGCCGCGGCGGGCGCGCATAGGCCCGAACGAACAGATCCTCGGTTTCTTCCACCATGCCGCTGCGGTTCGCGGTGAGCATGCGCTGGACCGTCTTGCGCTGTTCCTCCGTGAGCTCGATGTCGCCGTCCCATCGCCCGCCGTCGAAAAGGGTTTGCGCACCGTCGGAAAGGCGAGTCACGACAGCGGCCGAGGCGCCTGCTGCAGCGAGCGCCTGCAGCTTTTCATAAAGAGACCATTTCATTGCAGCGGCTCCACGAAGACGCGCACGCGCCCGCCGCATGCCAGGCCGACTTCCCAGGCCTGCTCGTCGGTCACGCCGAACTCGAGCACTCGGATTTTCCCGTCCGCAATGGCGGCAACCGCTTCGGTTACGACGGCGCCTTCGATACAGCCGCCGGAGACAGAGCCCACGAAATCGCCGCGCGCATTGACCGCGAGGTGGCTGCCCTCGGGCCGCGGCGACGAGCCCCACGTCTGCACCACCGTGGCGAGCGCTACGCCCTGGCCCTCGGCTCTCCAGCGATCGATATGGGGAGTAAGCTCTTCGATGTCGCTAGCCATGATGTTCCTATCCGGTCGGTCGTTATGCATCTGTCGCAATAACGAGGCCAGTGTAACGCACACCAGCCTGCGGTACGACGCCGATCATGATCCGTCCGGCGGTTGCACCACAAGGGCTACAATGCTTGCGCAGCTCCGGCACAAAAGGAGGAGGCATGGATGTCGCACGCCGCTCGATGGTGATCGCTTTTGCGCTTGCACTCCACGTTACCACGGTACAGGCCCAGGGCGATGCCGGCGCACGAGCGAAGCAGGAGCCTTACCCGGTGCGTCCGATACGCATCGTCGTCGGCGGCGGCCCTGAGACGTTGGCGCGGCTCGTCGGACAAAAGCTGACGGAGGCGTGGGGCCAGCAAATCGTCGTGGACCAGCGGGGCGGCGGTGCCGCGGCCGTATCGGCGGAAGTGGTGGCCGCGTCCAAGCCCGACGGGTACACGCTGCTCCTTGCCACGTCGACGCACGCCACGCACATGGTCATCCCCGGCCAGGCGGGGCAGACGTACGACCTCATCAGAGACTTCGCGCCGCTGACTCTCGCTGCATCGACGGCATTCATACTCTGCGTGCATCCGTCGCTGCCGGTGCGCTCGGTCGACGAGCTCGTACGCTTCGCCCGCGCGAGACGCGACGCGCTGAACTATGCATCCGGCGGCAGCGGATCTCCGCCCCATCTCACCATGGAGCTGTTCAAGTCGATGACCGGCACGCGCATCGTGCATGTCCCGTACAAGACCATTGCAGCAGGCGTGACCGACCTTATCGCGGGTCAGGTGCAGGTGATGTTCACTGTGGCGCCGTCCGGTCTGCCTCACATCAACAGCGGCCGCATCCGCGCGCTTGCCGTGTCCGGTGCCAGGCGCTCGCCGTTCATCGCCGATCTGCCCACCGTGGCGGAAGCCGGCGTGCCGGGGTTCGATATCTTTACCTGGAACGGATTCCTGGCGCCCGCAGCCACGCCGGCAGCGATTCTCGCGAAGCTGCAGGGCGGCATCGTGGCTGCGCTCGGCGTGCCGGACGTGCGCGAGCGCATTGCGAGCTCCGGATTCGAGCCGCTCGGTACGAGCGCGGAAGAGTTCGGCCGTTTTCTGCGAACGGAAGTCGATCGATGGTCGAAAGTCGTCAAGGTATCCGGCGCCCGGGCGGAGTGATGGGCACATCCAGCACCAAAAACCACGGCGGCTATCGACGCTGCCGCTATGCCGCCCGCATGCGGTACGAAGAACTCTGCGACATCACCGTTTTTTGAGCGTCAGGCCGACCAGCACGTCGGCCCGTTCTGCACGCTCCAACGTCCGGCACGCCGCGATCAGTTCGTCGTACTGCCCGACCGCTATGGGGAGAACGGGCGCCACGTCGCGTATGCGGCGGACCTGCTCTTCGTAATCCCAGATGAATTCGCGGCCGGTCGCCTGCCTGGTATGGCTCTTGCCGTCCCGGGTGAAGATCGTGATGCGCGGCGCGAATAGACCCATCGTGTGTGACGGTATGATGGTCACGCGCTTCATGAGGTCGAGGACTTCGGGCGGATCGGGTTCGCGCGGCTGATCTTTTTCCCAGCTGTTCGTGATCGGGAAGCCGCGTTTTACCACCCCGTACGCCGCGTGATAGGCGGTGCCGCCCGGCTTGTCGTTCTTGTCTTCCCGACGCACCGGAAACGCCGGACTCGGATACTGGGTCTCGAGCCAGTTCACCACCGCTTCGATGCGCTCGACGTCCTCGTAGCGGATGCCGCGCTCCTCGCAGAGCTGTGCCGTCACGGCGATGTGCGCGATGTTGTAGCCCGCCGTCGAGTAGATGCGATACAGCGTCTCGAGGAACAGCCATTCCTTGCCGAGACCGGCCGTGATCTTGGCGAGACTCGTGCGCGTGTCGCCGACGAAGCTGTAGGTGAGCTCGCCCTTGTTGCTGCCGGTGTAGGCATGATAGAACCCGGCCTCGCCCTCGAGCACCGTTTCGCCGCCCACGTGTCCCTGCTGCGCAAGCGCGACGGCGAGCAGCGCGTTGCGTACCGCTGCGCCTTCCCGCAATGCGCGTCCGCCGCTGCGGGGCCCCTCGAGATTGCTCGACGCGAGGCTCGCGCACAGCGCAATGACGCTGTTCGTCTGCTCTTCGTCGAGGCGCATGATTTTCGCCGCCGCAATCGCCGCGCCGAAGATGCCGAACACCGGGCCCGCATGAAAGCCGCGCGACATGACCGTGGGAATGAAGTCGGATGCGAGCCGCTCCATCACCTCGTAGGCCGCCGCGACGGCGGTGATGTAGTCCTTCCCCGTCGCGCCGGTCGTCTCCGCCGCCACCAGCGCGGCTGGAATGATGCTCGTGCCGGGATGCGTGAGCATGCGGAACGTGTCCCACTTGCCGCCCGAAAAAGCCATCTCGGAATTCGCGAATCCGGCGCCGCCTTTCGTGACCTTGCGTCCGTCGACCAGTATCGTCGCGCCGTTGCGCACGCCGAGCTCTTCGTCGGTGATGAGCTTTATCGCCTGCTGTCCCGCGCGCGATTGCGAGCCGATGAGCACGGACGTGATCGCCTGCAGCGTCACGCCCTTGGCGCGATCGACGACTGCAGGCGGGAGGTCTTCATAGCGTAGCGTTGCGGTCCATTGGGCGAGCTGGCGGCTGAGCGAGGGCATGATGTCGGTCTATGTGAGGAGGGTAAAGGCCGGTAAGGATACCAAAAACGCATCGCCGTCATTCGATCGCGTCGCATCCCGGCGTCTAGGCCGTGCGTCCTGCGAACTATCGCGACCGGTTTGCTACACGGTCACGACGAAATCGAACCGGCCGACGTTTCCCTCCGCCATGACCAATTCAAGATCGGGCCGGTAGAGGCCGTCCTGCCGGTTCGCGGGCTCATTGGGAAAATAAAGCTGTGTGGTGAGCAGATGCGCGCCATGCGCCGTCACTTTGACGTGGATGTGACGGGTGCGTCCGGTGTATCGAGCCGGCACGATCGTTTCGAGACGATAGCCGCCCTTGTCGTCGGTGCGTTGATGACCGCGATATCGATACCCGCGGTTGTCGTACTGACCGCGTTCGTCCGAATGCCAGAATTCAAGTACCGCACCGGGAACCGGCCGACAATCACGAGCGGATATCACGCGTCCCGTCACCACCAGACGCACTCCGTTCGCACCGGACTCGACCAAAGAAGTCCGCTCCGGAGTGCCCGACTTGAAGAACGGCCCTTCCGTCTGGGCCGGCGTAACGCCCCCGCACGGAGCCGCGCGACCGGCCGGCACGAGCGGTAGCATGGCGGCCGCCGCGAGCAGTTGTCTGCGTATCCTCGAAGTCGTCATCTCTTCTCCTGGAGCAGTGAAGCATTCGCAGCGCGTCGAAAAGAGCAGGCATCGTGGAGACCGCATCCAGGCGGCCTTCGCCAGACACTGCCGCATGGATCACACGCGTTCTCCATCCCTGCTGTTTGTTGGACGAGCAGCGAGAGCGGGGGTTCCGGCGTTGGTCGACGCCGGCGATCAAAGCAGATCGCGGCCCTGCTCATGAGCCATGAGTGCCGCTAATGCAGAGTATGTACGTAAGCGCACCGGTCGAATTCCGCTTAATACGATTGCCTCGCAACTGAGGCGATGTGGTGAGCCGCGTTGATCGTTGGCATGGACGGATGGCAAAACTCGGCCATCAGGATGTCGACTTAATAGAGTGACGGCCCATTGTGATATACCTCACGACAGAGCGGGCGCACATAAAAAATTCCAGTGGCTTGCCGCTCAGTTACAGAGCCGTGGATACTCGGAGCAATTCACTATCGATAAGCACGATTATCGCCACTAATCATGTCGGCTCTCGATCCTGCGCGTCGTCGCTCGCTTAGGCGATACGAATGACCGGTTGTCGGCCATTGCGGTCAGCCGCGTCCAGAACTGCGTCTGCCCGCTATAGGTACTAACCGGACAGTCGTCCGCATATATATGTCGCGAACGGTCGCGCGGCACGGATCTTTAGCTAAGCTGAGTGCCTACAGCGGTAGACACGCAAGACCGCAGGATACGGAGTTGATCCGAGGCGGGATCAATATGAAAGCGCTCCACGTACTTTAGGTACTCAGGGCACGCCTCAATGCTCGAAACCTCTCCGTGTGTCAGAGCGTTTCGCATACGGTAAAGCATGTCAGCTCTATCCTCAATCTCTGAAAAATTCGCCGCGCCTTTCGCAATTCCAAAAGATATCGATTTCCTGACACCTACCTTGGGATCACCGTAGAGAGCATCGAAGGCGATAGCGTTGTGCAAGAAACCGAGACGACCCCGCGGTTCCCAACCAGCAGCCGCATACTCAAGGGCGACCTGCAGCCGTTGGTTGCTGGCGTATTCAACGAGCGCTGCTCGCACAAAAGCAAACCTCTCATCGTTCATTTCAGGACTCGATAGTAGGGGCGGCACAAGGGGCTCAGGCATGGTGATCGTCGTAGCGCCATCACGTGCAAGACGAATCTGCCAGCGCTCCACGGTCGCCCCGCTGAAGACTCGTGATCGATTCGCGGGAAGCGCGAGCGACAGGGCGCCCCGAATTCGCTGTAGTGACGACGCGCCAGCTACGTCATTGTTCGCGCAAGCGCCAATCCAGGAATCCAGAGGCCGCAGACGCATTTTCCGCCCATCCCAATGAGCGAGCGGCGGGCATATGCCGTTCACGAGGATCGCGTCCTGCAATCCGATGAAATGCGCCAATGCGTTTAGGTCGTACGTTCCCGAAACCCATATTAGCGGCTCACTGACTATGGGGGATTCCGGTGCGCGCCAACCCCAAACAGGACGCAAGTAGAGCGAGGCGGCAGCCATATGCGAAAGTTCGTCCTGCAGCAGTTTTGCGAGGTAAATCAGCTCAACGCCTTGTACGATTTCAGCAAGTGGTGTGGCGTGGGCGTAGCCACCGCACAGTAGTGCGTCGAAGATTCGCGCGGCGATGTTCGTTCGTTCCATATTCTCCAGCAGGCATTTCTGCATTCGGCTACTGACTTGATCTACCTGGTGGCCGGCCAGCGTCTTAGGAAATTGACAGAAGGCGGCGAGTGCTGCTGCGCGTTGCCTGTCGAAATCAACGTAAAGCTCAAGCCCGGTCGATGATCCAGGAACGAAAAAGGACCAGCGCCCCCCGGGCGGACCGAGCTTCAGTGAAGCGAGGAGCTTTTTCGTAACGACAAGCGCGCCAGGGTCAAGGATGGTCGACATGACAACTGATCATTGCTACAGTGATCTCGGCTGATCCGCTAAATACCAAGCCGTGGGTTCTCCGGTGCATGCACACCGAGCCTCGCCTAAACAAAACCTCGCAGCCGGAGTCATCAGTTTACTGCTTAGTCTCCTGCTACGCGATATGGCGTAACCGGACGCAGCGCTAAGAGACTTGCCCGGACGCCCTAAAGAGGGGCAGTATTTGCCATTATGCCTTTCGCATTCTGCTCTGCTCTTCCGGCGCGAACTTGAGGACTGTGCCAGCGCCGTCGGTCGCCCGGAAAGGCGGCGACACCGCGCGCATTTCGGGGCGCGGGGGTCAAGGAATGTCCTATCGGTATCGCTTGTCTGCAGGCAGTTCGGGCCGGGGTGAAGAATCCTGGGCTGGTGCAAAGAACAACAAGTAAAGGGGAGGCGGAGTTGCACGTTGCTTTGCTGACAATCGAGAACTTCCGGGGAGTCAGGTCGGGAACGATCCACTTTCGCGATCATACAGTTCTCATCGGACCGAACAACAGCAGCAAAACCACCATCGTCGAGGCCTTGGCGCTTGTCCTCGGGCGCGACCGGCTGGTCCGCACGCTTACGGAACACGATTTCTTCGGATCAGATCCGGAGGCTCAGGATCGTATAAAGATCGTCGCGACCATTACCGGGTTCCAGCCTGAGGACTTCCGGGCGCATCCGGATTGGTTCGATGACAGGCGCGGCGTCCCTTGCTGGTTCGATGCGGAGACCGGCGAGGTATTGCCGGAGAAGACGCACGATAGGCAGCGTCTTGCCTGCGAGATCATCTTCGCAGCGCGCTTCGACAGAGAGACGCTCGAAGCCGAGACCGTGCGTTACTTCGGCGATGGCGGTGACGTCGATGCGTTTGCCGACGAAAGTTATGTCAGCGTACCGAGCAAGCTGATCCGCGAGATTGGGTTCTTCCTTGTGCCGGCAAACCGGTCATGGGACCGGATGCTCTCATTCAATTCAGAGCTGTTTCGGCGCGTGATCCGCTCCGCTGGTGGGCTGCCCGCGGAAGCGATTCTGAATGAGCGCAACCGGCTGCGTCGCCCGCAGCCTGGTTTGGAAGACGACGCGCGCTTGCATCCGATTGTTGCGGAAGTGAATGAAGAGATGGAGGCGCTCTTAGGACGGGCAACGCCATTGCGGCTGCGGCTCACGCCCACAGACAGCGCCGGGGTACTCGAAGCCGTGATGCCGCATTTTCAGAGTGGCGAGCGGCCGCCGGTTCCTGCAAAGCGAGAGGGGAGCGGACTAGTATCACTGCAAAGCCTCTTTTTGCTTCTGCATTTTGGGCAGAAGCGAATTCAAGATGGCGAAAGCTTCGTGATGGCGCTGGAAGAGCCAGAGCTTCACTTGCCGCCGGCTGTCCAGCGCCGCGTGCTGTCGCGCTTGCAGGCGCTTTCGACGCAGACAATCGTCACCACCCACTCGCCGCTCATAGCGGCATACTGTGAGGCGACGTCCTTGCTCAGCGTGCGGAATGATGACGGCGTGCTGAGCGCCCGGCCCATGCTGGCGCATCCGCTACGCCAGGATGCGATTAACGTTGTGCGCAAGCTTTTCCAGATCAACCGGGTTGAGGTCGCCAGCGCCATGATGAGCGAATTCGTCCTCGTCCCGGAAGGCCGGTTTGACTACGACTGGCTAACGCTGCTTCTCCGGGTCGCGGAGTTCGAACGCGATAGTGCGCAACCATGCCTATTTGGCGTGCGCATCGGCGTCATCCCGACGTCCGACGCAAAGGTGAAAGAGACCTGTGAGGTGCTCTCCAAGGCGCACCCGCACGTGGTGGCGTTGGTAGATGGAGACGCCCAAGGCCGTCGCTATGCGGATCTGCTCGACGCGCCGGACGTGGGGGTCAGTAAGGTCCTGCTTTGGCCGCAGGGATGGACCATTGAGGACTTCGTCGGTTGGATCATTGAGGCCGACGAAGCGGCAGTGATGGCACGCCTGGGACAGGAAATCGTAGCGCCCCCGGCAGACCGGGCCGCTCTCGTTGCGCGCCTTAAGACAGATGACCCGGCGCAGCAAAAGCTCAAGGGTGACCGGGTAGCCTACGAGATCATCGCCAATGTCCTCTCGGAGCGCCCGCTTTGTCGCGCCCGTGCTTGTGCCGCCTTGCACGCAATTGCGCAGACCTGCGCAGGAGCGCCGACAAGATACTTTACGGGCGAGGAGCGCGACGTCGGCCGCATTCCTCGGCTCATATTTGTGCCATGACTGTAGTTGCGTTCGAGGGGCCGGCCGGTTCCGGAAAGACACATCGCCTGATCGATGAACTGGACGCGAGGCTTGGCCAGCGACCGTTGGCGGACCACCAGCGGGTCGCCGCGCTCACGTTTATGCACGGCTCCCGGCGGCGGCTCGACTCTAGGCTCCGCCAAGTGGAGGCGCTTGCCGGTCGCTACGAGGCTACAACGCTTGATAGCTTTGCATGGCGGCTGATACAGCGCTGGCATCGGCTCGTGTTGCATATCGGCCAAGTGATCCCGCCAGAGCAAGCTTACGATGAAACTTGTGCGTTGGCGGCCGCGCTTTTGCAGCGCGAACACGTCCGTGATTGGGTTGCATGCTCGTTTCCGCTTGTCCTTGTGGACGAAGCGCAAGACCTTAGCGCTGAGCGATCGGCCATCGTCGAAGCGCTTGCGTACGCGGGCACGGTCCTTGTCGCCTATGATGAGTTCCAGTGCCTGAACCCCGAGTTGCTCCCGATCTCAATCGAAGGCTGGCTACGCAATCACTGCGAGCCGATCACGCTTGAAGGATGCCGCCGAACGAATGTTGACGAGCTGATCGCCGCTGCGCGCGCGGTGCGGAATGGAGAGGTCCTGAATCGGGACGGCCGGCGGTTCAGGGTCGTAGCAGCGCCCGGACAGGCACTTGCCGCGACATATCTTGCGAATGCTATAGCATGGCGTAACGGCGGCAATGTTGCAGTGCTGACCCCTTCTCGGCAGGGAGGGTTTGCGGATAATGCCGTCGCGCGGGTTTGCGCGGGGCCCGTCGGACAGCGTCAGAACGGTCCGTTCGATATCGAGTGGGAACGGAGTGAAGAGCGTGATGCCGCAGCGCTTTGGGCAACGCTGCACATTGGTGAGCGGTGTACGGTGGATGAAGCGGTCGAGGCTATGGCCGCGCATCGAAACGAACCGGAAATCCGGACTGTCCGCAACTGGATATTGCGTCAACGCTCCACCCGCGGGCTCCGCGAAGTGAGCGGCGCCGAGCTACACCGGCAGCTTGATCGCGCCTTCTCCCTGCGCCGACGGTTTGGGCAGCAGCGGCAGCCGCATTTTGCAGCGATGACAGTGCAGCAAGCCAAGAACCGAGAATTCGAACACGTCGTTGTTCTTTGGCCATATACCGTGCCGAACAACGACGAGCAGCGGCGCAGGTTGCTCTATAACGCCATCACCCGCGCGAAACGAAGCTGCACGGTGGTCGCGCAAAATCAGGCGATGCTGGACGAGCCACCCTTCTCCCCACGGGCAGCTGCGGCATAGACACGGGTAACGCCACTACAAGCTTGTCATTACGGAATGGATCGAATCACACGAAGAGCTTCGTGAACCGTCGGTCGACTGAAACGCCCATTCCCGCTCCTTCGCACTGGCACGATAATCCTGGCCTTCGTGACAATCGTCGTCGTCGCGAACATAGACCTACATGTTGCTTAGTAGTGTGCGAGTCCGATTTCCGCGCTCGCATTTGCAATGCCGGCTCAGAGTCGCGTTGTGCCGTAGCGGGAACATGAAAGCCCGCAGTTCGGCAGTTGCTTACACCTGGGTCCGGTTCGGCTTCGATAGCGGACTTCACCGTAACACGGAGTAAATGGCCGCAATGGCCGACAACCGGTCATTCGTGTTGTCTTAGCAAAGCGGCGACTCGGGGTCGGACGCGGACGTGGCTGGTCGAGAGAGCCGACGCCTCTCACATCGTTGGCTTCAACGGGGGGCTTTTCACCGACGAGTTTGCTTTTATTCCACGGTTCACGAGGTTGACGAGTTTCCATCGACGACTCCTTGTCTGTTGATCGGAGTCCATTGTTCCGCGATTGTGAAGGGCAGCCTTCCGGTAACACGTTGAATGCGTACATTCTGTCAGGTGCAGCCACAACCGGAGCAGCGTTCTAAAACTCGCACTTGACTGTCGGTTCTGCGGGTCCTCTAATTCAGAAGCCCGTCTTCTACCCTCGCGCCGAATCAGTCTTCTCTCACCCTGCCAAAAATGACGTGCTCCACGACGCCGCATAGACGCAAATGACGGTATCTGCCTCCACCACGCAGCGACTGGATCGGCTCAAGAAGATCCTGCGAGACGACTGGAGTTGCTGGACAAGAGCGAAAAGACATGTATTCCCATCGTCCTGGTGGATTGGAAGAGGAAGTGCGCCTACAACATGGTGGACAATCTCGAGCGCGAGGTGGCGGCGACGACGGCCCGGCGCGCGCCGCAAAGGCGTGCGGAAGCGGAAGCTGCCTTGGCGAGCATCCCGGCCTACAGGCACACGACTAGCGGCTCGCGGCCGGTAGAGAGCAGCAGCTCCGGGCTGGAGCAATGACTCTATTTGCGCAGAAAGCACATCTAGCGCTTGACGCGCACGTTAGAGAACGACGGCTCGGCGACGTCCGGCTCCGATCCGAATGCAGCAGTCGGGGTCGAATATTGCTCGGAGCGTGCGATGGCGCACGAAGACCCGGTTTCAGCAGAGGACGGGCGGCGCGGCAGACGCGAGTGGTTGATCGCATCGCTGCGCGAGCTGCTGCATCCGCTGGTGCTCGCTTACATCTCTCTCGCGATCGGTCTCGATGCGGTCCGTGCCTACAACTATTGGCCCGATCTCGATTTTCCGATGCACTATGCTGGCGCGCTGGCGCTCACCTACGTGGTCGATCGCAGCGTCGTGCGGGCCTATCACTACCACGTGCTGCGCCCGATCGGCCGCTGGCAGCGGGCGCTCGCGGTGTTCGCGCTGGTGTGCATGATCAGCATGTTCTGGGAGATCGGCGAGTACCTCTCCGACCGGTTCCTCGGCACGCACGCGCAGCTTGGTCTCGACGACACGATGACAGATATGCTCATCGACGTGGTCGGCAGTCTGTCGTTCCTGGTCGGGCGGACGCTCGCGCGCAGCCGCGGCTGATGTGGCTGCGCGCATTGCATCCGTCGTTGCCATAACACGGTTTACTTGCTACGGCGACAAGAGTGACGAGCGCGCACAGCCGAGCGCGCCGCCATTCGTACCGATCGGGAGCGTGCCTCAGCCCGCCTTGATGCCGGCAGCGCGTATCACCTTGCCCCACTTCTCGATCTCGGACTTGATGAAGGCGCCGAACTGCTGCGGCGTATTGCCCACCGGCTCGGCGCCTTCCTGCGAGAGCCTGTCGTGAATCTCCGGCTGCTTCAGGATCGCGACGATATCGGCGTTCAACTTGTTGACGATGTCCTGCGGCGTTCCAGCGGGCGCGAGCACGCCGTACCAGGTGGACGATTCATAGCCTTTCACGCCGGCTTCCTGCATCGTCGGCAGTTCGGGCAGGCCGGGCGCACGTTTCGCGCCGGTGACGGCAAAGGCACGCAGCCGTGCCGACTTGTAATGCGGCGTACCCGACAGCAGGCTTGCGAACGTCATCGACACCTGGCCGGCTACCACATCGACGAGCGCAGGCGCGACGCCCTTGTAAGGGATGTGGAGGAGATCGATGCCGGCGAGCAATTTGAAGAGCTCGCCCGAAAGGTGGCCGCCGGTCCCGTTGCCCGCGGAGGCGAACGACAGCTGGCCCGGCTGCTTCTTCGCGAGCGCAATGAGGCTCTTCACGTCCTTCGCCGGCACGGAAGGATGTACGACGAGCATGAGGTTCTGCGTGGCGACCAGCGTGATGGGCGCGAAGTCCTTCACCGGATCGTACGGCAGGTTCTTGCGCAGGCTCACGTTGGTCGCCGCCGAGGCGATGGTCGCCATGATGACCGTGTGGCCGTCGGCAGGCGCCTTGGCCACCATCTCCGCGCCGATGGCGCCGCCCGCGCCGGAGCGATTGTCGACCACGACCTGCTGTCCCCATTTCTCGGAAAGCTTCGTCGCGACGGTGCGCGCCAGCGTGTCGACGCTGCCGCCCGGCGTGCTCGGCACGACCATGCGCACCGGCTTGGTCGGATACGTCTGCGCGGATGCCGCCGCGCAATATGCGGCGAGTACCGCGATCATGAGTTTGCTGAGTTTCATGTTTTCTCCTTTGTTGTTGTGGCGCGTGTCGTTCCTTAGCGTATCAAGGCTGAAAGCCGACGGAGCCCTGGTACTTGGCCAGCACTTCCGCCGACGGCAGGAACTCTTCCTCGAGCCTGCGGATCTCGCTGAAGCCGATGAACGCATGCATGTTGCCGGCCGGGTGGTCCTTCACGCTCGCTTCCCAGCGCTTAACGAGCTCCACGTCTTCTTTCGCAAAGGCGTGCATGTAGTCCCACATGGCGACGGTACTGCAGCGCAGGATGCCGGTCGCGTTGGACACGATCGCGATGCCGAGCTCGTTCAGCCGCGATACCGGCAGCCGCGGCGACACGCCGGTGCGGTTGAAATGCAGCGGCCCCTTGATTTCGCGCGCACAGCGCTCGAGCTCCGCCTCCGAAGTGAGCGCTTCGGGGAAGATCATGTCGGCGCCCGCATCGAGATACGCATTGGCGCGGCGTATGAGGTCGTCCACGCTGCCGCCCACCACGCCGCGCGCGTCGCACCGCGCGATGAGATAGAAGTCGGGATCCAGCTCGCGCCGCACACGATCTGCCGCACGCAGCTTCCCGACCATTTCTTCCATCGACACGATCTGCTTGCCGGCGACGTGGCCGCAGCGCTTGGGCGCGACCTGGTCCTCGATATGGATCGCCGCCACGCCGGCGCCGATGAAGTCCTCGACGGTGCGCATGACGTTGATCGCATTGCCGAAGCCGGTATCGGCGTCGGCGATCACCGGTATCTTGACCGCTTTCGCGATATAGCCGGCGACCATCACGACCTCGTTCAGCGTGACGAGCCCCGCATCCGGCTTGCCGAGCAGCGAAGCGGAGACCGCGTAGCCGCTGACGCCGCAGCACGGGAATCCGGCCTGTTCGATGATGCGCGCGGACAGCGCATTGAAGGCGCCGGGCTTCACCAGGGTTTTGCCTTGCTTGAGCAGCGTGCGTAAGCGCGCGCCGGGTCGCATGCGATGCAAGTCCATATGCTGAGTCTCCGTCGTTGGGTCGTGTGCCGATTTTAAGCGGGAACGGCATCGCATGACGCTTTCGCGATGCTATGATTCGCCCCTCATCGGGCAGGGCCGCGGCGATCACGCGCCTCTCGCCCTCTCCTCACGGAGTCCATCATGGGCATGACCATCGCAGAAAAAATTCTCGCGGCGAAAAGCGGTCAGAAGATCGTGAAGCCGGGAGACGTCGTCACCGTCGAAGTCGATACGGTGATCCTGTTCGACAACAACTTCATGCCGAACAACTGGCGCGAGATCCTGAAAGTGCGCGACGCGAGCCGCATCGTCGTCGTCTTCGATCATCGCGTGCCGGCGCCTACGCAGCAGGCCGCAGCAGGCCAGCGCACCGGGCGCGAATTCGTGCGCCGCTTCGGCATCAAGCGTTTCCACGATGTGGGCCGCGAGCAGGGCATCAGCCACCAGCTCGTCGCGGACTACGGCTATGCGCTTCCGGGATCGGTGCTCGTTTGCAGCGATTCGCACACCTGCAGTGCTGGCGTATTCAATTGCCTCGCGCGCGGCGTCGGCGGGCCGGACATCATTTACGCGGCCATCAAGGGGCAGACGTGGTTTCGGTGCGGCGAGACGGTGCGCTACGAGCTCACCGGCAAGCTGCCGCAGGGCGTGACGGCGAAGGATGCCTTTCTCCAGATTGCCGGCGTGCACGGCGATCATGCAACGATGAACGTGGAGTACGGCGGCCCGGGTCTCGCGAGTCTCACCATCAATGCCCGCAAGACGATGACCACCATGTCGGCCGAGCTTTCCGCCGAGTTTGCGACGTTCGAAGCCGACGATGCGCTGATGGAATGGGTGAGCGCGCGCAATCCGCAACCGTTCCAGCCGGTGAAGCCGGACCCCGATGCCCGTTATTTCGCGGTGCGGACCATCGAGCTCGACAAGCTGCAGCCGCTGGTTGCCTTGCCGGACAGCGTGGTCAACAACTCGCAACCGGTGGGCGCCGTGGCCGGCACCGCGATCGACCAGGCCTATATAGGCTCGTGCGCGAACGGAACCCTGGACGATCTCGAGCTTGCGGCGCGCGTGGTGCAGGGCAAGCGTGTCGCGCCCGGCGTGCGCTTCATCGTCACGCCGGCGTCGCAGGCCGTATACCGCGACGCCTCGCGCCTGGGCATCGTGCAGACCCTGCTCGATGCCGGTGCGGTGATCGCGCCGCCGACGTGCGGTGCGTGCGGTGGCGGGCACATGGGCGTGATCGGCCCCGAGGAAGTGTGCATCACCTCGACGACCCGCAACTTCAAGGGCCGCATGGGCGATCCGAGCTCCAAGGTCTACATGGGTTCGCCGGCTACCGTCGCGGCGTCGGCGTTGACGGGGCGGATCACCGATCCGAGAGAATTCCTTAGCTGAAAATGCGTGAACAGTAATCGTGAAGCGTGAATCGATCGTGCCGTCGGCGCGTTCCGCCAATCACTGCTTACCCATCACAAATCACGCCGTTCAAGGACTGATATGAAGTTTCAAGCGAGGGTGTGGAAAGTCGGGCCCAACATCAACACCGACCTGATTCTTCCGAACCGGGCGTTCTACGCGAGCATCGAGGAGCAGCCCTCCTACGTGTTCAGCGCCAACCGTCCGGGATGGTCGTCGCAGGTGCAGAAGGGCGACATCCTGATCGGCGGGCGCAACTTCGGCATGGGATCGAGCCGCCCCGCGGCGCGCTCGCTTAAGAACCTGGGCCTCGCGTGCCTGCTCGCGCCGTCGATCAACGGGCTGTTCTTCCGCAACTGCGTCAACTTCGCGTTTCCCGCGCTCGAGTGCCCGGGCGTGGACGATGCGTTCGAGGAAGGCGACATCGCGGACATCGAGTTCGAATCGGGGCGTGTGCGCAACGTGACGCGCGGGACCGAGCTCACCGCCAAGCCGCTACCGCCGCAGCTGCTCGCGATCGTCACTGCGGGCGGCATCTACCCGCTGCTGGAGAGAGAAGCGCTCATCGCGCCGAAGGCTTGAAGAGAACCGACTGGCGGACAGCCGCCGGTCAATCGGCGGTCATGATGAAGAGCGGCGCGCCTTCGAACTCGTAGATCGGCCGCAGCCGCTCGGTGTTGTAGTACTTCGCCACGTTGACCACTTTCTTCTCCGCCGTCACCGTCTGAATCGGCACGCTGTCGTAGAAGCCGCGGTGTATGCTCACCAGCCTTCCGTACTGCTTCTTCAGGATCAACTGCAGCGCGAGGTTGCCGAACGCCATCGGCACGATGGAGTCGAGCGCGTCCGGGTCGCCCGAGCGCACGAGGTAACCCAGCCGCTGGTTCACCACATCGATGCGACGGCCGTTGTTGTACTGCGGTGAATACTCCTTCAACGCCGCTGCGACCTTGTCGCCTATGCCGCCCAGCTTGCGGTGACCGAACATGTCCGTTTCCGCGCCTTCGAAGCTCATGCCCTCATGCGTCGTGAGACGCGCGCCCTCCGAGACCAGCACCACCGAATAGCGGCTCGGATGCCGGTTGCGATCGTAGGTGAGGAGTTCCGTGAGGTGCGTGACATCGACCGCCTGCTCCGGAATGACGCAGCGGTCCGCTGCGCCGGCCATGGTGGGAAACAGCGCGGTGAAGCCGGCGTAACGGCCGAACACCTCGATCACGAGATAGCGCTCGTGCGAGCCGGCCGAGGTGCGCAAACGATGCGTGAGCTCGATGGTGCGCGTGACGCACGTGCTGAAGCCGATGCAGTAATCCGTGCCGTACACGTCGTTGTCCATCGTCTTCGGAATGGCGACCACGTTCACCCCTTCATCGTGCAGCCGCTTGCCGTAGGAGAGCGTGTCGTCGCCTCCGATGGGAATCAGCACGTCCACACCGATGTGCTGCAGATTCTTCAGCACCTCCTTGGTGACGTCGTTGATGTCGTCGCCGTACCCGCTCATGTGCGCGGGCACGCGCTCGCGCGGAAGATGGCTGGGTCGTGTGCGCGATGTATGTAAAAAGGTCCCGCCCGTGCGTCCGGCGCGATTCACGATCGCCTCGGTCAGGACCTGCACGTTCTCGCTGTTGTCCGCGCCGGGCTCCGGCACGTAATCGACCAGCCCCGCCCAGCCGCGCCGTATGCCGACGACGCGGTAGCCTTCGCGCAGCGCGCGAATTGTGATCGCTCGGATGGCGGGGTTCAAACCGGGGACGTCGCCGCCGCCCGTGAGGATTGCGATCGTTCCTTTGCTCTGCGCCATGCGAGCCCCCCGAGGCCGTAATGAAATCTGACCCTGCGTGCAAACGCCGCGCCGGCTGCGCTTCAACCTCGATGAATCGGCGCCGCTGGCGCATGCGCTACGGTCGGTGCATCAACGTCTTCTCCGGCGCGGCACCGGCTACCGACTTCGAGTTGCGACTCGCCGCACGGAAGCGCATGCTGGTGTGACGACGCGATCCCGTCGCCGGCCGCGGGAGAAGCCATCCTTTTCCACGCCGGGGACGGCGCGTCGCGACCGCTCACTCATCGCACACAGATGTGGAGGTCTGCCATGGCCACCTTTATCAGCCTCATCAAGTACACCGACCAGGGTATACGCAGCGTGAAGGAATCGCCCGACCGGTATGCCGCGTTCAAGAAAACCGCGGAGCAGATAGGCGTCGAGGTGAAGGACGTCTACTGGACGGTGGGGCATTACGACGTCGTGCTCGTGCTGGAGGGGCCCGATGACGCCGTGACGGCGGCGCTTCTCGGCCTGGGCTCGCTAGGCAACGTGAGGACCGAGACGCTGCGCGCCTACTCCGTGGACAACATGAGGACGCTGATCGGCAATCTGCCGTAAGAGCGCTTCGCGGACGTCTCACTCCGGAAACCTGAACACGTTCGCGAGCTGGTCTTCGTAACCGAGATCGCGGCGCAGCCGTGCCACCATGCCGAGGGCGTACGGCGCGCCTTCCACGAGCTGCTCGAACTGCTGTTCGTCGAGCTTCAACCCGGCGCGGTGCGCCATGGTCTCGCACAACGCGCGCACCTTCGGTCCCGGATCCGGCGCACCGGAGAGTACCGGCGGCGGCGCAATGTGCGGCGCGCTGGCATTGGCCACAAGCGTTGGCCGCCGCTTGCGCCAGCTCGTGGCCTGTTCGTAGGCATGCCCGACGCGCAGCACGGTGGCTTCGTCGTACGGGCGTCCGAGCACCTGCATCCCGAGCGGCAGTCCATTGCGGCCGAAGCCGTTGCAGAGCTCGAGCGCCGGCTGGCTCGTGACGTTCGATGCCGTGAAGAGATTCGGCTTTTGCCAGAACGTCAGCGTGCGGTGCGCTTCGAGCCTCGGTGCTTCGCCCTGGCCGGCGGTGATCAATGCATCGTAGCGCTCGTACAGCGGCCGCATCTCGGCGACCATGCGTCTATGCTCCCGTGTCGCCTGCACATAGTCGATCGACTCGAACAGCACGGCCGGCAGCACCCGCCCGAGAAAATCGGACCCGAAATCGTGCGGGCGTTCCATCAGCGGCTTCTGGTGAATGCTGAAAATTTCCGATTCGGCGATGATGACCTTGATGTCGAAGTACGTCGTGATGGGCCGGATGCGGCATTCTTCGATGTGCGCGCCGAGACCGCGTAATACCTCGATTGCAGCGTCCATGGCGTTGCGCACGTCTTCGGTAGCCGGGATGTCTTCCTCCCAGTTGTGCCGCAGCACGCCGATGCGCAAGCCCTTGATGTCCTGCGTGAGCGATTCGCGGTAATCGGGCATGTCGCAGCGCACGCTGCCGGCGTCCACCGGATCGTAGCCAGCGATCGCCTGCAGCAGCAGTGCGCAATCTTCGACCGTCCATGCCATCGGACCGCAATGATCGAAGGTGAACGAGTTGGGTATCACGCCCGCGCGCGAGACGAGCCCGAAGGTCGGCATCAAGCCCGCGATGCCGCACAGCGAGGACGGGCCGCGTATGGAGCCGCCCGTATCGCTGCCCAAAGCGCCCGGCGTGAGCCCGGCCGCGACGGCAGCGCCCGAGCCGCTCGACGATCCGCCGGTAAAGTGCAGGAGGTTCCAGGGATTGCGCGCGGGCGGCCACGGCAGATCGAACGCCGGGCCGCCGTGTGCGAATTCGTGCGTGGCGAGCTTGCCGAGCAGGATCGCGCCTGCGTCGTACAGCTTGCGCACGACGGTCGCGTCGCGCTGCGGCACGCGGTCCACGCAGATGCGCGAGTGACCGGAAGTGAGTACTCCCGCCGTATCGTAGATGTCCTTCAGCGCAAACGGTATGCCGTGCAGCGGGCCGCGATAGCTGCCTCGCGCGATCTCATGCTCGGCGCGCCGCGCCTGTTGAAGCGCATGGTCTGCAGTGACCGTGATGTACGCGTTCAGCTGTGCGTCGTACGCCGCGATGCGGTCGAGATACGCGTGCGTGAGCTCGACGGGCGAGAGCTTGCGGGCGCGGATCAGCTCCGACGCCTGCGCGATCGTGAGAAAGTGCAGCGGATCCATGTCATGCGTATCCTGTGATTGCGCGCGCGTCAGCGCGCCGGAAAAGCCTTGCGGTAGAGCTCGAGATCCACATATTTCATTGGATCGCCGATCGGTTGGGCGGGCGGCAGAAATTTGGTACGCAGCGCGAGCACCGTCTTCACGCCTTCCATGTCGATCGCAACGTCGCGGAAGAAGCCGTCCTGGTCGTCGAGCAGCACATCGAGTGCCCGACGCGCCAGCGCCGGCGTCATCGAAGCATCGTTCGCGACGAGCAGCGCCGCGGCGATCTCACGGTTGTTCGGGTCGTACAGCCATTCCATGGCGTCGCGATATCCGCGCATGAACGCGATGACGCTCGCCTCGTTGTTTCGCACCCAGCTGCGCTGCGAGAAGGCAGTGCGGCCCTGATAACGGCCGAGCAATGCGCGCGCCGTGCCGAGCCGCCTCAAGCCTTTCTCTTCGGCAACGAGATCCAGCGGCGTGGCGAGGAGCCCGGCGGCGTACTTGCCGGCCACGAGCTCACGCATGCGAGTGGGGCCGCCGCCGGTTCGCACGTATTTCACATCGGCGTCGGTCATGCCCGCACGCGACACCATCTCGCGCAGTATGAAGGCGAAGCCGGTCGTGAGCGCGTCCACGGCGAGCTCCTTGCCTCGCAGATCGGCGACCGTCTTGTTTTCAGGCGCGGCCATCAAGCTCTGGAAGCTCTGATCGAAGCCCATGTACGCGACGAGATCGGGCTTGCCTTCGACTTTGGCCTCGCCTTGCCCTTCCTGGTAGGCAACGAGATTGTCGATCGCCGTTACGGCGACGTCATAGCGGCCTTCGATGAGGTTCTTCATGAGGTACACGGAGTTCGGTGTGTACGTGACTTTGACATCGACGCCGTGCTTACGGAAAAACCCCTGCCGTTCCGCCACCCACAGCGGCAGCGCGTATCCACCGCCGAAAGTGATGACCCTGATGGTCGGCAGAGGCTTGGGTGTCGCTTCGGCACCGTGTGCCCCGATGCCGAATGCAAGCGCGCCCAGTGCCGCCGCGAGCATTACCCAGGTATTGAGCATCCTACGCAAGGTGTACATCGTCCGTTTCCTCCCTCGAGCGCGCGCGTTGCGTCGAATCGATATGCCGGTCGTCAGTTATTCATCGGCTTAATTGACAGTGCGTCGAAGCGGCTTGTATTGTAGCGCCGGAGTTCCGGCTACTTCTTCACGTCGGCCTAAGACCGTCTCGACCGGCGCACTCTACACCCTTGCACGCACCCCTACAGCGGAGGAACACATGGCGAAATTGACCCTCAGGCAGGCGAACACCATCATCGACAAGGCGCTGGAAAAAGCACGCCAGATGAAGATCAAGCCGCTCGGCATCGTCGTTCTCGATGACGCCGGCCATTTGGTGGCGGCGCAGCGGGAAGACGGTGCAAGCATGTTCCGCCTCGACATCGCGCGCGGCAAGGCGTGGGGATGCGTGGCCATGGGCAGCTCGAGCCGCGCGCTGGCAAAGCGTGCGAAGGACAACCCGAATTTCTTCATGACGCTGTCGGCGACGGCCGAAGGCAAGTTTCTGCCGCAGACGGGCGCCGTGCTGATCCGCGATAAGGATGGCACGATACTCGGCGCAGCCGGCGGCAGCGGCGGCACCGGTGAAGAAGACGAAGCGTGCTGCGCTTACGGCGTCGAGCAGGCCGGCCTCGTCGCCGACGCGAAGGAATAGCGGCAGACCAACGCGGACCGTTACAAGCGGTCCATGACGAAACCTGGCAGCGAGATCCGATATGACCACAGCAGGCGACAAGGAAAAGACCAAGACCGAAGGCGCCGTGAAAGGCGGCAACGGCAAATTCATATTCCCCTTGAATCAGATGGCCGGTATCGATGCGGGCACGGGCTATTCCACCGCGTTCGGTCCGGTGGTGGAGGGCGAGCGTATACAGTGCGGGCTCATCACGAAGAAACGCGGCACGGGCGCGCGTCCGCATCTGCATCCGAACGAGCAATGGAATTACATCGTGAAGGGCACGCTGCGCGTGAAGATCGGCGACACGCCCGAGCAGCTGTGCGGCCCCGGCACGCTGCTCTACTTTCCCGCCAATATGGTGCACTCCACCGTGGCGACGCCGGATGAGGACGTCGTGTTCTTCACCGTCAAAGACATGTCGCACGGCATCATCGGCATGGCCGCCGACGGCACGATGGCGGGAGGACACTACGATAAGGGCTACGAACAACGGTGATTCGTGAATAGTGAATGTTGATTGGTAGAGACTTTCGACTCACTAGAAGCCATCTCAAAAATACGTGCGAAGCATGATGATCATGCAGCCGAGCTGGACGAAGCCGAGGAAGTTCTCGACGT
>JBLNBW010000317.1:0-17136 GCA_050260255.1 Rhodospirillaceae bacterium | reverse complement strand
ACGCAAAGCCATTGAATCGCGTCACGGTCTCGTCACGACCGCCGCCGCGGCGCCGGGCCGGTATGCGCTCGAAGGCAGCGTCTTCGCGGGCGGCGCGGTGGTGCAGTGGCTGCGCGACGGCCTTCGTCTTATCCGCCGCTCGGTGGACGTCGAAAAGCTCGCGGCCAGTGTGCCGGACGCCGGCGGCGTGTCTTTCGTGCCGGCGTTCACCGGCCTCGGCGCCCCGCATTGGGATGCATATGCACGCGGCACGATCACGGGCCTCACGCGCGGGACCCACGCGGGTCACATTGCACGCGCCGCACTGGAGTCGATCGCATTCCAGTCGGCCGAAGTGCTGCGCGCCATGCAGCAGGATGCGCGTCTCACACTGAGGGAGCTGCGCGTCGATGGCGGCGCGGCGGCGAACAGCCTGCTCATGCAGTTTCAGGCGGATCTGCTCGGCGTACCGGTCGTGCGGCCACGGGTGCTCGAAACGACGGCGCTCGGTGCGGCGTATCTTGCCGGCCTGGGGACGGGCGTATGGAACAGCATGCGGGACATTGCAGCACTGTGGCGGTCGGGCCGTCGTTTCGAGCCGCGCATGAAGCGCAGCGTCGCGGAAGACCGCATGTCTGAGTGGACCGAAGCGGTCGATCGGGCCCGCAGCCGCGGACGCGACGCGGCGCGCTCGTAGTATCGTTCGCCACACGCCGCGTTCCGACATGATGAGCCCGCAGGCACGACAGATATTGCGAGCGCCCGGCGCTTTCGTGCTGCAGACGTTGCGCGCGTTTCGCGCCAACCAGGGAGTGCTGCTCGCCGGGGCCGTCGCTTATTACGCGCTGCTCTCCATCGTTCCGCTGCTCATCCTGGTCGTGATTGCGCTCTCGCACGTCATCGATCAGCGCGAGCTGCTGGAGACGCTGGGGCGCTACATGGAATGGATCGTTCCCGGCCAATCCGCGGCGCTCGTGTCGGAGCTCCAAAAATTCGTCACGCATCGCGAGGTGATCGGCTGGGTGCTGTTCGCGACGTTGATATTTTTCAGCTCGCTCGCCTTCACCGTGCTGGAGAACGCGATGTCGGTCATTTTCGTTCACCGCGTTGCGATACGCAGGCGCCGCTTTCTCGTGTCGGCGCTCTTGCCCTACTGCTACATCGTGTGTCTTGGCGCCGGTTTCCTGATCGTGACGCTGGTGTCGGGTGTGCTGCAGGCGATCGGCCAGGAGAGCGTCGACTTTCTCGGGCGCGAATGGTCGCTGAGCGGTGTGTCGGGCATCCTGCTGTACGCGCTCGGCTTTGCCGGCGAAGTCTTCATATTGACGTCGATTTATCTCGTCATGCCGGTCGGACGGCTGTCGCTGCGGCACGCGCTGATCGGTGCGGTCACGGCTGCGGTGCTGTGGGAAATCACCCGGCACGTTCTGGTCTGGTATTTCGGCACGCTGTCCCAGGTAAACGTGGTGTACGGATCGTTGACGACCGCGATCGTGGTGCTCCTCACGCTCGAGATCGGCGCGGCGCTGCTGCTCTTCGGAGCGCAGGTGATCTCCGAGTACGAGCGCACCCTCGTCGATGCGGCAGGGGCATCGCCCAAGCCCATGGAGACGCGGCGCCCCGCGCCTTGATCGCCCCGGTATTGGGTGTTGTCGACGTGTGCGCGGCAGCGTGCCGGCCGCGGCGGGCCGATGCTTGCGTTCAGAAAGCGAAGCGGTACATGCCTCCGTCGACCGGAATCACCGTGCCGGTAATGTAGCTCGCGAGCGGCGAGGCGAGGAAAACGGCGAGATGGGCCAGCTCTTCCGGCTCGCCGAAGCGGCCGGCCGGAATTTCCTCGCGGGCGAATGCAAGCTCGTCCTCCAGCGTGGGGTAGCGCTTCTTGATCTGCTCGCTGCGTATGCGGCCCGGTTGTATGCAGTTGATGGTCACGCCGTCCTTCGCGATTTCGCGCGAAAGACCTTTCGACCAGGCATGCACGGCGGCTTTGGCGGAGAAGGCGGCGTTCAGCACGCGCGGCTCGGACGTGCCGGTGAGATTGACGATCCGACCCCAGCGGCGCTCGCGCATGCCCGGCACGAGCGCATGCGTGAGCTCGCGCAGACGCAGAAAGTTCAGCGTGAGCCCTTCCATCCACTGGGCTTTGGTTGCATCGAACGGAATGGGCCGGCTTCCGCCTGCCGAATTCACGAGAATATCGATGCGTCCCAGGGCGCGGGTCGCCTCGTCGGCAAGCTTCTCGGCGGCGCCTTCGGGATAGAGGTCGGCTTCGAGTATCGCGGGCGCGGGATGTCCGGCTCCCTGTATCTCTTCGCGCAGTACCTCGAGGAGTGCAACGCGCCGTGCCGCCACGGCGACCTTGACGCCTTGGGCGGCGAGTATTCGTGCGATGGCGCGGCCTATGCCCTGGCTTGCGCCCGTCACCAATGCGGTTTGGCCGTCGAAATCGAAGTTCATGGCGGTCCCTGCGAATAGAAGATGCGGTCAATTCTAGACGAGTGCGCACGAACTCTGCCGCGATGGCGCAGCACTTGAGCCGGAAGGAGGCGCGTGCCTTCGGATGTCGGCTCAAAGAATGGGTCCGATGTGCCTTAGTTCATCGCCCACCTCGGCGGCGCCCGCTATCCTGCCAAGACATCAATACAGCGCGGCGCAAGGGGAGCACATGCACGACATCTGGCATTTCGAGGAAGAAGCCGAGGGCTGGCGCTGGATCCATACCGATCTCTTGTCCGGCGCGGTGTCCCGCAGTCCCGATGCCTTCATGACCCGCAGCGCCTGCATGGTCGATGCGCTGGGCAACGGTTATCTCGTCTCACGCCGGACGTTCGGGCCGGCGCGTACCGCGACAGTGCACTAAACCGTCCGCCAGCGGTCTATCGTTTGGCCCGGGGGCACCGCTCGGTTAAAATGCGCGGTCCCGCGGAGCGGTATCACCTCGGCAGCGGGCACGGAGCATGGCTTCGGCCCGGCTTGCTTACCGGTCGCTTTCACTGATCACCGAGTTTTATGCTACTCGACAAAGAAGTCGCGCGGCGGCGCACTTTTGCCATCATTTCGCACCCTGATGCGGGCAAGACCACGCTCACGGAAAAACTGCTGCTGTACGCCGGTGCGATCCAGATCGCCGGCAGCGTCAAGGCTCGCAAGGCGTCGCGCCACGCCACGTCCGACTGGATGGAGATCGAGAAGCAGCGCGGCATCTCGGTCGCGAGCTCGGTGATGCAGATGGAGTACCGCGACTGCGTCATCAACCTGCTCGATACGCCCGGCCACCAGGATTTCTCCGAAGACACCTATCGGGTGCTCACCGCCGTGGACGCGGCGCTGATGGTGATCGACGCCGCAAATGGCGTCGAAGCGCAGACGCTGCGCCTGCTCGAAGTCTGCCGCGCGCGCAATACGCCGATCATCACGTTCGTGAACAAGATGGACCGCGAGGTGCGCGAGCCGCTTGCGCTGCTCGACGAGATCGAACAGACGCTCGGCATGTCGGCCGTGCCGTTCACGTGGCCGGTCGGCATGGGCAAGCGCTTCCATGGCGTGTTCGACATCCGGCGCGATGCGATGCGCGTGTTCCGCGCGGGCGAAGATCGCGTGCAGGAGGACGACGAGCTCATCGAAGGGCTGGACAATCCGGCCTCCATCGCGCGCTTCGGCGCCGAATTCGACCAGGCGCGTCACGACATCGAGCTCGTGAAAGCGGCGTCGCCGGAGTTCGAGGAGCGGGAATTTCTCGCGGCAAAACAGACGCCGGTGTTTTTCGGTTCCGCGGTGAATAATTTCGGCGTGCGCGAGGTGCTCGACGCGCTGGTCGATCACGCACCGCCGCCGGGCGAGAAAGCGGCGATGCAGCGCGTGGTGCAGGCCACCGAATCGAAGTTTTCCGGCGTCGTGTTCAAGATTCAGGCGAACATGGATCCCGCCCATCGCGACCGGATCGCGTTCGTGCGGATCTGCTCGGGACGCTTCGAGCGCGGCATGCGCATGAAAGTCTGCCGCACCGGCAAGGAGCTGCGCGCGGCCAACGTCGTGTCGTTCCTGTCGCAGCGGCGCGAAATACTCGAGGATGCGTATCCGGGCGACATCATCGGCATACCGAACCACGGTGCGCTGCAGCTCGGCGACACGCTGACCGAAGGCGAAGACCTGCAGTTCACCGGCTTGCCGTTCTTCGCGCCGGAGCTCTTCCACCGCGTCGAAGTCGCGGATCCGATGCGCGCGAAACAGCTGCGCAAGGGGCTCATGCAGCTCGGCGAGGAAGGGGCGATCCAGGTCTTCCGCCCGCACGCCGACAATACCCTGCTGCTCGGCGCCGTGGGCCAGCTGCAGTTCGACGTGGTCGCGCACCGGCTGAAGACCGAATACGGAGTGGACGCGCGGCTTGCCGCAACCAAGCACCGGCTCGCCCGCTGGGTGACGGCGGAAAACGATGCGGAGCTGAAGCGCTTCATCGAGGCCAACGCGCATCGCATCGCCTACGACGTGGTGGATGCGCCTGCGTTGCTGGTAAGCCATGTGGCCGAGCTGAGCGCGGTGCAGGACAACTGGCAGCGCGTGCAGTTTCACGCCTTGCGCGAGCACGCGGGCCTGGTCGTCCATTCGGCCGCCAGCTGAGCGGCACGCCGGGTCATCCAGCCGTCACCGGGCAATGGCTATGCGCGCGGGCTGCAATCCTCGCGTGCCACGCGCCCATGCCGGCGTATGCGCATGAGTTGCAGCGCCATGAAGCCGCCGATCAATACGAGCGCGCCCACGGTGTCGAAGGCCACCCACATCGCTTCGCTCACCGTGTATGCGAGCAGAATATTGCCCGCGCCGAGCACGGCAAAAAATGCCACGTAGGCGTAAAGATGGCGCCGCCATACCGCCTCCGGCGCGTCGAACCGCGGCTGCAGCGCGTCCCGCAGGAGATTGCGTCCGCCGAACCAGTAGACGAAGAGCAGCGCGCCGCCGATCAACCAGTAGATGGCGGTTGCGCGGGCCACGAGGTAGCGGGGGTCCGACCAGGTGATGGTGAGGCCGCCGAGTGTTGCCGCCGCGGCCAGGTTCACCCACAGCAGCTTGCCGACTTTGCCGTACACGATGCGCGAATAGAGCACCAGGAAGGCCATCGCGGCGATCAGAACGCCGGTGGCGACGTAAATATCGGCGATGACGTAGGCGCCGAGGTACAGCGCGAGCGGCAGGAAATCCAGCGCGGCCTTCATGCAACCTCCTCCTCCCTAGGCGCCTCGATATCGGGCGCGACCGTGCGCTATGCAAGGATGTTGCCTGCCCCGCCGCCGGCTGCCGTTGCGGCGGAAAGGGCGGGCGACGCCGCTATTGCGGCTCTATTTTCGCCGCCTTCACGATCTGCGCGTACTTCTTGATGTCCTGAAGAAAAATCTTCCGGAATTCGGCCGGCGAGTCGCCTTTGGGGTCGTAGCCGCCCGCCGCGAAAAATTCGCGCAGCCGGGGCGTCTCGAGCGCCTTCGCGACTTCGGCGTGAAGGCGATTGACGATCGTCATCGGCGTGCCGGCCGGTGCGAACCACGCGTGCCAGCCGGCATCGAATGCATAACCTGGGACCGTCTCGCCGATCGTCGGAACGTCGGGCAGCACGCCAAGACGCTTCTCGCCGGTGAACCCTATGGCTCGCAGCTTCCCGCCTTTGACCTGCGGCATGCCGACGGCGACGGCAGGAAACGTGATCTGCACTTCGTTGCCCAGTGCTGCGTTCAGCGCCGGTCCGCCCCCCTTGTAAGGGATGTGCTGGAGATCGAGTCCGGTCTTGAGCGTGAAGAGCTCGGCGGCGAGATGCGTGCCGTTCCCTATGCCGGCAGAGCTGTAGCGCAGCGGCGTGGTTCTGGCGAGCGCTATGAGCTCTTTCACCGACTGCGCCGGTACCGACGGATGCACCGTCATGAGATAGCCCGCGCCGAGCGCGAAGTTGGTGATCGGCGTGAAGTCCTTCGCCGTGTCGTACGGGATCTTCTTGTAAATCGCCGGATTGACGACGAACGCGAACGAAGTGCTGAGCAGCGTATAGCCGTCAGGCGCGGCCTTCGCGACGGTATCGTTGCCGACGATGCCGTTCGCACCGCCGCGATTGTCGACGACGATCGGCTGGCCGAGCTGGCTCTCGACCTGACGCGCAAGTCCTCGTGCGTACGCATCGACGTTGCCGCCCGGCGGGAACGGCACGACGAGACGTATGGGACGAGTGGGATAGGGCGCCGCGCCGCTCTGGGCCATCGCCGCGTTTGCAGCGATCGCGCAAAACGTCGCGGCTGCAACCGGCTTGCAGCTCGCTCGCATAGTTCTCCTCCTTCACTGAACAGCGCGACTCATGGGTCGTTATCGGCGACGGGCAGCGAACGGCAACGCGGCTCGCTGCCCATCTTTCCTCACGTGCCACGCGTTACGGGCTGCGCGTCGAGATCTGCTCCTGACGCGTCAGGCCTTACTTTATCCTCTTCAGGATCTTGATCCGCTGCACCGTGTCGCCTGCGAGATGCGTCCACACCATCGCGTCGCGCACCAGCTTGTCCACGCGTGCGTTCATCATGCAGCCTTCGGCGCCGTGCACTTCCATGTTAAGGCGCGTCACGCGCTGGATGACGTCGGTGGACCAGTTCATCACGAGGCCAGCGTTGGCCGAATGCGTGCCGTTGTCGTGCATCCATGCCACGCGCATCACGTAAGAGCGCAGCGCCTCGGTGAGCGCCATCATCTCGTTGAGCTTGAGCTGCACGAGCTGCTGCTCCGAGAGATATTTGCCGCCGCGCTTGTGCGCTCTCGCGAAGCCGAACGCCATTTCCACGGCGTCGTCGCACACGCCCAGCGCGTTGGCCGCGAGCTCGAGGTCGCCGAAGATGTCGCCGCCGGTGTTGTCCCCGCGCCCGGCCTTCGCCGAGCCGCCTTCACCACCTACGACATTCGCATGCGGCACGCGCGCGTTTTCGAAGATGAGCTCCGCGTTCTGATAGAAGCGCCAGCCGCGTTTGTTGAACACCTTGCCGACGCGGAAGCCCGGCGTGCCTTTCGGCACCATGAACAGCGTTCCGCCCTGCTTGATGTTCACATCCGGATTCGTGCGCGCATCGACGAAGAACAGGCTGCCGACGCTGCCGTTCGCGATGAAGCATTTCTCGCCGTTCAATATCCATTCGTCGCCTTTGCGCTCGGCGCGCAGGCGGAAGCCGGCCTTCGGATCGTCCTCCGGCGGCATGCGGTTGTCGGAGCCGGAATTGGGCTCGGTGATGCCGCGGCCCATGACGTAACGATGATCGGCGAGGAACGGTTTCAAGAACCGCTCCTTCTGGTCGTCGCTGCACGCTGTCGCGATGAGATGGCTCCACTTCCAGTTCTGGCTGAACGCCTTCGATATCGCGCTGTCGGCTTTCGCGAGCTCCGCCATCACCACCGCCTGCGTGACGAAGTCGGTGCCGGGGCCGCCCCATTCCTTGGGTACCGCCATCGTGCGAAAGCCGAGCTTCGATCCTTTTTCGATGATGTCCCAGTCCCATGGCTCGCGCCCGCCCTCGATCTGATCGCGCTGCAGCGAGATCGGCCGTATCTCCTCTTCGGCGAATTTCCGCGCTTCCATCTGCCAGTGGCGCTGTTCTTCGTTCAGTGAAAAATCCATCTATCTCTCCGAAACCGTGACTTGTGAATCGTGACTGGGTCGCTCAGGCGATCTTCGCGGTGCGCTCGTAGCCGGCAATCGCTTCGGCGATACGCAGCTTGGCCGCCTCGTCGCTGTCTTCCGCGTGGAAGAACACCATGCCGTCGTGCACGTATTTCTGCAGCGGCATGTCGCGCATGACGCCCATGGCGCCGAAGCACTCGGCAGCGAGCAGCGTCACGTCGTGCACGGCCTCGGCGGTGTAGACACGCGCCATGGTGTACAGCGGCAGCTCGGCGCCGCTCGCGACGGTCGCGTCCGGGTGATCCTCTATCCACGCCGCTTTCCACACGAGATTGCGCGCGAGCTCGAGACGTATCGCGCAATCCGCGAGCTTGCTGCCGATGGATTGATGCTCGATGATGTTGCGCCCGCCCTGCCGGCGAATCTTGGCGTAATCGACGGCCGTTTCGTACGCCACGCGGCCAAGACCGAGATTGACCGCGGCGAGCTCGACCGTCGCGCGGCGCGCATGCGCGCGAGCGCACGGAGCGATCTGGCCTTCCTTGCCCAGCACGGCGCTCGCCGGCACGCGGCACGATTTGAACGTCACCGGCGCCACTGGGCCGTGCTGCCAGCGTAGGGAAGCGCCCGTCGCCTTCGGTTGCTCGCCGATGTGCATGCCGGCGGTATCGCGCGGCACGAGGAAGGTCGTCACACCATTGCTGCCCGTCTTCTTCGCGTCGGTGCGCGCCTGCACGATGAAGAATCTTGCGATGGGCGCGTTCGTGACCATGCCGGCCGCGCTGTCGATCACCCAGTCTCCGTTCGACTGCTTCGCCGCGCTGGCCTGCGGGCCGCTGCCTTCGACCAGCGGCCGGTGATAGCACCAGCCCAACTCGGATTCCGCGTCGTGCGCCGCGAGCGCGAGATGGCATTGATCGTTGTTCACGAATTCCTTCGTGAGCAGCTTGCGCTGCTCGCTGCTCGCGAGCTCGTAAGCGAGACGGCCCACGTACGACGTGTGCGCCAATGCAACGGCGATATCCGGATCGCCGGTGCCGAGCTCTTCCATGACGAGGCAGGACGTCAGGCAATCGGCGCCTGCGCCGCCCGCATCCTCCGGCAGGGACAGCGTGCGCAGTCCCATTTCCGCGGCCTGGCCCAGCAGCTTGCTGAGCAGCGGTTTTTCGAACGGCTCCAGCCGCGCGGGCAGCAGCGCCGCCGGCTTGATTTCCTGGTTGACGAAATCGCGCACGGTGTCGCGCATCTCGATCTGCTCTGGCGTGAGTTGCAGGTCGTACATGGTCTTGAGCATTCCTTCGTGGTGATCATGCAGGGGCTGGCGCGTGAGGCAGGGGAACGAGGTCGACACCGGCGCGCCGCGGTTCGCCCGCAAATGCGTGGTGCAGCGACTTCGTGAAGCGCCTCATTGCTCCTCCAGGTGAACGACGATAAGGACGCCGCGGCTTCTCGGCTCTGTTGTGCTGTCGCGTGAGGCGGCAGTGACGTCCCGCTACAGTGTATACGCGACGAGGCTCGTCGCGCCACGGCGCTGGGATCGAAATCCGGTCACGGCGCCCATATTGTGGCCAGCAGTTCGCCAGCGGTGAGCACGTTGTTTGCCTAGCCGACACCGCTACGGTAACGTAGCGAGCCAACCATAAAACGAGGAACGGGTGCAGGAGATCGCGCAAGCCGCATCTTTTCTCCCGCCGTAACGGAGCTCAGCGCAACTTCCGCCCATGCGGCGGTCAGGAGAGGAGGCGTATGGCCAGTCTCAACATCAACGGCAAGATGCATGACGTACAGGTGGAGGCGGACACGCCGCTCCTGTGGGTCCTGCGTGAACAGATCGGGCTCACCGGCACGAAATACGGCTGCGGCGTTGCGCAGTGCGGCGCGTGTTCCGTCCACCTCAACGGCGAAGTGCAGCGCACCTGCATACTTCCTGTCGGCAGCGTGAAGCCTGCCGATCGCATCGTCACCATCGAAGGTCTGTCGCCGGACAGCTCGCATCCGGTGCAGAAGGCGTGGGCTGCGCTCGATGTTCCGCAATGCGGCTACTGCCAGTCGGGCCAGATCATGGCCGCCGCCGCGCTGCTGCGCAAGAACCCGAAGCCGACCGACAAGGACATCGACCAGGCGATGACGAACATCTGTCGCTGCGGCACGTATCAGCGCATACGCGCGGCGATACATGCAGCGGCCCGCGCGGCGACCGCCGATGCCGCGATCGCCGAGCAACGGCAGGCTTGAGGGAGGAGACGACCATGAACAAGACTACCGATCGCGTCGCCGATCTCTCGCGCCGCAGATTTCTCATCAGCTCGGCCGCCGCGGGCGGCGGGCTCGCCATAGGGCTGAATCTCCCGTTCGGGATGAATCTTGCCGCCGCCGCGGGGGCCGATGCGGATACGGAAATGAACGCGTGGGTCGTCATCAAGCCGGACGACACTGCGGTCATACGCATCGTGCGCGCTGAAATGGGCCAGGGCACGCTGACCGGCCTCGCGCAGCTCGTTGCCGAAGAGCTGGAATGCGACTGGAGCAAGGTGACCACCGAACGCATCACCCCGGGACGCAATCTCGCCGCGAAGCGCGCGTGGGGCGACATGAGCACCGGCGGCAGCCGCGGCATACGCACCTCGCAGGACTACATACGCCGTGCCGGTGCCGCTGCGCGCATCATGCTCGTGCAGGCAGCCGCCGATCAGTGGAAGGTGCCGGCGAGCGAGCTCACCGTGTCGAACGGCGTGATCACGCATCCCGGTTCCGGACGCTCGACGACGTATGGCAAAGTGGCAGGCGCAGCCGCGAAGCTCACGCCACCCGATCCGAAATCGATCAAGCTCAAGAACCCCAAAGAGTGGAAGATCGCCGGCAAGCCGATGAAGCGGCTCGACACCGCGCCCAAGCTCAACGGTTCGATGGTGTACGCGATCGACGTCAAGCTGCCCGGCATGCTGAACGCGGCGATCGCGCAATGCCCGGTGTTCGGCGGCAAGCTCGTGAGCTACGACGAAGCGAAGATCAAGAGCCGGCCCGGCGTGCGCGGCGTGGTGAAAGTCGACGACGCCACCGTGGCAGTGGTTGCGGACACCTGGTGGCGTGCGAAGACCGCACTCGAGGCAATGCCTATCGTGTGGGACGAGGGGCCTGCCGCAACCCAGACCAGCGCGAAGATCGCCGAGCACTTGAAGAGCGGTCTTACGTCCGACGATGCGTTTGCCGACATCAACGACGGCGATGCCCTGGCAGCGATCGCGGGCGCGGCGAAGAAAGTGGAAGCGGTTTACGGCACGCCGTTTCTGTCGCATGCGACGATGGAGCCGATGACCGCGACGGTGCGCGTCACCGCGGACCGCGCCGAGGCGTGGGTCCCTTCGCAAAGCGCCGAAGCGTCCCTCGCTGCATTATCGGAAAGCTCGGGATTGCCGCTCGCGAAGTGCGACGTGTACAACCATACGCTGGGCGGCGGTTTCGGACGCCGCGGTGGCACGCAGGATTACGTGCGCCAGGCGACCAAGATCGCGAAGCAGTTCCCCGGCACGCCGGTGAAGCTCATCTGGAGCCGCGAGGAAGACCAGGGTCACGATTACTATCGCCCGATTTCCCAGTGCAAGCTCTCCGGCGGCCTCGACGACAAGGGCAACCTCGTCGGACTGCACATCCGTGTTTCGGGCCAGTCGATCAACGCCTATTTGAATCCCGCGGCTATCAAGGACGGCAAGGACGTGCGCCAGCTGCAAGGCTTGTGGAAGCAGCCGGGCGACGCGCAGATCGGCTACACGGTTCCGAACCTGAGGACCGAATATGCGATGCGCAACACGCACGTTCCCGTCGGTCCGTGGCGCGGCGTCAACACCAATCAGAACGGCGTGTACCTCGAGTGCTTCATGGACGAGCTCGCGAAAGCGGCCGGCAAGGATCCGCTGGAGTTTCGCCGCGCGCTGATGGCGAACCATCCGAAACACCTGGGCGTGCTCAATGCCGTCGCCGAGAAAGCCGGATGGGGCAAGCCGCTGCCGAAAGGCATGTATCGCGGCATTGCGCAGTTCATGGGCTACGGCAGCTACTCGGCTGCAGTCGCGGAAATCTCCATGGTGGACAACAAGGTGAAAGTGCATCGCATGGTGCTCGCGATCGACTGCGGGCATGCGGTGAACACCGACCAGATCGCCGCGCAAGTCGAAGGCTCCGTCGCATACGGCCTGAGTGCCGCCTTCTACGGTGAATGCAGCGTGGACAAGGGACGTATCGTCGAAACGAACTTCCACACGTACCCCGTGCTGCGCCTCGCCGAGATGCCGAAGGTCGAAACGGTGATCGTGCCGACGTACGACTTCTGGGGCGGGGTGGGCGAGCCAACGATCTGCGTCGTGTCCCCCGCGGTAATGAATGCGATCTACGCGGCCACCGGCAAGCCGGTGCGCACGCTGCCGCTCAAGCATTCGAACCTGGTGTAGCGCGATCCATGCAAGACGGCGCACGCAATGCCGCGTGCGCCGTTTTTTTTTAGGGTGTTTCGCCCCGTCGATGGCATAAATGAGACACTTTTCATGAAGGCGTCATGCGTTGTGGCGGATTCACGCCGGACCCCGCATCGCGGGCCGGTAGAATGGGCGCAGCGAATAACAACAAGCCGGACAGGGGAAAGTGTGAACGGCACGGAACGGCGCTGGCGTTTCGTCTACGACAGCAGAAGCAGCGGGCAGTGGGCATGGCAGGTACAGGAGAACAAGCGCGTTTCCATGGCCTCCATCGGCGCGTTTCCGACGCTCGACCGCTGCATCAGCCACGCACGCCAAAGCGGTTTTTCGTTCGCGCAGAGCTACGACATCGTGTTCGTGCGCGGCGCGCCGCGGCAAGACACCACCTGACCAGGGCGCCAGCGTAGCCCTACGCGTATCCCGGGTTTCACTGCATCGCTTATGCCCGCGAAGCATAAGTAAGGCGCGCAAAACTTCTTGTATGCACCCCCGCACGTGCTTACTCTTAGCCTCTGCCGCGCGCTCGACGCGCTGTTACTTTTGGAGGCTGACATGGCATTACGTCTAGGCGATATCGCTCCCGACTTCACGCAGGATTCGACCGCGGGCACCATCCGCTTTCATGAGTGGCTCGGCTCGAGCTGGGGCGTGCTCTTCTCCCACCCCAAGGACTTCACGCCGGTGTGCACGACCGAGCTCGGCTACACGGCGAAGCTCAAGCAGGAGTTCGAAAAGCGCAATGTGAAAGTGCTGGCGGTGAGCGTGGACGACGTCGGTTCGCACAAGCGCTGGATAGACGACATCAACGACACGCAGAGCTGCGTGGTCGATTATCCGATCCTCGGCGATCCCGACAGGAAAGTGTCGAACCTGTATGACATGATTCATCCGAACGCGAACGACACGCTCACGGTGCGCTCGGTGTACTTCATCGATCCGAACAAGAAGATCCGCGCGATGATCACGTATCCCGCAAGCACGGGCCGCAACTTCGACGAGATCCTGCGCGTGATCGACTCGTTGCAGCTCACCGACAAGCACAGCGTGGCCACGCCGGTGAACTGGAAGCAGGGCGATGACGTCATCATCGCCCCTTCGGTCACCGACGAGAACGTCATCAAGCAGAAGTTTCCGAAGGGCTATAAAGCCCTGCGTCCGTACCTGCGCGTCACGCCGCAGCCGGATCGCTGAGCACCGGGATCGCGCGCGGCACACTATCGTGCGGCGCGTGCCGGCGGCCGTCGCATCTTCCGCGGCGGCCGGCTTTGCATAGCGGCCTCCGCTCGTGATGTGGCGGCAGGCCGCTTGCTTTTTTTCATCACCATCGAGCTTCCCCGGGCAGCGCGACATCGGGCGCGGCTTCGTCGTACGCATTGCCGGTTCCGGAGCGCCCTCGCATGCGTGAGCGGGCGACGCAGGGTTGAGTCCGGAGGTCGTGGGTGGCTATCCTCGCAGCCTGACGCCGGTCGGCGGCGCTGTCCCGCGCCTTACTGGAGCAGCGCGCCCGCCGCTAATCCGCTATCCTTTCGGATTTTCCCAAGACAGCACTATGGCTCAATACGTATACACCATGCGCGGGGTGAGCAAGGTCGTGCCGCCCAAGCGCGTCATCCTCAAGGATATTTCACTTTCGTTTTTTCCCGGCGCGAAGATCGGCGTGCTGGGCTTGAACGGCGCGGGGAAGTCGAGCCTGCTGCGCATCATGGCGGGGGAAGACCGTGATTTCGACGGCGAGGCGATCCCGATGCCCGGACTGCGGATCGGGTTTTTGCCGCAGGAGCCGCGCCTCGATCCCGAGCAAACGGTGCGTCAGGCCGTCGAGCAAGGCCTCGGCGAAGTCCTCGAGGCGAAGAAGAAGCTCGACGAGATTTACGCCGCTTACGCCGAGCCGGATGCGGACTTCGACAAGCTTGCCGCGGAGCAGGCAAAGTACGAGGCGATCGTGGCGACCGCCGGCGCGGACACCGAGCATCAGCTCGAAATTGCAGCCGATGCGTTGCGTCTGCCGCCGTGGGACGCGCAGATTTCGCACCTCTCCGGCGGTGAAAAGCGCCGTGTCGCGTTGTGCCAGCTGCTGCTGTCCAAGCCCGACATGCTGCTCCTTGACGAGCCGACCAACCATCTCGACGCGGAAAGCGTGGAGTGGCTCGAGCATTTCCTCGCGAAGTTTCCCGGCACCGTCGTCGCCGTCACCCACGACCGGTACTTCCTGGACAACGCGGCGGAATGGATCCTGGAGCTCGATCGCGGCTACGGCATCCCGTGGAAGGGCAATTACAGCTCATGGCTCGAGCAGAAGGAGCAGCGCCTGAAGCAGGAGGAAGCGGCGGAGTCGGCGCGCCAGAAAGCGATCAAGAAAGAGCTCGAGTGGGTGCGTCAGAATCCAAAGGGCCGGCAGGCGAAGGCGAAGGCACGCATTGCGCGCTTCGAAGAGCTCACCTCGTACGACTACCAGAAGCGCAACGAGACGCAGGAAATCTTCATTCCGGTGGCCGAGCGACTGGGCGACAAGGTGATCGAGTTTAACAACGTCAGCAAGGGATACGGCGACCGCCTGCTCATAGACAATCTTTCGTTCAGCGTGCCGCCCGGCGCCATCGTCGGCGTGATCGGTCCCAACGGCGCGGGCAAGTCGACGCTGTTCCGTATGATCGCGGGCAAGGAAAAGCCGGACAGCGGCGAAGTGGTGATCGGCGACACCGCGCATGTCGCGGTCGTCGACCAGGCGCGCGATGCACTGCCCAACGACAAGACGGCGTGGGAGGCGGTGTCCGGCGGGCTCGACATCATCAACGTCGGCAAGTTCGAGATGCCCTCGCGCGCGTACCTCGGCCGCTTCAACTTCAAGGGCCAGGACCAGCAGAAGATGGTCGGCAAGCTGTCCGGCGGCGAACGCGGCCGCCTCCATCTTGCGCTGACGCTGCTCAAGGGCGCCAACGTGCTGCTGCTCGACGAGCCTTCGAACGATCTCGACGTGGAGACGCTGCGCGCGCTCGAGGAGGCGCTGCTCGAGTTCGCGGGATCGGTGCTCGTCATCTCGCACGACCGCTGGTTCCTGGACCGCATCGCCACCCACATCCTCGCTTTCGAAGGCGAGTCCCAGGTGGTGTTCTTCAACGGCAACTACCACGAGTACGAGGCGGACAAGGTGAAGCGCCTCGGCGAGGAAGGCGCACGGCCGCATCGCCTGCGCTACAAGCCCTTGAAAGCGTGAGTAGCGACTGGTGAACGGTGATGGCGGCGCGCGACTGCGCGCCACACCAATCACCAGTAACGAGTAACGAGTAACCAGTAACGAAGTACCAAGCAAAGAGCAACGGAGTTGCGATGTCTCCAATCGGCGTCATAGGCGCGGGGCTCATGGGCACGGCGATCACGCGCCGCCTGCTGGATGCAAAACACGAAGTCGTTGCCTACGACGTCGACGAGGCGAAGCGCAGCGCGATACGGGACCTCGGTGCGCGTCTTGCTGAGAACGTCTGCAAGCTCGCGGCCACATGCGAGATCATCGTGCTCGCGGTGTTCAATACGGAGCAGGTCGAGCAGGTGGTCGAAGGGCGGGACGGCATACTGAGCGCGCTACCGCCGCATCCTGCGGATCGCGTCGTGGTCTGCACCAGCACCTGCGATCCCGATCGCCTTGCAGCGCTGGCGGCGCGTGTCGCCCCATCGCGCCTGCATGTGCTTGAAGTGCCGATCTCCGGTACGAGCCGGCAGCTCGCGGAAGGCAACGGCGTCGGCCTTATTGGCGGCGATACTGCCATTGCGCAGCGCGCGGCGACCGTGCTCGATGCGATTTGTCCGCGCCGTACCCATGTCGGCCCGGTGGGGCACGGCTCGCGCGCCAAGCTCGCCGTCAATCTCATCCTCGGCTTGAATCGCGCGGCGATTGCCGAGGGACTGGTCTTCGCCGAAAAGCTCGGTCTGGACCGCGAGGCGTTTCTGGAGGTCGCACGCGGCTCGGCGGCATACTCGCAGGTGATGGACGTGAAAGGCAGACTTTTCGCACGGCGCGAGTATCGCGCGCCGCAAAGCCGCGTCGATCAAAGCCTGAAGGACTTCAAGCTCATGGTGGAGCAGGCGGGCGCACATGGCCAGCAGCTGCCGTTCGCGTCCGTCTACGTGCGCATGCTGCAGGATTGCATGGAGCACGGCGAAGGCGAGTGGGACAACGCCGCCATCGCCGAAGCGATTGCGCGCCAGCGTGCCTCGCTTTAAGCCTATTCCGCTTTCACGTTTGCTTCGCGCGCGACCCGGGTCCACTTCGCGAGGTCGCGCTGCACCACCGCCGCAAATTCCTCCGGCGTGCTGCCGATCGGCTGCGCGCCGAGCGCGGCGAACTGGTCTTTCATCCCGTTGCCGCTCAGCGCCTTGACGGTCTCGCCGTAGAGCTGGCGCACGATGTCCTGCGGCGTGCCGGCCGGCGCAAAGATGCCGTACCAGGAGCCGAGCTCGTATCCGGGCAGGCCGGCTTCGGAAATCGTCGGCAGGTCGGGCAGCAGCGGCGAGCGTTTTGCCGACCCTATGCCGAGCGCACGCACGCGTCCTGCCTTGATGTACGCGCTCGACGCGGTGATCGAGTCCCACGTCATGGTGAGATTGCCGGCGATCGTGTCCGCCGTCGCAGGCGGCAAGCCCTTGTACGGCACATGGACGGTGTTGATGCCGGCCATCAGGTTGAACAGGGCGAAGCCGAGATGCGAGGAGCTGCCCACACCGGACGAGCCATACGTGAGCTGTCCGGGCTGCCGCTTGGCGAGTGCGATGAGCTCGCGCACATTCTTCACCGGCAGCGACGGATGCACGAGCAGCACGAACGGCGACTCGGCAATCAGCGAGACCGGCGCGTAGTCCTTCAGCGAGTCGTACGGGAGCTTGGGATATACCGCGGGATTGGTCGCGTGCGTGCCGGTCGTGCCGAGCAGGAGCGTATAGCCGTCGGGCGGCGCCTTCGCGACGATCTCGCAGCCGATGATGCCCGACGCGCCGGCGCGATTGTCCGCGACGAACTGCTGGCCCAGCGTTTCGGTGAATTTGCGGCCGACGAGGCGTGCA
>JBLNBW010000316.1:0-4455 GCA_050260255.1 Rhodospirillaceae bacterium | reverse complement strand
GAGATGCAGTGGCTGCCACAGGGCGAGTAGAGGCACCGAGATGAGGCCGGAACCGAAACCGGTCAGGCCTCGGACGAAGTAGGCCGTAAGAAGTACCGCGAAGATCGCGAGATAGTCAAAGGTCATGTCGGTTCCGTTCTTCTATTTATTGGTCACTGGCCCGCGTTCGAATTCTCTTTCAGGCCTCTTTTTTTGATTTATAAGTTATTGAAACGTCGATAAACCGAATGCACAGTATGCGAGAATTGCGAGCAACTGTCACGCGCCGTCTCGCAGGCCGGCGGCCGGTCCCGGCCTAACCCTTTTGGGGCACAGAACAAGCACCGCTTCGCTACAATACGCCGTCGCCCCCGCAACTCCCGGCCCATATATTCAAAGCCCCCGATCTTTAGAGAAAACAATGCAATCGATAGCTTATTCCGTAGCGCAACGCCTCGCCGACCAGGTGGGATCCCTAGAACCCGACGTCATACCGCCCGCGGTACGTCGACGTGCGACCGAACTGCTCGTTGACGTCGTCGGCCTTTGCGTGGCAGCGCGCCGGACCGACTACGTGCAGTCGGTCATCCGGTCGGTGGATCACGGAGGGCCATGCACTGCGCTGGGGCACGAGGGCGGCTTCAGCGCGGAGGCGGCCGCGATGATCAACGGCACCGCCGCGCACGGGGAAGATTTTGACGACACGTTCGAAGGCGGGCCGGTGCATTCGAGTGCCGTGATCGCACCCGCCGTGCTGGCCGCATGCGAGCGGTTCGGCAAAGACGGGCGGGCTGCGCTGTGCGGCCTGGTGGCCGGCATCGAAACGCTATGCCGCCTTTCCATGGTCATTCCCAAGGCGATACACAAGGCCGGGTTTCATCCGACCGGCATTCTCGGAGCGATGGCGAGCACGCTGGCCGTTGCGCGGGTGATCGAGCTCAACGCGAAGCAGACCGTCGACGCGCTCGGCATCGCAGGCAGCATGGCGAGCGGCATCATCGAGTATCTCGCGGAAGGCGCGTGGACCAAGCGCCTGCATGCGGGGTGGGCCGCGAAAATCGGCGTGCAGGCGGCGCGGCTCGGACAGCAGGGTTTCCTCGGCCCGCGCACCGTCTTCGAAGGCACGCACGGGCTCTATTACGCGTTCGCGCATTCGGCCGAAGGTGACTACGGCGTGCTGAGCGAAGGCTGGGGCCAAAAATGGTATATGGACGCCATCACCTTCAAGCCCTACGCCACCGGCACCATGAACCAGCCGTATATCGACTGCGCGTTGCGCCTTGCCCGGCGCGGCATCAAGCCGGAGGATGTCGTCGACGTGCTGTGCGAAACCGCCGAGGGCTATGTGCATCGCCTGTGGGAGCCGCTCGCCGCCAAACAACGGCCCGCGAACGATTATGCGGCGAAGTTCAGTGCGCCATTCAACGTCGCGGTCGCATTCATCACCGGCGGGGCCGGCCTTGCGGCCTACACCGAGGAGACGGTGCGAGACCCGCGTATCCTCGCGCTCGCGTCCAAAGTGCGCTACGTGGTGGATCCGAACAATCCCTATCCCAAGGCCTACACCGGACACGTGCGCATGACGCTCAAGGACGGCACCGTCGTCGAGGAACGCCAGCCGCACATCCGCGGCGGAGTGCACGATCCGCTCAGTGCGGAGGAGATCGCGGACAAATTCCGCCGTAACTGCGCTTTCGGGGGCTGGACGGCGAAGCAGGCCGATGCCTTCCTGGCGCGCGCTCCGGGCTTTTTCGACGGCGCGCTGGATCTTACGATGTTGCGCGGCTAAGCGGTGCCGGTAGGCGCGATGGCCCGCATGGAGGTGCGCGAGGCGACTCCAGCGGACGCTGAGGCCATCTGCGGTATCTACAACCCGTACGTCGCGAACACCGTGATCACCTTCGAGCGGGACGCCGTTACCGTGGATGACATGGCGGCCCGCATAAACAACGTGCGCGCGGCCTATCCCTGGCTGCTGTCCGTTGCGGATGGCGAGATTCTGGGCTATGCGTATGCCACGCGTTGGCGCACGCGAGCCGCGTATGATTTCACTGCGGAGACGACGATCTATCTCGCGCCTTCGGCCTGCCGCCGCGGCATCGGCTACGAGCTATACAGGGCGTTGCTCGATACTTTGGGTTCATCCGGCGTGCATGCTGCTTTGGGATGCATTGCATTGCCGAACGAGGGGAGTGTTGCGCTGCACGAGAAATGCGGCTTCCGTAAAGCAGGGCATTTCCCGGAGGCCGGGCGCAAATTCGATCGTTGGGTCGACGTCGGATTCTGGCAGATTCTGCTGTAGCGCCATAAGAGCGCTCGGAGGAGGAGTGCATGCACGGCACCATGATGGACTTTCAGCTGACGCTGCCCCATCTGCTGGAGCGCGCACGTCGCTTGTTCGGCGCCACGGAAATCGTTTCGCGCCTGCCGGCCAAGACGCTGCACCGGCATACATACCGCGACTTCCATGACCGCAGCGTGGCGCTTGCGGCAGCGCTCCAGCGGCTCGGGCTGAACAGCGGAGACCGCGTCGCGACGCTCATGTGGAATCACTACGCGCATCTCGAGGCTTATTTCGCGGTGCCGTGCGCAGGCGCCGTAGTGCACACGCTCAACTTGCGGCTCCATCCGGACGACATCGGCTACATCGCCGCGCACGCCGGGGATCGCTATCTGATCGTGGACGATGTGCTCCTTCCGCTCTACGAGCAGTTCCGTCACCACATCGGGTTCGAGCGCGTCATCGTCGTTCCGCTGACCGGACGCTCCGTTGCAGAACCATATCTCGATTACGAGAAGGTCCTGCAGACGGCGCCTGCATTCGTGCCGCCACACATCGCGGAGAACGATGCCGCCGGCATGTGCTACACGTCCGGCACGACGGGGCGTCCCAAAGGGGTCGTATATACGCATCGCTCTATCGTTCTGCACAGCATGGCGACCTCCACGATAGACCATCTCGGCATAGCCAATCGCGATACGGTTTGCCCGGTGGTGCCCATGTTTCACGCAAACGGCTGGGGATTGCCGCATTCGGCCGTCATGGCGGGCGCCAAACTCGTGATGCCGGGGCCGCATCTGGACGGCGCGAGCATGCTCGATCTTTTCGAGCGCGAGCAGGTGACGGTCAGCGCCGGCGTGCCGACCGTCTGGCTCTCCATGCTGCAAGCGATCAATGATGCCGGCCGCGCGCCGCGCTTTTCCCCCGAGCTGCGGCTGGTGTGCGGGGGCGCCGCGGCGCCGGAGTCGATGATTCGCGCGTACGACAAGCTCGGGCTTCCCGTGATCCACGGATGGGGCATGACCGAGACATCGCCCGTGGGCACGGTGAATTACGCGAAGCGCGAGCTGCGCAATGAACAAGACGATGCCCGCTTTGCGCGACAAACCAAACAGGGTGTGCCGTTGCCGTTCTTCGAGGTACGCGCGGTCGGGAACTCGGGTGTCGTGCCCTGGGACGGCGCGACGATAGGCGAATTGCAGGTGCGCGGACCGTGGGTCGCATCCGCCTACTACCAGCCGGAGGAACCATCGCCCCAATGGACCGAGGACGGCTGGTTTCGCACCGGGGACATCGTCAACATCGACCCTCACGGCTATGTGCGCATCGTCGACCGCTCCAAAGATCTCGTGAAATCCGGCGGTGAATGGATCAGCTCGCTCGAGCTCGAGAATGCGCTGATGGCCCATCCGGCGGTGCAGGAAGCGGCAGTGATCGGTGTCGCGCACGCGCGGTGGGGCGAGCGGCCGCTGGCTGTCATCGTATTGAAATCGGGAGCGACAGCGGACGCTGAAGCCTTGCGCGCGCACCTCAAGCTGCGTGTCGCACGCCATTGCGTGCCGGATGCATTCGTGTTCGTCGCCGAAATTCCGCGTACGGCGACGGGCAAGATGCTCAAGACGGCGTTGCGCGAACGCTACGGAAATTTCTACACGCGGGGCGCTGCCGACTGATTCGCCGCGCGTGCGAGAGTGCCGCTTTTCGCGCACTCGTTCGGCACGCCGCGGTTCGTTTGTCATATGATCCCACTTGTACAGTATGAGGAGTGCGCACTATGAGCGCCATCATCGAAATCGTTTCGGACGTGGTCTGACCGTGGTGCTACATCGGGAAGCGTAATCTCGAGCGCGCGCTCGCGGAATTCCGCAGCCGCCATCCCGATGCAGAACAGCCGGCCGTGCGCTGGCTGCCATTTCAGTTGAATCCGCAGCTCCTGCCGGAAGGCATGCCGCGCGCCGACTATCTCGAGCGCAAGTTCGGCAATCGCAAGGGCGCCTACGAGCGTGTCACGGCGGTTGGTGCGACAGTCGGCATTCCGTTCGCATTCGATCTCATCAAGGTGCAGCCCAATACGGTCAATGCGCACCGCTTGCTGACGTACGCCGATCGTCTTGGCCGTCAGGACGAGATGGCGGAAGCGTTGTTCCGCGCTTATTTCACCCAGGGCGCCGATCTTACGGATCGGGCACGCCTTG
>JBLNBW010000315.1:0-35296 GCA_050260255.1 Rhodospirillaceae bacterium | reverse complement strand
GGCCAGCAGCGGCGCCGGCACGTCGAGCGGAGCAGCCGTCACGATGATCGCATCGTACGGCGCGTGCTGCGGCCAGCCTTCGTAACCGTCGCCGACTCGTGTGAGGACGTTACGGTAGCCGAGCTCCGACAGCCGCTGCGCTGCGGCGCGCGCAAGCGGCTCGATGATCTCTATCGTGTAGACGGTCGCGGCCAGTTGCGCGAGTACCGCCGCCTGATAACCCGAGCCTGTCCCGATTTCGAGCACGCGATCGCCGGCAGACAGATCGAGCAAGTCAGTCATCAGGGCGACGATGTACGGCTGCGAAATCGTCTGGCCCGAGCCGATCAGAAGCGCACGATTGGCGTATGCTGCGCTCTCGTCCCCGACGACGAATCGGTGTCGCGGCACGCGCATCATTGCCTCGAGAGTGCGACTGCTGAATCGTGGCCGTCCGGTTTCTCGCCCCAGCTCGAGCGCGAGATCGGCTATCTCCTGCACCATGCGCTGACGTTGCTCGACGTAGCCGTTTGCGTCCACCGCGCCCGCAGAACGAGCGGGCATCAAAACGGCAGCCGCCAGAACGAAATTCCGCACCATGGGCAGCAGCCGATCGCGCATATCATCGCCTCGCGCCCTGCAACTCGAATGCATGCGCGATGAGCTCATAGGAGTGCAGCCGCGTCTCGTAATCGCCGGTGATCGTGATGATCATGAGCTCGTCCGCTTGCGATTCCGTCTTCAACTCCATCAAGCGCGCGCGCACCGCATCGGGCGTGCCGAGCACGAGCCGCCTGCCGTGATGCGCGATGCGACGCAAATCCGCAGGCGTGTACGGATAGGCAGCGGCTTCGGCCGCGCTCGGCACGGGCGCATTGATACCGTAATCCATGTTGAGCCGCCGGAGATTGATGCTCGCTGCGAGCTGCTCGGCCTCGGCTTGCGTTTTCGCGCAGATGACGAATACGCACAACAACGACTGCGGCGCGGGCTCCAGCGCCGACGGCTGGTACTGGGTGCGATAGTCGCGCATGACGACATCGCCGCCGTTCGCGTTGATGAAATGAGCGAACGCAAAGCGCAGGCCGAGCTTGGCCGCAAGCGCGCCACTGTAGTCGGACGAGCCGAGGAGCCAGATCTCGGGCATGGTGTCGCCCGCCGGCATGGCTTTTACGGCGGCGAGCGGGTGATTCTCGGGAAGAGTGCCCGAAAGAAAAGCCGCCAGATATTGCACTTGCTCCGGAAAACTTTCCGCATCGAGCGAGCGTCCTTCGGCGACCGCGAGCGCCGTCAACCGGTCGCCACCCGGAGCGCGGCCGATGCCGAGATCGATGCGATTCGGATACAGCGCCTCGAGCATGCGGAACTGCTCCGCCACCTTCATCGCGCTGTAATACGGCAATAGCACGCCACCCGTTCCTACGCGTATCGTGCTCGTCTCTGCGGCGACGCGAGTCGCCAGTATCTCCGGACACGGATCGGCGAGCGCAGCGAGCGAGTGGTGCTCGGCCAGCCAGTAACGTGAGTAGCCGAGCTCCTCCGCGCGTTGCGCAAGCCGTATGGTTTCGCGCACCGCCTGCGCCGGCGTGTAGCCGCTGATGATCGGCGACTGATCGAGAATACCCAGTTTCATGTCTCAAACAGTGAGGGGTAAGGAGTGAGGGGTAAGGGGTACGAACGCCGGCGCTTCACGCCGCTTTAGCGCGCAGAGCTACTCCTCACTCCTGACACCTCACTCCTCACCGCGCTTCGGATTCCTTAAAGGTCCGAAGCGCGCAGGAACTGATCCAGCACCGCGCACCATGTGAGCGCGAGATTGGTGCGATCGTAACCGCCGCCACCGAAACCCATGATGCGCCCCTCGCAGAGCTCGTTCGCGAGCGCGCACAACCGCCGCGCCGCATGAGCGTGCGCTGCCGGAGTGTACTGGAGATGCGCAAGCGGATCGCCCGCAATGCTGTCGGCACCGCACTGGAACACGATGAACTCGGGTCGGTACTGCAGCACATGCTCTTCCACACGCTCCCACACGCGGTAAAACTCTTCATCGCCGGCACCGGGCGGCATGGGAATGTTAAGCTTGAGTCCCTCGCCGGGGCCTTTGCCGCGCTCGTTCGCGCGCCCCGTGCCCGGATAAAGAAAGCGCCCGTCCTCATGTATGTCGGCGTAGATGAGATCCGGATCTTCCTCGTACGGATAGTAGAGACCGTCGCCGTGATGCACGTCGATGTCCACGTACGCCACGCGCTTCACGTTGTACCGCGCGCGCAGCGTATCGATGACCACGCCGCAGTCGTTGAAGACGCAGAAGCCGGCAGCGTTGCCCCGGCGCGCGTGATGAAGCCCGCCGATAGGCTGGAACGTGCGGTGGCACTTGCCCGCCATGATGAGGTCCAGCCCTTCGAGCGCGGCGCCGACCACGCGCGCCGATGCTTCGTACACGCCGGGGTAAGCCGGCGTGTCGCCGTAGTCGATGCTTCCCTCGCCCTCGGCCGACAGCTCCTCCACGCGCGTGACGTGACTCTCCGTATGGAAGCGCTCGATCTCGTCGCGGTCCGCCGCGCGCGAACAGGCGAGCCCGGAACGCTTGTCGAGCCCCTGCTTCAGCGCTTCCTTCCAGAACGCCGCCTGCCGGTCGGGGCCGAAAGGATGCCCGTCGGGAAACCCGTACTTGCCCATCGCCTCATCGACATACAGCGTGACGTCTTTCGTCATGACGCACCTCCTCCATCGCCGCCGTCCCGTGCGCGGCGGGGACGGCCGCTCAGAATATCCGCTGCTCCAGCGACGCTAATGCGAGCAGAAACGAAGCGGCGTTCCACGATTGTCCCGTCATGCCCATGGGCTCGCCGGTCGATCCGTGAAACCACTCGTTGAACTCCATGCCGTTCAGCGCATTCGTCTCGGCGAGCCGCTCGAGCGCAGCATGCGCGCCGCGCCTGTCGCCGACGGATGAAAGCGCCATCACCCAGAAACCGCCCACCATGGGCCAGCACCCGCCGTTGTGGTACTGATACACCATGTTCTGGCGGTGGCGACCCATGTAGGTGCGCCACAGCGGCGAATAGGGCTCTATCGGCGTCAGTGTAACGCGCACCGACTGCGGGTGCTCGATGCCGGCGCTCTCCAGGCTGTGCATGATGCCGCTCGCGCGGGCGTCGCCCGCGAGCCCGCACAGTACCGCGAGCAGATTGCCGAACACATCGCCCTCTTCGCCCCAGAACGAAAAATTGACGAAGCTGAGATACAGCCCGCGATTGCGCGCGCGCTGCCGCACGAAGTGGTTGAGGAGCCGCAGACGCCGGTAGTCGGCAAGCTCCCCCGAAAACGGGAAAAAGAGATGGTTGAAGTGCTCGCGCGTCTCCTGCGCGCCGGGCAGATCGTACAGCCGCTTCACGTAGTACCACAGCGCATTGGAATAGAGCACGAAGCCCGAGCGCGGCATGATATCGGCCCAGTCGCTCGCCTCGTTCTGCGATACGAGCTGCAGCCATGGATGCTCCTGGCAACGCAGCCAGTGCAAGGCGCGCTCCGTGTGCTCGCCCATCTCCGCATCGAGCGACGCCTCCGGCACCAGCCGCGCGAGATGCTTCATCGCGATGAGCCACCACATCGTGGCGTCTATGCAGCCCACGTACCAGAAATCGGCCGCGCGGTTCTCCGGCATGACGAACTTCGGGATCTGGCCGTTCTTTGCCTGATACTGCGCGAGGGTGAGCAGGCTCGACCGCGCGCCTTCGATGAGCGCCGGATCGGCCGAGCGCGCCATGGCGAGTATGCATATCCCGGCATCGCGCGCGAAGACCGCGTCGTAGCTTTTGCTTTGAGCTCGCCGATTCGGCGTCGCGGCGAGTATTCCGCTCGCAGTGAGATTCTTCTTGAGCAGCGCCAGCGCCGCTTCCGAGCAGCGCTCGACCAGCGCGTCGGATGCGACCGTAACCGTGTGATTCATCGCCCCGATTATAGCCGCTGGCAATTCGAACGCCCTGTGGTATATTGACGCGCGCCTCGGGCGGTTCGCCGCGGCGCCACACGATGACACAAAATGCCGGCATGCAGCGTCACGCAGGCCGCGACACCAGGTCCCGTTCGGGACAGCCCGCAAGGGCATTACGCATCACGGGTCGGGAAGCCCGCCGGATGAGAGAAATTGTCCGGCAGCGAAATTGCTTTCGGATAAGAGCGATCACGACGCTCTCATGGCGATGAACAGGCTCACCGATCACGACATTTATCTATTCAAGGAAGGCAGCCACATCAGGCTGTACGACAAGCTCGGCTGCCATCCGGTCGAAGGCGGAGCGCATTTCGCCGTGTGGGCGCCCAACGCGCGAGCCGTTTCAGTTGTCGGCGATTTCAACGGCTGGAGCGGGGACGCGCATCAGCTCCAAGCACGCTGGGACGCTTCCGGCATCTGGGAGGGCCTCGTGCCGGGCGTGCAGACCGGGCAGGCGTACAAGTACCGCATCGTCGCGCAGGACGGCCATTCAGTGATGAAAGGCGACCCGTACGCGCATTTCTGGGAAGCTCCGCCACGCACGGCTTCGCGTGCGTGGTCGCTCGGCTACCAATGGGGCGACGAGGCCTGGATGCGCGACCGGCATGCACGCATGAAGCTCGATGCGCCGATGGCTGTTTACGAAATCCATCTCGGCTCGTGGCGCCGCACGCCCGACGGACGGTTTCTCGGCTATCGAGACATGGCACAGCCCCTCGCACAATATGTCTGCGACATGGGCTACACGCACGTCGAGATTCTGCCGATCACCGAGCATCCGTTCTACGGTTCCTGGGGGTACCAGACGACGGGCTACTTCGCGCCGACCGCGCGGTACGGCACGCCGCAGGACTTCATGTTCCTGGTGGACACGCTGCACCGCCACGGCATCGGCGTGATACTCGACTGGGTGCCGTCGCACTTTCCGGGAGACGAGCACGGCCTCTATCGCTACGACGGCACGCATCTTTATGAGCATGCGGACCCGCGCCAGGGCTATCACCCGGAATGGAACAGCTACATCTTCAACTACGGGCGCAATGAAGTTCGCTCGTTCCTGCTGTCCTCGGCGCTTTTCTGGCTCGACAAGTACCACATCGACGGACTGCGTGTCGACGCCGTCGCCTCCATGCTCTATCTCGATTACGGACGGCGGCACGGCGAGTGGATACCGAACCAGTACGGCGGCAAGGAGAACCTCGAAGCGATCCATTTTTTGCGCAAGCTCAACGAGGCGGTGTACCGAGAATATCCCGATACGCAGGTGATCGCCGAGGAATCGACCGCGTGGCCCATGGTGTCGAGGCCCACGTCGACAGGCGGACTCGGCTTCGGCATGAAATGGAACATGGGCTGGATGCACGACACGCTGGATTACATGTCGCAGGACCCGGTGCACCGGCGCTATCACCATGGGCGGCTCACGTTCAGCCTCTGGTACGCCTTCAATGAGAACTTCGTGCTGCCGCTTTCGCATGACGAGGTGGTGTACGGCAAGCGTTCGCTCGTCAACAAAATGCCCGGCGATCTGTGGCAGCAGTTCGCCAATCTGCGATTGCTGTATGCGTACATGTGGGGCCATCCCGGCAAGAAGCTCCTTTTCATGGGCGGAGACATCGCGCAGCGCAGCGAATGGCAGCACGAAGGCGAGATCGAATGGCAGCTCACGCAGCATCCGGAGCACGAGGGCGTGCGCCGCTGGGTCGCCGACCTCAACCGCTGTCACGTCGCGGAGCCCGCGCTGCACGAGGTGGACTTCGATGGCGCGGGCTTCGAATGGGTGATCGCCGACGATGCCGACCACAGCGTCATCGCTTTCCTGCGCAAGTCGCGCGACGGCCGCTCGATGATCCTCGTGATCTGCAATTTCACGCCGGTGCTGCGCGAGCGCTATCGCGTCGGCGTGCCGCTCGAGGGACGCTGGCGCGAGATCCTCAATTCGGACGCTTCGCACTACGGAGGCAGCGGCGTCGGGAACTACGGCGGGGTACGCACCGTCCCGGTCACCGCGCAGGGCCGTTATCACTCCCTTACGCTCGCGCTGCCGCCGCTGGGCGCGCTGTACCTGAAACACGAAGGATAGGGACACGATGGCGGAGCTCAAGAACAATCTGCTCAGGCGGCGTGCGCGCGCGGCGTCTGCGAGCGTGTCCGCGAATGCCGATGCCCTCACAGGCCAGGCGCCGCGGCGAAGCGAAGGCCGCGCGCGCGTCGTGATCGAAGGGGTCGCGCCGCAAATCGACTGCGGCCGCTATGCCGCGAAGCGCACGATAGGCGAGACGTTCGTCGTCGAAGCCGATGTCTACGCGGACGGCCACGATGTCCTCGTCTGCGTGCTGCGCTACTGCCACGATGCCGACGACGAGTGGACGGAGCTGCGCATGACCGCGCTCGGCAACGACCGGTGGCGCGGCGAGTTCACTCCGGACAGGATCGGCACTTACCGCTATACCCTCGTCGCATGGGTCGATCATCTGCTCACGTGGCGGCACGATCTCGCACGACGCGTCGACGAGAGCGACATCCGGGTCGCCGCGCGCATAGGCACCACGCTCATCCGCGAAGCGGCGGACCGCGCGATGCCGGACGACGCCGCAACGCTGCACGAATACGCGCAGCGACTCGCGGCCGCCGAGGACGCCGCCGAGATCAAAGCGATTGCCGCCGACGATGCGATGGCGATGCTCGCGACGCGATACGCCGACCGGCGCCTCGCCACCCATTACGACCGCGAGCTGTCTCTCGTCGTCGATCGCGAGCGCGCCCGCTTTTCGACGTGGTACGAGCTTTTCCCGCGTTCGGCGGCCAGCGAGCCCGGCCGCCACGGCACCTTCAAGGACTGCGAAGCGCGATTGTCCTACGTTGCCGACCTGGGCTTCGACGTGCTGTACCTCCCGCCCATCCATCCGATAGGCAGCACGCAGCGCAAAGGCAAGAACAACCGGCTGGGCGCCGCGAGCGACGACGTTGGCAGTCCATGGGCGATAGGCAGCGAAGCAGGCGGACACAAGGCCATACATCCGGAGCTCGGCACGCTGGAGGACTTCCGCCGTCTCGTCGGGCACGCCAAAGAGCTCGGCGTCGAGATCGCTCTCGACATTGCGTTCCAGGTCTCTCCCGATCATCCCTACGTCCGCGAGCATCCCGAGTGGTTCACGTGGCGGCCGGACGGCACCGTGCAGTACGCGGAGAATCCCCCGAAGAAGTATCAGGACATCTATCCGTTCAATTTCGAAAGCGCCGACTGGATGGCGTTGTGGGAAGAGCTGAAGAGCGTTTTCGAATTCTGGATGGACCAGGGGGTGCGGATCTTTCGCGTCGACAATCCGCATACCAAGCCCTTCCCTTTCTGGGAATGGGTCATCGCCGAGTTGAAGGCGCGCCATCCCGACGTCATACTGCTGTCGGAGGCATTCACGCGACCCAAGGTCATGCACCGGCTCGCCAAACTGGGCTTCACGCAGTCCTACACGTACTTCGCTTGGCGCAACACGAAGCACGAGATCACCGAGTACTTCACCGAGCTTGCGCGCGGGCCGGGCCGCGAGTACTTCCGTCCGAACGCCTGGCCCAACACGCCCGACATATTGACTGAATATCTCCAGCACGGCGGACGGCCCGCGTTCGCCGCGCGGCTGCTCCTTGCCGGCACGCTGGCGGCAAGCTACGGCATCTACGGCCCCGCATTCGAGCTGATCGAGCACGAGCCGCGGGAGCCGGGCAGCGAGGAATATCTCGACTCCGAGAAATACCAGCTGCGGCAGTGGGACCTCGAGCGCCCGGACAGCCTGCGCTGGCTCATCAAGCGGCTCAACGAGATCCGGCGCGAGAACCCGGCGCTGCAAAGCGACTGGAGCCTCGCGTTCCTGCCGATAGACAACGAACAGCTGATCGCGTACACCAAGGCGACGCCCGACCGCTCCAACATCATCGTTACGGTCGTGAACCTCGATCCGCACCATACGCATTCAGGGTGGCTCGAGCTCGATGCCGCGCTCCTCGGCCTGGACCCGCACATGCCGTACCAGATGCACGACCTGCTCACCGACGTGCGCTACGTGTGGCACGGATCGCGGAACTTCGTGCAGCTCGAGCCCGGCATGGCGCACGTCTTCAGAGTGCGCCGCCGCGTGCGCACCGAGCGCGATTTCGATTACTTCGGATAAGGACCGACAGTCGATGGACGTACGATCCGGCCGCAGCGCCGCGAGCGCGGCCAGCGGGCTCACGCCGGATGACGCGCTCTGGTACAAGGACGCCGTCATCTACCAGCTGCACGTCAAGGCCTTCTACGACTCCAACGCCGACGGCATCGGCGACTTCCGCGGACTCACCAGCCGGCTCGATTACATCCGCGAGCTGGGCGTGAACACGATCTGGCTGCTCCCGTTTTATCCCTCGCCCCTGAAGGACGACGGATACGATGTCGCCGATTACCGCAATGTGCACCCGCAATACGGCACGCGCGCCGACTTCCGCGCCTTCATGCGTGAAGCGCACGAGGCGGGCCTCAAAGTCATCACCGAGCTCGTCGTCAACCATACGTCCGATCAGCACGCGTGGTTCCAGGCCGCGCGCCGCGCCCCGCGCGGATCGAGCAAGCGCAATTTCTACGTGTGGAGCGACGATCCGAACAAGTACGCGGGCACGCGCATCATCTTCACGGACACCGAAACGTCGAACTGGGCGTGGGACGACGTCGCGAAGCAGTACTACTGGCACCGGTTCTTCAGCCACCAGCCGGATCTCAACTTTGACAATCCGCTGGTGATGAAGGCGATCTTTCGCATCATGCAGTTCTGGCTCGATACCGGCGTCGACGGATTCCGCCTGGACGCAATCCCGTATCTCGTGGAGCGCCCGGGGACGAACAACGAAAACCTTCCCGAGACCCACGAGGTCATCAAGCAGATCCGGGCGGCGCTCGACGCGCGCTACCGCAACCGCATGCTGCTCGCCGAGGCGAACCAGTGGCCCGAGGACGTGCGCGAATACTTCGGCAACGAAGACGAATGCCACATGGCGTACCACTTCCCGCTGATGCCGCGCATCTACATGGCGATCGCGCAGGAAGACCGCTATCCGGTCGTCGAGATCATGCAGCAGACGCCGGAGATACCGCAGTCGTGCCAGTGGGCCATCTTCCTGCGCAACCACGACGAGCTCACGCTCGAGATGGTGACGAGCAAGGAGCGCGACTACATGTATCGCATGTACGCCGCCGATCCACGCGCACGCATCAATCTCGGCATACGCCGGCGCCTTGCGCCCCTCATGGAGAACGATCCGGACCGGATCAAGCTCATGAACAGCCTGCTGCTGTCGATGCCCGGCTCGCCGATCATCTATTACGGTGACGAGATCGGCATGGGAGACAACATCTACATCGGCGACCGCAACGGCGTGAGAACGCCGATGCAGTGGAGCCCCGACCGCAACGCCGGCTTCTCGCGCGCCGATCCGCAGCGGTTGTACCTGCCGCCGATCATGGACCCGGTGTACGGCTATCAGGCGGTGAACGTCGAAGCACAGGCGCGTGACCCGTCGTCGCTGCTCAACTGGATGAAGCGCATCCTGGCGGTCCGCAAGACGAGCCAGGCGTTCGGCCGCGGCAAGCTCACCTTCCTCCGCCCCGGCAATCGCAAGGTGCTGGCGTATCTGCGCGAGCTGGACGACGAAGCGGTGCTGTGCGTGGCGAACCTGAGCCGCTCGGCGCAGCCGGTAGAGCTCGAGCTGGGCCGCTACAAGAACCGCGTTCCCGTAGAGCTGCTCGGCCGGACCGCATTTCCACCGATCGGCGAGCTGCCGTATCTGCTCACGCTGCCGGCGTACGGCTTCTACTGGTTTCGCCTCGCCACCGACGTTCCCGTTCCGAGCTGGCACACGGAGCGTCTCGCGCCCGAAGACCTCCCGGTGCTCGTGCTGTTCGATGGCTGGTCGAGCTTCTTCCGCGACCGCGTCGTGCCGTGGCGTATCTCGATGGCCGAGAAAGTCCGCGCCGATCTCGAAGAGAACGTGCTGCCGCGCTACCTCGAGAATCAGCGGTGGTATGCCGCGAAGGGCGAGACGCTCGAGCGCGCGGTGCTCACCGACTCGGTGCAGTGGGACACGGGGACGGGCAGCTGGCTCGTCGCCTTGCTGAAGACGGAAGGCCCGTCGGTTCCGGCGCATTACTTCGTGCCGACGGCCCTTGCCTGGGAAGATCAGGACGAGGAACGCATGCGCACCATGAGGCCGGCGACCATCGCCCGCGTGCGGCAGCAGGCAAGCGTAGGCGTGCTCGCCGATGCATTCGCGGACGAGGGGTTCAGCCGCGCGCTCGTCGATGCGATAGGCACCGGGCGCGAGATCGCGACTCGCGGCGGCGGCGTTTTGCGCTTCGTGCCGACCAAAGCCTATGGAGAAGTGGTCGGCAGCGGCGTCGCGGACCTCTCGGTCTCGCCACCGCAGGCGCAGAGCAGCAACACGATCGTGACCCTCGGAGACCGATTGCTGCTCAAAGGTTACCGGCGGCTGCTGCCGGGACTGAACCCGGAAGTGGAAATGGGGCGTTTCCTGACCGAGATCGTGCACTTTCCGCAGTGCGTGCCGCTGGCAGGCGCGGTGGAGTATCGCAGCGCCGATGGCGTGATCATGACGCTCGCACTGCTGCAGGCATACGTTCGCAATCAGGGCGACGGCTGGGCGTATACCGCGAGCTATCTCGGCCGTTTTCTGGACGAAGCGGCCACACCGGTTGCCACCCCCGATCCCGGCGACGAGAACCTGCACGGCGGCTATATCGCGATGATGGAAACGCTGGGCGCACGCACAGCAGAGATGCACCGCGCGCTCGCGCGCTCCAGCGGCGACCCCGCTTTCGATCCCGAAACGGCGAGCGCCGAAGATTATGCTCGCTGGATTACGAGCGTGCGCGACGAGGCGAGCGCGACGCTGGATCAGCTCGCGTCTCGCGTCGACGCCCTGCCCGATCCGTGGACAGCGGAAGCGCGTCACCTGCTCGCGGAGCGCCAGGCTGTGCTCGATGCCATCGCGCGCTGTGCCATGCCGCACGAGGCAACGCTCAAGACGAGACATCACGGCGATTATCACCTGGGACAGGTGCTCGTCTCGCGCAACGACTTCGTCATCATCGACTTCGAGGGCGAGCCGGGCCGCCCGTTCGCAGAACGCAGGGTGAAGAATTCCCCGCTGCGGGACGTCGCAGGCATGCTGCGTTCGTTCTCCTACGCGCGCGCCGCGGCGCTGCAACGGCTCACGGCCGGCACGGTCGGTTTCTCGCATCAAGAGGCGCTGGCAGCCGACTGGGAGCAACAGACACGCGCCGCGTTTCTCGCGGCGTACGACGCGGCAGCCGGAGGATCGGGCCTGTACGCGTCGTTCGGCGACGTGCAGGGCCTGCTGCGCCTGTTCGAGCTCGAGAAAGCGCTGTACGAGCTGCGCTATGAAATGAACAACCGGCCGGACTGGATAGGTGTCCCGATGCGAGGGATTGCGCAACTCCTGCGCCCGCCGGCTGGCGGACCGTGAAGCTATCGCAGCACCCGAAAGGAGCATCCTATGGATCAAGTGGACGTCATGCTCGAGCCGCTGCGCGTCTTTATGACGGAGCTCGGCGTGTTTCTCCCGCGCCTTGCCATCGCCGTGCTCGTGCTGCTCGGTGGATGGATACTCGCCAAGCTCGCCCGTTTCACCGTGATTCGCGCACTGCGCGCCATCAACTTTCCCGTGCTCACCGAGCGTGCCGGCATCGACGGCTTCCTCCGTCAAGGCGGCATACAGACCGACACGACCGCCGTGTTCGGGCTGATCGCCTACTGGCTCGTCATCCTCGCGGCGCTTATCGTCGCGTTCAACGGCCTCGGTCTTGCCTACGTCACGGATATCCTCGGCCGGGTGATGCTGTTCGTGCCGCGCCTGATCGTCGCATTGCTGATCCTCGTGTTCGGCTCGTACTTCGGCCGCTTTCTCGGAAACGCAGTGACGATGTATTGCCGGAACATCGGCATGCAGGACGCGCACCTGCTCGGCAACCTCGCGCATTACGCCGTCGTCACTTTCGTCGTGCTCATCGCGCTCGACCAGATGCAGGTGGGCGGCGACATCATCCGCCAGAGTTTTCTCATCATACTTGCCGGGCTCGTATTCGCCCTGGCACTCGCGTTCGGCATAGGCGGCCGTCGGTGGGCGGCTGCGCTGCTCGAGCGCTGGTGGCCGCAAGCCAAGCGCAACGAAAGACGATGACACGCGCGGTCCTGCGCGAAAGGCCCGCGCGCACAGGCACGCCACTCGCATCGCATCGCGAGCCGGCATAGCTGCATGCGCGGCATGCGATAACCATGACCGAAAAACATACCGTCGTCTGGCCCGGCAAACCTTATCCGCTCGGCGCGACCTGGGACGGCGCAGGCGTCAATTTCGCGCTCTTCAGCCGCAACGCGGAGCGCGTGGACTTGAGCATCTTCGATACGAAGGGTCGGCGGGAAGTGCAACGCGTGCAGTTGCGCGAGCGTACTGACGACGTGTGGCACTGCTATCTGCCCTGGGCGCGCCCGGGTCTGCTCTACGGCTATCGCGTGTACGGACCGTACCGTCCCGAGCAGGGACACCGCTTCAATCCCAACAAGCTGCTGCTCGACCCGTACGCGCGCGCGATCGTCGGTCACGTAAACTGGAGCGACGCGCACTTCGGCTATCGCGTCGGCCACGACCGAGCGGATCTCTCCTTCGATCGCCGCGACTCGGCCCCCGGCATGCCGCGCTGTCAGGTCGTGGACACGGCTTTCAGCTGGGGTGATGATCGCAGGCCTTGCATCCCGATGCAGGACACGGTGATCTACGAGACGCACGTGCGCGGGCACACCATGCGCCACCCGGATGTCCCGACGGCCTTGCGCGGCACGTACTCCGGCCTGGTATCACCACCCGTCATCGAGTACTTCAAGCGCCTCGGCATCACCACCATAGAGCTGCTGCCAATACATACGTTTCTCGACGACCGCTATCTCGTGCAGAAGGGATTGCGCAATTACTGGGGCTACAGCTCGATCGGCTTTTTCGCGCCGGACTCGCGCTACCTCGCGACCGGCAACATCGGCGAATTCAAGTCCATGGTAAAAACGCTGCACTCGGTCGGCATGGAAGTGATCCTCGACGTGGTGTACAACCACACCGGCGAGGGCAATCACATGGGCCCCACATTGTCCTTCCGTGGCATAGACAACGCCGTGTACTACCGGCTAAAGCCCGACGAGCCGCGCTACTACGTCGATTACACGGGCTGCGGCAATACCTTAAATGCGCCGCATCCGCATGCCCTGCGCCTCATCATGGATTCCCTGCGCTACTGGGTTACCGACATGCACGTCGACGGATTCCGGTTCGATCTCGCTTCCACGCTGGCGCGCGAAGCGCACCATGTGGATCCGGGCGGCAGCTTCTTCGACGTGGTGCAGCAGGATCCGGTACTCTCGCAAGTGAAGCTCATCGCCGAGCCGTGGGATCTGGGCGAAGGCGGCTATCGCGTCGGCGGCTTCCCCAAGGGCTGGAGCGAGTGGAACGACCGCTATCGCGACACCATGCGCGCCTACTGGAAAGGCGGCGACGGCGTTCTCGGTGAATTTGCCCGGCGGCTGACCGGATCGAGCGATCTTTACGAGCACAACGGCCGCCGGCCGTACGCGAGCGTGAACTTCATCACCGCGCATGACGGGTTCACTCTGCACGACCTCGTGAGCTTTGAGGCGAAGCACAACGAGGCGAATCTCGAAGACAATCGCGACGGTCACAACAACAACATCTCCTGGAACTGCGGCGTCGAAGGCGAGACCGACGATCCGGAGATCAATGCGCTGCGCGCGCGCCAGCAGCGCAATTTCATCGCGACGCTGCTGCTCTCGCTCGGCGTGCCGATGCTGCTTGCCGGCGACGAGATCGATCGCACGCAGCTCGGCAACAACAACGCATACTGTCAGGACGATCACATATCGTGGACCGATTGGGAGCTCACGCCGCGAAAGCGCCAGCTCCTCGAGTTCACGCGCCGCATGATCCGCCTGCGCAGCGAGCATGCCGTCTTCCGTCGCAGTCGTTTCTTCCGGGGCGAGCCCGTCGCCGGCACGGCGATCAAGGACATCGCATGGCTCAAGCCCGATGGCGGAGAGATGAACGATCACGAGTGGCATCAACCGCATGCCCGCTGCCTCGGGGTTTATCTCTCGGGAACGGGTTTCACGGAAACCGACCCGAAGGGAAAGCCTCTGGGGGGCGAAACGTTCTTCGTGATCTTCAACGCGCATCACGAGAGCATCGAGTTCAAGCTGCCCTCTTTCATTGCAGGCACCCGGTGGGAAGTCGTCATGGACACCGGGTTCGATGAGGGCCTGTCGCGCAATGGCGTCATCCCGGGCGGCGAGATCTACGTCATCGGCGGACGATCGCTCGCGCTGCTGCAACGACACGGGGTCGAATGAAACGCAGACATGTCATGCCCTTCGGCGCGGAGTATCTGGGCGACGGACGGACGCGATTCCGGCTGTGGGCGCCCGCCGTCGAGCGCATGATGCTCGAGCTGCGCACCGCAGATCGCGATGCAGCGGTCGACATGAAGCCGGTCGGCGAAGGCTGGCACGAATGCACGGTCCAGACCGCGCCGGGCACCGGTTATCGCTATCGGCTACCGGACGGGCGCGTGGTGCCCGATCCCGCGTCCCGCTACAGCCCCGGCGACGCGGATGAACATGCCATGGTGGTCGATCCCTTGCGGTACGAGTGGCGCGACGCGGGATGGCGCGGCCGACCGTGGCACGAGACCGTGATCTACGAAGCGCACGTCGGGGCGGCAACCGCCGAAGGCACTTACGTCGCGCTGGAGCGGCGTCTCGGCGAACTCGCGGCGCTGGGCGTCACGGCGGTCGAGCTCATGCCGCTAGGGGATTTTCCCGGCGCGCGCAACTGGGGTTACGACGGCGTGCTGCCGTTTGCACCGGACGCGTCCTACGGAACGCCGGACGAGCTCAAGCACTTCATCGACGCGGCGCACGCCCACGGCCTGATGGTGTTCATCGACGTCGTTTACAACCATTTCGGTCCGGAAGGCAATTACCTCCCGCTGTACGCTCCTCAATTCTTCACCGAGCGCCATCACACACCGTGGGGCGCGGCGATCAATTACGACGGCGCCGCGTCGAAAACCGTGCGCGAATTCTTCATCCACAACGCGCTTTACTGGCTCGAAGAGTTTCACGTCGACGGCCTGCGTTTGGACGCGGTGCATGAGATCGCCGATGACGGACCGCACCACATCCTTGCCGAGCTCGCGGAGCGAGTACGCAGCGGCCCCGGCCGGGACCGTCACGTGCACCTCGTGCTGGAGAACGACAAGAATCGCGCGAGCCTGCTGCAGCGGGCGGCCGACGGTCGCCCCCGGTGGTACGACGCGCAGTGGAACGACGACTTCCATCACGCCTTTCACGTGCTCCTGGCCGGCGAACGCGACGGGTATTACGCGGACTACGCACAACGGACCACGGAGCAGCTCGCGCGGTGCCTCGCGGAGGGTTGCGCCTATCAAGGCGAGCCCTCGGCCCACCGCAAAGGCCAGCGTCGCGGCGAGCCGAGCGGTGCGCTGCCGCCCACGGCGTTCGTATCGTTCCTGCAGAACCACGACCAAGTGGGCAATCGCGCGCACGGCGAGCGCATCGCCGTGCTTGCGCAGCGCGATGCGCTGCGGGCGGCCGTGTGCGCCTGGCTGCTCTCGCCACAGATTCCGCTGCTCTTCATGGGCGAAGAGTACGGTCTCGAGACGCCTTTTCTCTTCTTCTGCGACTTCCACGGCGACCTCGCGCGCGCCGTGCGCGAGGGCCGCCGCAACGAGTTCGCCCAATTTGCCGCTTTTGCCTCCGACGAGGCGCGTGCTCGCATCGCCGATCCGGGTGCGGAAGAGACGTTCCAGCGCAGCAAGCTGCCGCTCACGCACGATGCATCGCACCGCAGCTGGTACGCGTTTTACGCCAAGCTTCTCGCCTTGCGGCGCGCTCATGTCGTGCCCCTGCTCCAGCACATCTCGGGACACGCGGGACAGGCGACCGTGCACGGATACGCCGCCGTCTCCGCGGTGTGGCGTGCAGAGGGTGCCGAGCTCGAGCTGCGCATGAATCTGTCCGATCGACGACTGCAAGCGCAGACACAACCTGCGGGACGTGTCATCCATGTCGAGCCGCCGGAGACGGCCGACCGATTCGAGACCGGCGAGCTTCCCCCGTACGCGGCCGCCGTTTACCTGCGCGCAGCGGCATCATGAACGACGCACTGGAACGCTTGTGCCGCGCCGCCGGCATCGCCGGCGAATATCACGACATCTGGGGTCATCTGCATCACGCGCCGGAAGCGAGCCGCCGCGAGCTGCTCGCGGCGATGGGCATCGATCCGTCGGATCCGGAGCGCGCGTTGCGGGATCTCGAGGATCGGCCGTGGCGGCGCGCGATACCGCCCGTGGTCGTTCATCGCGTCGACGAACGCCCGTACCGGCTCGCGCTCCGTCTTCCGGAAGCCGCGGTCGAGACGACTCACACATGGCAGCTCGCGCTGGAAGACGGCACCACGCTATCGGGCACGTTCTTTCCGCGCGATCTGGAACACCGCGGCGAGCGGCACATCGACGGCGTGCGGCATGTCGAGCTCGTGTTCGAATGGCACGACGCGCTGCCGACCGGCTATCACCGCTACACCCTGACGGACGCCGCCGGCGAGTCATGGGAGACCTCGTATGTCGTCGCACCCGGCCGCTGTTATCTGCCCCCGGCGTTGGAGGCGGGAGAGAAGGTATGGGGCGTGGCGGTACAGCTCTACGGCGTGCGCTCCACGCGCAACTGGGGCATAGGGGACTTCACGGACCTGCGCACGCTCACTGCCCAGTGGGTGCGCCATGGCGCGAGCCTGATCGGCGTCAATCCGCTGCATGCGCTCTTTCCGCACAACCCCGCGCACACGAGTCCATACAGTCCGTCGTCACGACTGTTCCTCAACGTGCTCTATATCGACGTCGAGGCCGTCGAAGATCTTCGCGAATCGATGGACTTGACGGTGGAGGTAAACAGCGCCGACTTCCGCGCGCGCGTAACCGGCGCGCGCGATGCGGAATTCGTGGATTACGAAACCGTCTCCCGGTTGAAGCTTCCGCTGCTCGAGCGCCTCTACCGGCATTTCCGCGAGCATCATCTTTCGGCCGGCACCGTACGCGCGCGCGCGTTTCGCAGTTTCCAGGAGCGGCGCGGGCGGGAGCTCCGGCTGCACGCGCTGTTCGAAGCGCTGCAGGAAGCGTTGCACCGTGCCGACAACCGCGTCTGGGGCTGGCCGGCGTGGCCGGACGAGTATCGTGACCCGCAGTCCGAGGCCGTCCAGCGATTCGAGCGCGATGAGCTCGAGCGCATCGAGTTCTACGAATACCTGCAATGGCAGGCGGACGAGCAGCTCGCCCGTGCAGCGGCACGTGCGCAGGATCTCGACGCGGGCGTCGGCCTGTACGTCGACCTCTCCATCTCCATAGATTGCAGCGGCGCCGAAGCGTGGGCGCACCAGCAGCATTACGCGCTCGGCGTTTCGGTCGGCGCGCCGCCGGACGAAATCAACCGCTCGGGGCAGAACTGGGGATTGCCGCCGCTGCTTCCCGAGCGGCTGCGCGACGCGGCGTACGCACCTTACATCGCCACCCTGCGCGCCAACATGCGCAGCGCCGGCGCGCTGCGCATAGACCATGTCATGGGCCTTGCGCGCCTGTTCTGGATACCGAACGGCCGCGAGGGATCCGAAGGCGCATATGTCTACTATCCATTCGAAGACCTGCTCGCAATCGTTGCGCTCGAAAGCCATCGCAACCGCTGCATGGTGATCGGCGAGGACCTGGGCACCGTTCCGGACGAAGTCCGCGCCGGACTGGGCAGAAGCGGCGTGCTCTCGTATCGCCTGCTCTACTTCGAGCGCGACGGCAAGGGCGATTTCAGGCCGCCGGCCGAGTACCCCGTGGATGCGCTCGTCGCCGCCACCACGCACGACTTGCCGACGCTCTCGGGGTTCTGGAACGCGCGCGACATCGAGCTGCGCCACATGCTGGGCGTGTACCCGGACGACGCCGTTCGCGAGCAGCAGCTCGTGCAGCGTGCAAGCGACCGCGCGAAGCTCATCGTCGCGCTGGAGCGCGAGCAGCTCGTCGCGCCCGGCACGGTGAACCCGCTTGCGCTGTCCCGGCTGACGCCGGATCTCGCCCGCACGATCTACCTCTACCTCGCCCGCACACCATCGCGCGCTCTGGCAGTGCAGATGGAAGATGTCCTGGGCGTCGGCGAAGCGCCCAATCTGCCCGGCACGACCACCGAGCATCCGAACTGGCGCCGCAAGCTGCCGGAAGACCTGGAGCGGATCGTCGACGACAGCCGGTTCACGCTGCTTACGCGCACGCTCGCCGAAGCGCGTCCGCGCCAATATCGCGGCTCCGAGCGCAAGGAGCTGCCGCTCCGTGCCGTCATACCGCGCGCCACGTATCGCGTGCAGCTCAATGCGGACTTCACGTTCGCGCACGCGACTGCGATCGTGCGGTATCTCGCCGCGCTCGGCGTAAGCCACGTGTATTGCTCACCCTACCTCAAGGCCCGTCCGGGCAGCACGCACGGCTACGACATCATCGACCACAACGCGCTCAATCCGGAAATCGGCACCCGCGCGGACTTCGAGCGCTTCGTCGCGACGCTGCGCGCTCACGGCATGGGCCATGTGCTCGACATGGTGCCCAATCACATGGGCGTGATGGGCGCGGACAACGAGTGGTGGCTCGATGTCCTGGAGAACGGCCGAGCGTCCGCCTACGCACGCTATTTCGACATCGAATGGCGGCCCGCAGCGAGCGATCTCGTCGACCGCGTGCTGCTGCCCGTGCTGGGCGATCACTACGGCACGGTGCTGGAGCGCGGGGAGATCCGGCTGGCGTACGACCCGGAGCTGGGCGCGTTCAGCGCGCATTATTACCATCACCGGTTTCCGATCGATCCCCGCTGTTATGCCGAGATCCTCGAAGGTGCGCAGACGCAGCTCGACACCGGCGACGCGCCCGTGATGGAGCAGCTCGCGAGCCTGGCCGCCGCCTTCCGCAACCTGCCCGATCGCAGCGAACTCGACACAATTCGTATCAACGAGCGCCGACGTGACAAGGAACTGCACAAGCAGCGTCTCGCCTCTCTGGGACGCGGCTCGGACGTCGTGCGCGGCGCGGTCGAGCGCACGCTGCGCGGGTACAACGGCAGGCCAGGCAGCCGCGAGAGCTTCGATGCGCTTCACCAGCTGCTCGACCGGCAGGCTTACCGGCTCGCGTTCTGGCGCGCGGCGTCCGACGAGATCAACTATCGCCGCTTCTTCGACATCAACGATCTCGCCGCGCTGAGAATGGAGGAGGAAGGCGTGTTCGAGGCGACCCACCGCATGGTGATGAACCTCGCGGTGGACGGCAAGGTCGACGCGCTGCGCATCGATCATCCGGATGGGCTGTACGACCCGGCCACGTATTTTCGCGAGCTGCAGGAGCGCTACGCGGCGCTCGCTGGCGGCGTGCTCACACCGGATGCTGCGGATCATCCGCCCCGCGCGCTGTACGTGGTAGCGGAGAAGATCGCGGCGCCGCACGAGCATCTGCCCACGAGCTGGGCGGTGTACGGCACCACGGGCTACCGTTTCGCTTCCGTGGTGAACGGCCTTTTCGTCGACGGAGCCGCGGCGCGCGACTTCGACCGCATCTACGAGGCCTACGCGCCCGAGGCGTCGAACTACGAGGACGTCGTGTACGAGAGCAAGCGCGTCATCATGCGGGGCGGGCTCGCCTCGCCCCTCACCATGCTCGCTACCGAGCTGCTGCGCATCGCGCGCATGGACACGCGCACCCGCGACTACACCCTGAACGGCCTGCGGCAGGCGCTGCTCGAGATCGTCGCCTGCTTCCCGGTCTATCGCACCTACATCAGCGACGCGCCTTCCGAGCAGGACCGCCGCTATGTCGACTGGGCCGTCTCCCACGCCAAGCGCCGCGCCCGCAGCGGCGAGCTCAACGTGTTCGACTTCGTGCGGCGCGCGATGCTCGCCGAAGCACCGCAGGATGCCGACGCCGACATGAAATCCCGCCTGCTGGACTTCGCGATGAAAACCCAGCAGTTCACGGCGCCGGTCGCGGCCAAGGGCGTTGAAGACACGGCGTTCTATCGCTACAACCGCCTGGTGTCGCTCAACGAGGTGGGCGGAGAGCCGCGCGATTTCGGCATGACGGTGTCGGCGTTCCACGGCGCAAGCGCGGACCGCGCGCGCGTATGGCCGCATACGATGCTCGCAACCTCGACGCACGACAACAAGCGCTCGGAAGACGTCCGTGCCCGTATCGACGTGCTATCGGAAATGCCGGCCGAATGGCGCCTCATGCTGCGTCGCTGGAGCCGCATGAACCGCAATCGCAAGCGCGAATGCGACGGAACGATGGTGCCTGCGGGCAACGAAGAATACCTGCTCTACCAGACGCTGGTCGGATCGCTGCCCTCCGAAATGCTGGACGACGAAGCGTTGGCGGCGTACCGCGATCGCATCTGCGCGTACATGATCAAGGCGGTGCGCGAGGCGAAGCTCCATTCGAGCTGGATCAACGTCAATGCGGAGTACGAGCAGGCGCTGGTCGCTTTCATCGGCCAGCTGCTCGGCAAAGTGCATGGGAATCTCTTCCTCGACGACTTGCGGCGCCAGACGCGAACGATCTCGTGGTTCGGCGCGCTGAACGGCATTTCGATGATGCTGGTGAAGCTCACTTCGCCCGGCGTGCCGGACATTTATCAAGGCACCGAGCTCATCGACTTGAGCCTCGTCGACCCGGACAATCGCCGGCCGGTGGATTACGCCCGGCGCGCCCGCCTCCTGGAAGGCTTCCGCGCCTTCGCCGACGGAGGAGGCATCGGGGCATGCGCGAGGGAGCTCGCACGGACTGCCGAAGACGGACGCGCGAAGCTGTGGACGATATGGCGCGCGCTCGACCTGCGCCGCAGACAGCCCGACGTCTTCGAACAGGGCGGCTATCAGGCACTGCACACGAGCGGAGCGCGAAGCGACCATCTGGTTGCGTACGCGCGCCGCCACGGCGACGAGGCGGTGGTCGCGATCGCCGGCCGCCTGTGGGCGAAGCTCGGCGGCCCGGCCGGAACCGTGCCATTGGGGCCGGCATTCTGGGGCGATACCGCTGTCGATCTATCACCGCTGCGCGCGATGGGCAGCGCAGTCAACGTGCTGACGGGCACACCCGTGCAGTTAACCGATGAAGGGTTGCGTATTGCGGACACCTTCTCGGACTTTCCCGGGGCGCTGATTTACTGCAAGGCGTGAAGAAAACATCGCCACCAAGGCCGTTCAGCCTTTTAGTGTTCTTCACTCAGAACAGTGACAGCTGAACGTCGCTTCCCGGTCGCCTGAACTTCGTCGTATCGAGCGGCACGCTGCGGCGCTCGTCGAATCCCAGCCGCGCCGAGGCGATGCGAAATCGCTTCTGCAGCAGCACTGCCAGCTGTCCTTCGCCGTGCATCCGGGTGCCGAATCTCGGATCGTTGTCGCGCCCGCCGCGCATGGCGTGCACGCGGCTCATCACATGCTTTGCCTTGAGCGGATAGTGCCGCTCCAGCCAATCCGCGAAAAGCTCCTTGACCTCCCAGGGCAAACGCATGAGCACGTAGCCCGCCTGCCGCGCGCCGTGTTCCCACGCCGCTTCGAGCACCGGCTCGATCTGATGATCGGTGAGGAAGGGTATGACCGGCGCAACCAGCACGCCGACGGGCACGCCGGCATCGGCGAGTCGCCGCATCGCTTCGAGCCGACGCCGGGGCGCCGAGCAGCGCGGTTCCAGCCGGCGCGCGAGGTCGTGATCGAGGTTGTTGCACGAGACGAATACCTGGACGAGGTTCTCGCTCGCCATCGGGGCGAGGATGTCGAGATCGCGCTCGACCAGCGCGTTCTTGGTAACGATGCTGACCGGTTGCTTGAATTCGGCGCACACCTCGAGCACTGACCGCGTGATCTTCCATGCTCGTTCTATCGGCTGGTAAGGATCGGTGTTCGCGCCTATCGTGATCTCTTCGCACCGGTATCCGGGACGCGCGAGCTCCGCGCGCAGCAGCTCCGCCGCGTTCACCTTTGCGAAAAGCCGCGTCTCGAAATCGACGCCTGGAGAGAGATTGCGATACGCGTGGCTGGGACGCGCGTAGCAGTACACGCAGCCGTGCTCGCATCCCTGATAGGGGTTGATCGATTGCGTGAAAGGAAGGTCGGGAGAGTCGTTCCGACTGATGATGCTGCGCGCGCGCTCCACCGTGACGTGCGTCTTCAGCGCAGGCAGCGCGTCCTCATCCGGTGTCCCCCACCCGTCGTCGTACGCTTCGCGCTGCGTGAGCTCGAACCGTCCTTCGGGGTTGGCGCCCGCGCCTCGCCCCTTGCGGGCGTCGTAGTGCTTTCCGGTGAGCGTCTTGAGCGGCATGGCACGTCCTATTGTGCCGATCGCGAGAAAACGCGGCAAACGGCGATCGTGGGGATTAACCCGAGCGGCGCGCCGCACCGTCGCGCGGGGGCTCGGCCAGGATGCCGCGCAACGCTTCCATGTCGACAGGCTTCACGAGGTGTGCATCGAACCCGGCCGCTTGCGTGCGGCGGCGGTCCTCGTCGCTGCCGTAGCCGGTCAGCGCAACGAGCCGGGTATCCGGCCCGAGCTGCTCCCGCAGTCGGGGCGCAAGCTCGAATCCGCTCATGCCCGGCATGCCGATGTCGCACATCACCACTTCCGGATGGAAGGCGTCAGCCACCTGCAGCGCTTCATTCCCATCGAGCGATGTCCGCACCTGATGGCCCATCATCGTGAGCAGCATGCCCAGCGATTCTGCGCTGTCGGCGCTGTCGTCGATCACGAGGATACGTCTGGATGCCATGTAGGGGTGCTCCTTTTCCTTGATGGTTTCCGGCGCCGGCTGATCGGCCGAGACCGGCAATACGACGGTGAATTCGGCGCCGCGGTTCGCGCCTTCGCTGTGCGCGTTGACGGTGCCGTGGTGCATCTCCACCAGGCTCTTTACCAGCGTGAGTCCGACACCGAGGCCGCTGTGCCGGCGTGCCGCCGATGGATCGGCCTGCACGAACATGTCGAATATCGAGGTGAGCTTCTCGGGCGGTATGCCGATGCCCGTGTCCGTCACCTTGATCACCGCCTCGTTGCCGCGCCGCTCGGCGCGGACCCATATCCTGCCTCCGCGCTCGGTGAACTTGCATGCGTTGTTGAGGAGATTGCTCACGACCTGCGCAAGGCGCACGGGATCGGCGTCGAGCCACACCGGCTCGCGCGGCACGGTGACGGTGATCTGCTGCCCCTTGTTCTCCATGTGAGGGCGGGCGGTCTCCACGCCCTGCATGATGATGTTCTTCAGCTCCACGCGCTCGAGGCGCAGCTCGACTTTCCCGCGCGTTATGCGGCTCACATCGAGCAGATCGTCGATCAGCCTCACCATGAGCGAAAGCTGGCGCTCCATCATGTCGGTCGCCTTGCGCAGCGTCGCAGGCGCTGCATTCGGCATGCGCAGCAGCTGAAGGCCGTTGCGCACCGGCGCGAGCGGATTGCGCAGCTCGTGCGCGAGCAGGCTCAAGAATTCGTCCTTGCGTCTGTCCGCGTCGCGCAGCTCGCCGAGCAGGCGCAGGCGTTCGTAAGCGAGCGTAACGTAATGAGCGACGGTACGCAGGAAATCGAGCTCGTCGCCGTCCAGCCGCGTCCGCGTGCGGCTGCCGAAAGACAGCGTCCCCAGGAGCCGCTCACCGGCTATCAGCGGATGACACACGTAGACCTTGAGTCCCAGCGACTTCAACAGACCAACGTCCGCATCCGTCGCACGCTGCACGTCCTCGACGACGCGAGGCTTGCGCTGCAACGCGACCTTCCCGCAAACGGCATTGCCCACCGACAGCTGCTGCAAGCGCTGCCGGTCCTCCTCCGGCACGCCGCTGCAGGCCTCGAGCACGAGGACGTCGCCCGACTCGCTCGTCATGAAGCTAAGATACGTGTCCAGACCGAGGTGCGGCCCTATGCTGCGAAAGAGCCTGTGCAGCATGTCGCGCGGCTCGTCCGTCGAGAGGAGCACTGCAGCCGCCTCCCACAGCAGCGCCAGGCGCTCGTTGCGCCGGTTGAGCGCCGCCTGCGTGCGCTTGCTTTGCGTGATGTCCATCGCGTGGCCGACGTAGCCGTTGATCATGCCGTCGGCGCCGATGTCCGGGCTGTAGGTCACGCTCAGCCAGTGCTTCGTTCCGTCGCGGAACATCGTGCACGTCTCGAAGGAAGCGCATTCTCCCCGAACCGCGCGTTCCGCATGGGGTTTGAGCGTTTCCCATGCCTTCTCGCCGAGAACGTCGCGCACGTGCCGCCCCTCGAACGCCCGTGAGGGAATTCCCAGCCACTCTTCGTACGCGCGGTTCGCGAGCTGATACCGGAACTGTCGATCCACGTACGAGATCAGCGCGGGCACGCTGTCGGCCACCGCCTGCAACCGCCGCTGTGCCGCCTCGATACGCGCATAGGCGATTTTGGCATCGCTCACGTCGCGCCAGCAGTTGATCGCGCCGACGATCTCTCCCTGCTTGTTGCGCACCGGCGCGGCGTTTACGAGCACCGGCACCAGCGTGCCGTCGGCGGTCTCCATCAGAAACTCGACGTTCTTCACGAGCTCTCCGTGATGCGCCGCCCGGTACAACGGCATCTCCTCCGGCGCGGGCCGCGTACGCCCGTCCGGCAGCAGCACGCGCCACGCGTCGATGTGATGGCCCGCCGGCATGCCGACGAGCTCGTCGCGGCTTTTCGCGAGCAGCTGCTCGCCGTAACGGCTGTGCGCAATGAGCGGAAAATGCGGCGGCCCGCCGGTCAGCATGATGCCTTCCGGCACGTGCTCGAACATGGTCTGCAGTATGTTCCTCGCCTTCTCGACTTCCTCGGCGCGCTGCTCGGCTTCCACCTTGGCGACGACGAGGGCCGCCTCGGCCTCCTTGCGGTCCTGCACATCGCGGAAGAAGACCGACAAGCCGTCCGGCGAAGGATACGCGCGCAGTTCCACCCAATGCTGCACCGTCGGTGCGTGCACCTCGACCGCGATCGGCACCTGCTCGCTCATCGCGCGGCGAAGCTCACCACCCAGCTTGCTCTGCGCAGCCTCCGGAAACACGCTCCAGATGGATGCGCCTATGAGCTCGTGCTTGCTGTGGCCGAAGAAGCGCTCGGCCTGCGAGTTGACGTAGACAAAGCGCCACTCGTTGTCGACGGCGTAGAACGCGTCGCTGATGCTCTCCAGTATCGTCCCCATGCGGCGCTGCCGTTCGACGAGCTCCATGCGATACGAGGCCGCGCCTTCGCGTGCCCGGCGCATTGCCTCGCCGAAGCCGATGATGAGCACACACGACAACGCATAGGCGATCATGCCGGCGACATCACCGGCACTGCTCCACGCCAGCGCTCCGCGCGGCTCGACGAAAAGGAAGTTCGCGGCGAGATAACTCGACACTGCCGTCACGGCGGCAGGCACACCGCCGCCGAACCACACGGCCACTGCAACCGCGCCGTACAGGGTCGCGAACGGGTGCCCGCTGCCGAGCAGCGGGTCCATCACCCAGCGCGCTGCGATGGCTCCGACCACGGCGAGCAGCGCGACGCCATAGCGCTCAGCGGCCCGACGGGCACGCGTCATACCGGACATGTGTTGTTGGTGTTGACTGCCGCGCGGCGTGCGCCGGCGTGGCGGGAAGAGGGAATCGGACCGAGACCGCAGAGGGCTCGAACGACGTGACGGATTTTACCGAAAAAAAGCGCCCGGTGACGATCTACCGCGCACGAGCGGCCGAAAGAATTTCGGCGAGTTTGAGCACCGCCTCGGCGTCCAGGCGTTCGCGCGCGAGCTCCAGCGCAATGGAAGACAGGTCTCGGTACACGGATCCGATACGCGGATCGACCGCATCGAGGCCTCGCACGTGCTTTTCCACCGTCGCGACATCGCCGCGGACCACCGGCCCGGTGAGCGCTGCGACGGTTCCCCGCTTGAAGACGTTGTCAATCGTCTCTCGAACCAGCGGCTCCATCATGCGAACTGCAAGCTCGCGATCGATTCCGGCATGCGCGTAGCATCGCAGGCCGGCTTCCATGAGCGCGGTGAGATCGTTGCACACGAGCGCACTCGCCGCGTGATACAGCGGCTTCGCCACGGCGTCTATGGCGATCAAGCGAGCACCGATGCGGTCGAACGCGGCGCGCAGCACGTCGAGGGCGGGCTCGTCGCCTTCGGCCACGCAAAACGTGCCTTCGAAGGTCGATTTCGCGTCCGCAGCGTTCGCGAAGGTTTTCAGGGGATGGACGCTCGCGACGCGAACACCGACCGCCGCCGTCGCTCGCCGCAAGTCCGATGCAGCCATTGCGCCGCTGCAATGGAAAACGATGTCCCCGGGCCGAAAGCGCCCCGCTTCGGCCACCGCAGCGCATGCCGCCACGATATGCGCGTCCGGCGTGGCGACGAGCCACACATCGGCGGGCGCCATGTCCGCCACCGACTTCACCGAGCGGCCCGCGCCGATGAATGCCAGCGCTGTGCGACCACTTGTGGCCGTGCGGGCATACACGTCCCCGATGAGGAAAGCGTTCGACTGCGCCCACAACGCGCCGAGCGTGCGCCCCACGCGCCCCGGTCCGATGATATTGAGCGTCTTCATCCGCAGCCATGATAACGCATACGTGCGTTTAGATTTTGTAAGCCGAATCCGCGGTGGCGCGTTATATTCCGCACCATGGCGCTTACACGACGAGAATTCCTAGCCGCCTCCGCAGCTGCCGCGCTCTGCCCCTCGCTCGCCTGTCCGCAGTCCTCGCCCGACACGCCGTTCGCGCTCGGCATCGCGTCAGGCTATCCGCATGCGCGCGGTTGCACGTTGTGGACGCGCCTCATCATCACCGCGCCCGCGTCGCGCGTCCCCGCGGATGGCATCCCGGTGGCATGGGAGATCGCTCGCGACGAATTCTTTCATGACATCGCGTTGCGCGGAGAATCGCGCGCCCGGCCGGCGTGGGGATATTCGGTGCATGTCGATGTCGATGGACTGGAATCCGCCCGTTGGTATTGGTATCGCTTCACCGCACTCGGAGCTCGCAGTCCTGTCGGGCGCACGCGCACTGCGCCTCACGGCGACGCAGCGAGGCTCAAGCTTGCGTTTGCGTCCTGCCAGCAATATGAACAGGGCTATTACGCCGCGTATCGCCACATGGCGCGCGAACCGCTCGACATGGTGGTTCATCTCGGCGATTACATCTACGAATCGTCCTGGGGACGGCAGCACGTGCGCTCCCACGGCGCACTGGAGCCCGTGACGCTGGAGGAGTATCGAGCGCGGTACGCGCTCTATAAAAGCGATCCGGATCTCCAGGCTGCACACGCGGCGTGCCCCTGGATCGTGACCTGGGACGATCACGAAGTTCAGAACGACTACGCGAACGACCGGTCCGAACGGCTCGAAGAGGGCACCACCTTTCTCGCGAGAAGGGCCGCCGCATACCAGGCGTATTACGAGCACATGCCGCTGCCGGCCTGGGCCAGGCCGCAAGGCGCGGGCATGCAGCTCTATACGCGCGTGCCGTACGGCGGCCTTGCATCGTTTCATGTACTCGACAGCCGCCAATACAAATCGCACCAGGTCTGCCCTCGCGCCGGATACGGGGGCGGCAACGGCGTCGCCGCAGGTGCGTGCCCCGAACGCCTTGACGCCGCGCTCACGTTTCTCGGCACCAGGCAGGAGCAGTGGCTGCACGAGGCCCTGAGACAATCCACCGCGCGCTGGAACATCGTCGCGCAGCAAACGCTGATGGCACAGTGCGACCGCGGGCCCGGCGCCGGCCAGGAATTCTGGACCGATGGCTGGGACGGCTATCCGAAGGCGCGCGAGCGACTGCTGCGCGAGCTCGCCGAGCGGCGCGTGAGCAACCCGGTGGTAATCAGCGGCGACGTGCACATGGCTGTGGTCGCGGACCTCAAGGTGGATTTCGACAACACACGAGCGCCGGTCGTCGCGACCGAATTCTGCGGCACCTCGATCAGCTCTCAGGGTCCCTCGCGAAAGCGCGTCGAAACCATCATCGCGAAGAATCCGCACATCAAGCTCGCGAACGCCGCCCGGCGGGGCTATACGGTGCTCGAGATCACGCGCGAGCGATGCACAGCGACTTTCCGAGCGCTGCAAGATGTACGTGATCCGGAGTCGGGAATATTCGATCTCGCACGCTATGCCCTCGAGGATGGAAAACCGGGGGCGCAGCGGGCGTAGAGGCAGGTGACTCCTCCGCTTCGCACGCTGTGATGTCGGGCTGCGCACTGGTGATATCGCTGTGCTGCGCACACCAGGAGTGATGTCTAAAAAGAACTGCAGGTGCAACCGCAATGAACGCCGATGAACACAGATCGAGCGGCGATCACGTCCAGAGATCGGCGTTTATCTGCGTCTATCGGCGGTTACAGGGATTTCTGAGACAGCAGCTTGTAGTGATACGCGCTCCGCGCGCCATCAGGAGGCGATCAATATCAATAATGGCGCGAAGCCAGTGACACCCGCGAAGGGCGTCACCGCGAAGCCCGTCATCGCGAAGCTCGCGCCGCTCATCCATCGGCGGCGGCAAGCACTAAGACAATCGCATCGCGGCGGCGCCGATTCGCCCAGGTCGCATCCGAAGGCCCAGCGCGCCCGTAGGGCGGAACAGGGTTCCCTCTGGGATATGACCCCGAAGGCGCGCGTGGATCGGCGCAGTAGAACGACGCGCTCACGATCGGCTCCACGGTCGCATCCCGCAAGGGGGCCCTGCTCCGCGTTGCGCCGATCCTGCCCGGCTCACGGCGCTAGTTCCATCTCCCGCCCGCACCGCCCATGCTGAATCGTCCGGCGCCCAGCAGCGCAATGGCGAGCGCCGTTACGAAATAAAATCCCTGCAGCTCGAGTGCCCAGCCGCCCGTTTTCGGATCGACGGTGAAGAGCTGATGCGCATGGACCAGCCATACCGCCACCGCCATGTTGATGGCGATGACGACCGCGGCGGGACGCGTCCACAGACCAATGATAACGAGCAGCGGCGCGAGCAGCTCGCCGACATAGACGAGATACGCAATCGGCTGCGGCAGCCCCGCCTTGACGACGAGGCCGACGATCATGCCGGGACCGCCGATGATCTTCGCCACCCCGTGAAAGATCAGCATCACCCCCAGCCCAAGACGGAGGATGAGCTTGCCGATGTCATCGCCGCTCGCAGATCTAGCCATGTACGTCCTCGCGCTCCGAAGAAAACGTGAAGGATACCAGTCGCGCGCGGATCATGGGGCGCTCATTCGTCATTATTCGTCATCGTCATCACCGGGATCCCTCCAGCGCTCGAGCTGTCGGCGCTCCCGCTTGGTGGGACGCCCATCCCGGTCCGCGCCCGGATGACCGAACGCCTTGCGCCGCTCGATGAGATCCGCACGGCGAGCGATGCTTTCAGGACTTTCTTCGTACAGCGCGCGTGCAACCGGCGCCGGGCCGCGCTTGTCCGTGAGCTCGCGCACGGTGATGAGCCACTCGTACATGCCGATGTGTATCACGAGCCGATCGCCCACCGACAGCGCCTTCGCGGGCTTGGCGCGCTCGCCGTTCAATTTCACGCGCCCGCCGTCTATCGCCTGCTGCGCGGCAGACCGCGTCTTGAAGAAGCGCGCGGCCCACAGCCATTTGTCCAGCCTTACAGTCACGCTAGAGCGGCATGGGACGGCGGCTCGACAACGTCATCCATCCGCGTATCAGGCGGTAGAGCACCCAGATGCCGACGGCGACGCCGAGTCCGATGGCGAACGGTATGCCGATGATCGTCATGACGAGCACCATCATCACGACCAGCCACAGAACGGCGAACCAGAACGTGCGTATCTGCCAGCGGAAATGCGAATCGAGAAACGTGTGCCGCACATCGCTGCGCTTCACGTAGTTGATGATGACCGCAATGATGGACGGCCAGCCGGTCAGGAACGCCGTGATGATGAACGCGGGGCCCAGTATGCCCATGAGCGCGCTGAAGGCATGCAGCCCGTACATGACGTGCGTCAGGTTGACGAGACCCTGCGTCGGCACAGCGAGACCGGATGCGTGTTCGATATCAGCCATGGGCTCTCTCAGTCAATCGCATGCTGCTTGAGCGCAGCGAGGGGCACGTAGGCTAGCGTAGCTTCGTGCGTCGCAGAGAGTATCACAGGCGGCGCGACGCCGGCGTCATACGCTTCCTTCCAGCGCTCGGCGCAAAGACACCAGCGACTTCCCGGCCGCAATCCGGGAAAACGAAACTGCGGCACCGCGACGGTGAGATCGTTGCCTCGGGCCTTGCTGAACGCGAGGAATTCCGCAGTCATCTGCGCGCAGACGGTGTGCACGCCGGCGTCATGGATGCTCGCTTCGCAAAAGCCGCTGCGGCTGTAGCCGGTGATCGGCGCAAAACAGCAGGGCTGCAGCACTTCGCCCAACACGTTTTTTGCTGGTCCCATGCGAGATACGACGGCGGGTAAGGCCTTAACCGGTTTGCAAGTGACGTACCTGTCGCATGCGGCTGCGCGTCGTATTGCCCGGCTGACGCTGCGGGCGCGTGCCGGTATGCATGAAGGCGAGCCGCCCCTTGGCGCCGCTGCCTTCGTAATCGGCAGCGAGCGCGGCCTCTGCAGCGGCCGCGTCCGTCTTCATTTCCTTCACCAGATACGCGTGCAGCATGTCGTACATCCGCTCGAGCGCGATCTCGTGCGTCTTGCCGGTGGCTGCGTAGAACCAGTCCGCGAACGCCATGAATCGCTCGAACCTGGATCCGCCGCCGCCGTAGAGCAGCGCAAGAGCGCGCGCGAACCGTCCGGAGTTGCCCACCATATCCCAGTAGCGCGCGAAACGCCCCACGCGCTGCATGTCGGCAAACGGGATGCGATCGGTCGCAAGCACGTTGTACGGCGGATCCGGGTTGTAGCGCATTGCGTAGGACTCGGTATGCCGCGCGATCGGAGTGCCGCGCAGCCGCTTGAGGATGCCGACCTGAATTTCATGCGGCCTCAAGGCGAGCAATCGATCGAAGCCCGCGCCGAAGCTTGCGAGATCCTCGCCGGGCAGTCCCGCGATGAGGTCGACGTGCACCAAGGCATCCGTATGCTCGCGCAGCCATGCGATGTTGTGCGCGGCGCGCTCGTTGTCCTGGCGTCGCGAGATGAGCGCCTGCACATCGGTGTTCCATGTCTGTATGCCGACTTCGAAATGGAGCGCGCCTGCGGGAAAGCGCACGATTGCCTGCTTCAGCGCGTCGGGCAGGTGATCGGGGATGAGCTCGAAATGCAGGAACGTGTGATCGTCCATGCGCTCGAGAAAGAACTCCAGTATGCGCAGGCTCGTGGCCACCTTGAGGTTGAACGTGCGATCGACGAAGCGGAAGTGGCGGGCCCCGCGCGCATGCAAGCGTCCCAGCGCCTCGATGAGTGCGTCCAGATCGAAAGGCCATGCGGTCTTGTCGAGCGCGGAAAGGCAGAATTCGCACTTGAACGGACAGCCGCGCGAGGCCTCGACGTAGATGAAGCGCCGCGCGATGTCTTCGTCGCTGTATTCGTCATAGGGCAGGGCGATGTGCTTGAGCGGCGGTTGTTCGCCGGACACCACGCGCCCGGCCGGTCGCTCACCGGCAAGCAGCGCTTTCGCAAGCCGCGGCAGCGTCACGTCGCCCCAGCCGGTGACCGTGTAGTCCGCATCGGCACACACGCGCTGCTCGTTCGTCTCGTGGCTCACTTCCGGGCCGCCGACGATGACGACGACCTCGGGCGCGACGCGCTTCAGCTGCGCGACGACACGCGCGGTCTCCTCGGCGTTCCAGATGTATACCCCTAAGCCGATAATGCGCGGCCGCAGCGCGAGTAGCTGCTCGACCATATCGAGCGGTCGTGCGCCGAGGACGAACTCGACGATCTGCGTGCGATCGCGCAGCTCGCCCATGTTCGCGCGCAAATAGCGCAGCCCCAGCGAAGCGTGGACGTAGCGGGCGTTGATGGTCGACAGAACGATGTCCGGCATGGCCGCTAGTTTATCCGAAGCAGGTGCGACAGCGGCGCAGATACCATGCCCGGTGAACAAGGCAGTCGTGCATGCCATGCGGTTCGCTTACCCGCATTTGCGGTTCGCGGTTTTCAGGAAAGACGTTTTTGGGAACAATCCGCCTTCGTGAAGATCGTCCTTGCCACGTTCGGCTCTCTGGGTGACCTGCACCCGATGATAGCCATCGCTCAGGAACTCCAACGGCGCGGACATCGTCCGGTGATCGCGACGTTCGACCTCTATGCCGACGCCGTCGCCGCGGCGGGCGTCGATTTTCACCCCATGCGCCCGTCCGCGAACGTGCTCGGCGACCCCGCGCGCTTCATGCATCAGCTGCTCGATTTGAAGCGCGGACCGGAGTTTCTCGTCCGCCACATGTTCATGCCGCACGTGCGTGAGAGCTATACCGATCTTTACGACGCAACCCAAGACGCGGATGTGCTCGTGAGCCATCCGATTACCTTTGCCGGACCGCTCGTCGCGGAGAAGCGCGCTCTGCCCTGGGCGTCCACGGTGCTGGCGCCGCTGAGCCTCATGTCGGCGGTCGATCCTCCCGTACTGCCCGGTGCCGGATGGCTGTTTGCCGTCCGTAACCTCGGCGTCGCGCCTTATCGCCTGGCGTTCTCGCTCGCCAAGGCTGTCGTCGGCTCGTGGGAGGCGCCGCTGCGCGAGCTGCGCCGCGAGCTCGGCATACCGAGCGCCAAGCTCGCGCAATTCGAAGGCCAGTACTCGCCTTACCTCAATCTTGCGCTGTTCTCGCCACTGCTCGCGCAGCCGCAGCGCGATTGGCCGGCCCATACGGCGATCTGCGGTTTTCCGCGCTACGAAGGGTCCGCGCCCGACGAGACGACCGCCGCAGCGCTGGAGCGTTTTCTCGCAGACGGCGACGCGCCCGTGGTGTTCGGGCTGGGCTCCTCCGCCGTGACCATCGCAGCCAAGTTCTGGCCGATCGCCATCGCCGCGGCATCGCAGCTCGGCCGCCGCGCCGTTCTGCTCACGGGCCGGCACGCGTCCCCGCCCGCCACGCCGCGCGGTATAGCAGCGTTTCCGTACCTGCCCTACTCCGCCATATTTCCGCGCGCGTCCGCACTGGTCCATACCTGCGGCATCGGCACGCTCGCGCAGGCGCTGCGCAGCGGCCGGCCGCAGTTGATCGTGCCGGCGGCGTTCGACCAGCCCGACAACGCAAGGCGCGCCGTAATGCTCGGTATCGGACGCGTGCTGCCGTTTCAGCGCGTCACCGTGGATAGACTTGCGAGCGAGCTTCGGCAGGTCCTCGACACCCCCGCATACGCGCAGGCAGCAACCGCAGTCGCCGCCCGGCTGTCCAACGAAGACGGCGCCGTGGCGGCGTGCGATGCGCTCGACCGCCTGACGGCATAGCGGCCCACAATTTGCAGCCCTTGGGCTGCGGCGCTCACGACTTCAAGACCGCTGTAACGCGAGGAGATACGTCGCATGAGACTTTATTATTCGCCCGGAGCATGCTCGCTCGCCGTGCACATCGCGCTGCGCGAAGTGAGCATGCCGTTTCAGCTCGAAAAGGTCGACCTCAAGACCAAGCGCACGGAGCACGACCGCGATTATTTCGAGGTCAATCCGAAGGGCAGCGTACCGGCGCTGCAGCTCGACAGCGGTGATGTACTGACCGAAGCGGCGGTCTGCCTCCAATATGTCGCGGACAGTGCGCCGGAGCGGCGGCTCGCTCCGGCTGCCGGGACCATGGCCCGCTATCGGCTCATCGAGTGGCTCAATTACATCTCGTCGGAGCTGCATAAGACGTTCGGACGGCTGTTTCACGAAGAGCGCCAGGACAGGCGCGAGGAGGTCATCGCCCTCCTCAAACCGCGTCTCGCATACGTGGCGCGTCAGCTGCGTTCCACCGACTATCTCATGGGGCCGGACTTCACGATCGCGGATGCGTATCTTTTCGCCGTGCTCAACTGGACCCATTTCCTGAAGGTCGACATCAAGCCCTGGCCCGCGCTCGGGGATTTTCTCGCCCGCATGGCCCGCCGTCCCACCGTGCAGGACGCGAAGAAAGCCGAAGGGATAGGTTAAGACAGCCGGTGCGGACCGCGGCGGTTTTCTGGTACCCTTCGCCCCTATTGTCAACGTATTGAAGAGGCGCTCATGGCTGCAAACCCCGATCGCATGACCGAAGCCAAAATGGATCCGAACTCGCTCTATCGCGAGGACATCGTGACCGACCGGAAGGTGGGGACCATACGCATGATGACGCCGCTCAAAAGCGACGCCACGGTGGACGCATCGCGGCCGGTCATTTACATGGGCGAAGCGCAGATCATGACGCAGGCGGGCCCGCTGCCGATCAACTTCGATATCGAGGCGAAGTCGCTCGCCGAAGCAGTGGACAAGTTCGGCGCTTCGGCGAAGGACGCGATAGAGCGCACCGTGCGCGAGCTGCAGGAGATGCGCCGCCAGGCGGCCTCTTCCATCGTCGTCCCGCAAGGACCCATGGGCGGACTGGGCGGCGGTGGCCTGGGCGGCGGCGGAAAGATACAGCTGCCGTAACGGCGACCGCGCATGGCGCCGGCCGCACGCATCGGCATAGATCTGGGCGGCACGAAGACGGAAATCGCGGCACTCGATGCGCACGGCCGCGAGCTCCTGCGCCGGCGTGCCGCGACGCCTTCCGGCGATTACGCCGCGACCCTGCGGCTCATCGTGCAGCTCGTCGCCGATGCCGAGCGTGAAGTGGGTCGTGCGGCTTCCGTCGGCATCGGAACGCCGGGCGCGATTTCCCCCGCCACCGGCCGCATCCGCAATTCCAACTCCACGTGCCTCAACGGCCAGCCGCTCAAGGAGGACCTCGAGCGCATGCTGGAGCGCCGTATCGCACTGGCAAACGATGCCAACTGCTTCATCCTTTCGGAAGCCACCGACGGCGCCGCCGCCGGAGCGAGCATCGCATTCGGAGTCATACTCGGAACGGGCGTAGGCGGCGGTGTCTATGTGCACGGCCGCGTGCTGGAGGGCGTCAATGCCATCGCCGGGGAGTGGGGGCACAACCCCCTTCCGTGGCCGCAGGACGACGAGCGTCCCGGTCCGGCGTGTTACTGCGGCAAGCATGGCTGCATAGAGACGTGGCTGTCGGGGCCCGGTCTTGCGCGC
>JBLNBW010000314.1:0-6074 GCA_050260255.1 Rhodospirillaceae bacterium | reverse complement strand
GTTGTAGTGCAGCGCGCGCTTGACGATCTCTCGTGGAAAGACGCTGGTCTGCGTCAACGTGCCCCGAAACAGCTCCTCGACCGCGATGACGCGATTCTGCGCGTCGAGGAACACGCCGACGAACACCTCGTGCGCCAGTCCGTGCAGCTTGAGCCGTAGATAATCGCGTACCGCTTGCGGCGATCCGAGCGCCGCGCCGCGATCAAGCTTCTCCCGCAACGCGCGCCTTACCATTTCGAGCGCGGCCCGCAACTGCGCGTACTTCGCGTCGCCCAGCCCTGGGACCGTACAAAACACCGGCTGACCTGCCGCAAGCAATCCGGATAACGAGCCGCAACGCTCGAGGATGTCGCGTGCGAGCTCGACGGCGCTGCGGCCGCGTACGCCGGTACGAAGAAAAATGGCGACGAGTTCGGCATCGGACAGGGCTTCAGCCCCTTTCATGAGCAGTTTTTCTCGCGGCCGGTCATCGGCCGGCCAGTCCCGTATCGCCATGGCAGCTCCTCCCGCCTTGCGCTGTCACCATAAACGGGCAGACGGGCCGCGCGTTTACCGCCACGTCGGTTTGCAGGTACACTCCCTCACCACTCGCCAGGCGCTATCGTGACCGAACCCCCCTCCAAGCTTCTCGTTGGCATCACCGGCGGCATTGCAGCCTACAAAGGCGCCGATCTCGTGCGCCGGCTAATGGACCGGGGCTATGCGATCGACGTCGTGATGACCGACGCCGCATGCCGATTCGTCGCGCCTGCGACATTGCAGGCACTCTCCGGCCGCCCCGTCTATACGGACATGTGGGACAACCGGATTGCGAACGGCATGCCCCACATCGATCTCACGCGCGACAAGGCCGCCATCGTCGTCGCGCCTGCGACGGCCGACTTCCTCGCGAAGCTCGCGCACGGCCTGTGCGACGACCTGCTCTCCACGCTGTGCATCGCGCGCGACTGCACGCTCATCGTCGCGCCCGCGATGAACCGGCAGATGTGGGAACATCCCGCCACGCAGCGCAATATCCAGCAGCTGCAGCGCGACGGCATCGTCATACTGGGACCGGCGAGCGGTGACCAGGCGTGCGGTGAAGTGGGCATGGGCCGCATGCTCGAGCCCGTCGACCTCGCCGATGCGGTCGTTGCGACCTTGGCGCCGAGATCGCTCGTGGGAGTCAATGTGCTGATGACCGCGGGCCCTACGTTCGAGCCGATAGACCCGGTGCGCGGCGTCACGAACCGCAGCTCCGGCAAGATGGGGTACGCGATCGCGAGAGCCGCTCTCGCCGCGGGTGCGAACGTAACGCTCGTCTCCGGGCCGACGTCGCTCGCAGCGCCGCCCCAAGCGAAACGGATAGACGTCGTCACCGCGGCCGAGATGTTCGACGCGGTGAAGGCCCATGTTGCCGATGCGGACATGTTCATCGCTGTTGCGGCCGTGTCCGACTACCACGTCGTCGAGCGCCACGCGCAGAAGATCAAGAAGAACGACAAGCACCTCACGCTCGAGCTCGCGCCGAATCCGGACATCCTCGCGCACGTCGCCGCGCTGGCGCGGCCGCCTTTTTGCATAGGATTTGCCGCAGAAAGCGAAAAGCTCGCCGAGTACGCGGAAGCCAAGCGCAAGCGCAAGAAGCTGCCGCTCCTTGCCGCCAATCTTGCGCAGAACGCGATAGGTTCCGACGACAACGAAATCGTGCTGTTCGACGATGAAGGCGCCCACCCGCTGCCGCGAGCCGCGAAGGACATCGTGGCCCGACAACTCGTGGAGCACGCCGCACGGCTCTATAACGCGCGCAAGAAGCGCAGCGCCTGATCTCCACTTTTAAGCTGCAGCATGAATGCGATAGACGTCAAAATCCTCGATGCGCGGCTGCGCGAGCACCTGCCGCAGTACGCAACGCCGGGCTCCGCGGGCCTCGACCTCAGAGCATGCATCGATGCGCCGCTCACGCTCGAGCCGGGACACACCGCGCTCGTGCCGTCGGGCATGGCGATACACATAGCCGATCCCGGGTATGCCGCGATGATCCTGCCCCGCTCGGGGCTCGGCCACAAGCATGGCATCGTGCTCGGCAATCTGGTCGGGCTCATCGATTCGGACTATCAAGGCCAGCTCTTCATCTCGACGTGGAATCGCGGGCTTACCGCGTTCACGCTGCAGCCTCTCGAACGCCTTGCCCAGCTTGTCATCGTGCCGGTCGTGCAGGTCGGGTTCAACATCGTCGACGATTTCGACGCGAGCGCCCGTGGCGCGGGCGGATTCGGCAGCACCGGCAACCATTGAGGCTCCCTGTTATCCCTCGGCGTCATGAAGCGACACGCGCTCATCCTGTTCGCGCACGGCGCACGTGACCCCGGGTGGGCGGCGCCGTTCGAGAAGATACGGGATCTCGTGCGCCATCAGCGCCCGGACGTGGTCGTCGAGCTCGCTTACCTCGAAATCATGGCGCCGCGGCTCACCGAAGTAATGGACCGCATCGCCACCAGCGGTGTTGCAGACGTGACGGTCGCACCGCTGTTCATGGCGCAAGGCGGACATCTCAAGGAAGACGTGCCCCGTCTGCTTGCGGAGGTCCAGGAACGCCACCCCGACGTGCAGCTGCGGCTGCTACCGGCCGTCGGTGAGGTCGACAGCATCCTGGGCGCCATATGCGCATGGCTGACCGCGAGCATGCCGGGTGGGCAAACAACGGAGCATTGATGAAAAAACTGCTAGGAACGCTGTTCTTACTGTGCTGGGTCCAGTTTGCGCTCGCGCAGCTTCCCGAGACGGTGCTCACGATGCGCGGCCATAAGATCATCGTCGAAGTGGCGAGCACCGACAACGAGCGCGCGCAGGGACTGATGCACCGGCGCATGCTGCCGGAGAATCGCGGCATGCTGTTCGTGTTTCCCGAATCGGCGCTGCACGGCATGTGGATGATGAACACGTACGTGCCGCTCTCGGTGGCGTTCATCGACGAGCGCGGCGTCATCATCAATATCGAAGACATGCAGCCGCAGACACAGAACTCGCACGTCGCGGCCCGCCCAGCGAAGTACGCGCTGGAGGCTAACCTCGGCTGGTATCGCAAGCGCGGCGTCAAGCCGGGAGACAAAGTAGAAGGGTTGCAGCAGGCGCCAGCCGCTCACTGAGCCCCGCCGGGAGCAAAAAAAAGGGGCGCACCGCGCCCCCTCTTCATCATCGATACGCGCTGATTACGCGCCGTAGTTCTTCTCGGCGAAATCCCAGTTGATGACGTTCCAGTACGCGGCCACGAAGTCCGGCCGGCGGTTGCGGTAATCGATGTAGTAGGCGTGCTCCCACACGTCGCAGGTAAGCAGCGCCTTGTTCGCGCCGGTGAGCGGCGTGCCGGCGTTGGACGTCGTCTCGATATCCACGGAGCCGTCGGCTTTCTTCACGAGCCAGGCCCATCCCGACCCGAACACGCCCACCGCCGCAGCGGAAAACTTGTCCTTGAACGCCTCGAACGAGCCGAACTTGCCTTCGATCGCCTTTGCCACCTGACCGCGCGGCTTTCCGCCCCCCTGCGGGCTCATGCTGCTCCAGAAGAAGGTGTGATTCCACACCTGCGCGGAGTTGTTGAACACCGGGCCCTGCGATTTGCGGATGATGTCCTCGAGCGACATGTTTTCGTACTCGGTGCCCGGGATCAGCTTGTTGAGGTTGGTGACGTACGTCTGGTGATGCTTGCCATAGTGATACTCGAGCGTCTCCTTAGAGATGTGAGGCTGCAATGCGTCCATCCCGTACGGAAGGGGGGGTAGTGTGTGTTGCACGAAAATCTCCTCTGACGAATGTTGCAGTCACGGACTCACGCCGTGACCAGGCTGCCGGTCTCCAGTGCCGCGATCGCTTTGGCCTGATTGATATCCGACGCGTAGCCTGCCCCATACAGGCAGCAAGCGACCTGGTTGACCAATGGCAGAGGCAATGGTACCTCACCGCGCAGCGCGCGACGCGTCCAATCTGCAGTCTGCAGGATATCCGATGACCCGACACGGGGCTTTTTGGTCCCTGCCTCGGACGCAAACAGCAGTTCGCGCCCGCCTTCGTGGACGAGTTCGAGCGCGGGCCGGCGGTGGGGACATGCAAACGGCTCGCCCTCGGTACCCTCGAGGAGCAACGCATGGGCTCCCACCATCTGGAACAACGACGGCAGCATGCGCGCATCGTAGCCGCTGCCCGTAGCGACCACCGAAAGACCTTGCGCGCCATAGGGGTCCAGCATGCGATGCAGCAGGTGCGTGATCCGCTCGCATCCCAGCCTGGGGCGGCGGGCCATGAGGCGTGCCAGTCCCGGAGCGAGGACCGCCGTCGGCACGAAAGCGAGGTGCTCCTGATCGAGCTGCTGCTGCGCTTGCGTGAGGCTAGAGCACGGCATGACGTCGAGGTCGCGAAAAACGTGAGCCGAGCCCGCCATCCCCGCTCCTTCCAGTGTGCCGTGTATGAGCACCGTCATGCCGAGCCGCTGCAAGACCAGCGCAAGGAGCGGAAGGAGGTTGGGCTCGATGCGATCGTGCGCGCAGTGCGTGGCGAGGAGCAGCGGCCTTACGCCATTCGAAGGCGGAGCCAGGCGAAAACAGCGCTCCGCCAGCGCGCGATGAAAACCGATGAATGCAGGCAGCCCGAGGGGCCTTATTTCGAGCAGCGCGAGCAGGGCGCCTTGTTCGAGCTCGGGCAATCCGTCGTCGAGAAGCGCGCCCAGCAGCTGCGCCGCCTCGGCTTCCGTAATTCCGGGTGTGACATGCATCAATTCCTGCAGGGTGCGGACCGTGTTCATTCTTGCGTGTGCCGTGGCAGTGGCACACGTTTAGCAACCCCTATGCCAGTCGCCCGGCGCGCGCCATACCGGTTCCTGCCTTGCCCATCTGCCCGCCTCTGCCTGCCCTTGGTGCGCAGGCCGAGAATCTCGCCTGTTCCTGGTGCATGGCGGCGCCGCTGTAACGGAAATGCAACACTCGGTGGAGGCAGAGGCATCTTTACGGCACATTGCACGCTTCGAAGGCGCGAGGCCGTATTACAATCTTTTCGCCGACTCACCACGTCCGCCATTCAGCCGCCATGTTCACAGCCCGATCCAGGCCGCACGCGCGTCTCCTGCATGACGACCGCATGTACCGCTGCCTCTGTCTTGCCGCTGCGGGCGCATGCGTCGTTGCGCAGGGCGCTATGGCCGCAGAAGGATCGTCGTTGAGAGGCTTGCGCGTGCCCGGATACATCGACTTTGCGCCCGTCGATGCGTACCGCGTCGGCGCGCCACTGTGGCAGCCCGGTGAGACGCCAGCGCAGTCGGCGCCGCCGCAGCCGTCACCCTTGTATGGCTTGCGGGAGCGCGCTCCGGGGACCATTCCTGCATCGCGCCTCGCCTACAGCTACGCCGACAACTTCACGGGCGTGTTCGAAACGGGGCCGGCCACGAACGATCCGTTCACGAGCACGTACGCCTTGAGCGGCCAGGTCGTGCGCTCGTTCAGCAGCGGGCTCGGATTGGGGCTCGGCCTGCGCCAGAAACAGGCTGGCAGCAACGTCGTTGCGCTCGCGGTCGAGCAGGGCTGGGGACCGTTCAGCGGCGGCTACACCCTGTATTCCGGTCGCAACGATGCCGCCGGGCCTTCCCCGTCGCATCGCTTCGCGCTCAACTTCAGCTACGGCAATCGCAGCAGCATCGGTCTTTCGTACACCGCCGGTCGCGACCTGCATGCCGGCATGCTCCCGTCCGCGCCTGGCACCGACAGCCGGGATCTCGCCCTCTCCGGCCATCATTGGCTCGCGCCGCAGTGGGCCCTGACATACGACGTAGTCAACTCCGATCGCGCCGCTTACCGCCGGCAAGGGCTGCGCTTCGGCATACGCCACACGTTCTGATCGCCGCCGCACGGTTTGGGGGCGCCTCGCAGGCGGGAGCGCGCCGTCGATCAGCGCGGCCTGGTCTTCCCGGTAAACGGCACGAAACGCACTCCCAGCACCGGAGTGCGTGTCACGCTGCCGTCGTCCAGCTTGCGCACGAGGTTCAGCACCTGCGCCCCGCCGGGAGAGCCGAGCGGTATCACCATCCGTCCGCCCCGCTTGAGCTGGGC
>JBLNBW010000313.1:0-25959 GCA_050260255.1 Rhodospirillaceae bacterium | reverse complement strand
ATCATCGACGCGGCCCGTGCGCGTGAAGCGGCGCGCAAGGCGCGCGAACTCACGCGGCGCAAGGGCGCGCTCGACATCGCGGGCCTGCCCGGCAAGCTGGCTGACTGCCAGGAGAAAGACCCGGCGAAGTCCGAGCTGTTCATCGTCGAGGGCGATTCGGCCGGCGGCTCCGCCAAGCAGGGCCGCAACCGCGAATTCCAGGCGGTGCTGCCGCTGCGCGGCAAGATCCTGAACGTCGAGCGCGCGCGCTTCGACAAGATGCTCTCAAGCCAGGAGATCGGCACGCTGATCACCGCGCTCGGCACCGGCATCGGCCGCGACGATTTCGATCTCGCCAAGCTCCGCTACCACAAGGTCATCATCATGACTGACGCCGACGTCGACGGCGCCCATATCCGCACGCTGCTGCTCACCTTCTTCTATCGGCAGATGCCTGAGCTCATCGAGCGCGGCCACATCTACATCGCGCAGCCGCCGCTGTTCAAAGTGAAGCATGGGCGCCAGGAGCGCTATCTCAAGGACGAGCACGAGCTCAAGCAGTACCTGCTGAAGCTCGCTCTGTCGGAAGCCGAGCTCTACAGCACAGCGGGCGAGCCGCCGCTGTCACGCGAAGCGTTCGAGCAGGTTGCAAATGAATATCTGCTCGCCGAAGCGGTCATTGAGCGCGTGAGCAGGCTCATCGATCAGTCGGTGCTGCATGCGCTGCTCAAACAGCCGGTCGCTCTTGATCTCACCGACGAGCAAACCGCTGCCGCGAGCGCGAAAGCCCTGCAGGACCTGCTCTCCGGTCTCAGCATCGAGGTGCACTCTCATCTCGACGAGAAAACCGAGCGCTACATCCTGATCATCAGCAAGATGCAGCACGGGATTGTGCACCAGGGTTACATCGACGCCGATTTCGTCCAGAGCGGCGACTATGCGCAAATCAAGAAGACCGCGCAGGTGCTGCAGGGCCTGCTTACCGACAGCGCGTACGTAAAGCGCGGTGACCACGAACAGCCGGTGAAGGACTTCCGCCAGGCCATTGAATGGGTGCTTGCGGAAGTCCAGCGCGGCGTGAGCATACAGCGCTACAAGGGTCTGGGCGAAATGAATCCCGAGCAGCTGTGGGAGACGACCATGGATCCGGGCACGCGCCGCCTGCTCAAGACGCAAATCGAAGACGCCATCGGGGCAGAGGACATTTTCTCGACGCTGATGGGCGATCAAGTCGAGCCGCGCCGCAACTTCATCGAGAGCAACGCGCTCGGGGTGCGAAACCTCGACGTCTAGTCTGCTTCCGCAGGCAATGTCGGGACGGCGAGCGGTGGAAGAACGGAGCAACCACCGTTTTCCTCCGTGACTGCGGCACCTCGTGTGCCCCCGAGCGTCCCGAGCGGAACAGCGAAACACCGCCCGGCTTTACCCCTTTTCCGGCACCCCGCTGATACCGCGGGTAGCGTATGCCGTCAGGAGGCGGCGGCTTTGCGCGAACGCGCAGGCGTCTTGGTCTTCGCCGGTGCTTTGGCGGCACGCGGAGCGAACTCGAAGCCGACTTTGCCGTCGGCGCCCCGCACCAAGTAAGCCGAGAACGGGCGACCCTTCTTCGAGATGAAGCCGTGGAGCAGGTCGGTCTTGCCTTCGGCAAGCAGCTTCCTCATCTGCTCCGGCTCTATATGCCGCTGCAGAATGATCTTGCCGGAGCGGAAATCGCATTTGCGCGGCACGGCGGCGGTGTTCTCGCACAGGTACGACATACCGTGCGCATACACCTGCCCGCCGCATTTGGGGCACGTTCCCAACGATTCCTGACCTGTGAAGTCGACCGGCTCGCCCTCGCCTTCTGCGCTCTGCTGTCCGAAGTCGAACTCCAGCTTGAAATCGGGCGTGAGCTTGATGATTGCGGCGAACGGCTTGCCGAGCCGGCTGCGGAAGCCTTGGAGCGGGCCGATCTGCTTCTTCACGAGCAGCTCTTCGATTTCGATCGGGTCGAATTGCCGGCCGGAGAGTATGCGCCACAGCGAGAAGTCGCAGCTCTGGCACTGGAACTTCTTGTAGTTTTCCTTGATGACACCGCCGCACTTGGGACAGGGCGTATCCAGTGTCGAGTAATCGCCCGGCACCGTATCGCTTTCATGGCGCTTTGCGCGATCGACGATATCCTTCGTCATCTTCGCGATCTCGCGCATGAACGCTTCGCGCTTCAAGCGGCCGTGCTCGATTTCTTTCAGCTTGAATTCCCATTCGCCGGTAAGTTCGGGGGAAGTGAGCTCGGGAATTTCGAGCCCGCGCAGCAACGTGAGCAGCGAAAACGCCTTCGGCGTCGGCTGCAGCTCGCGTCCGTTGCGCACGAGATACTCCTCGGCGATGAGCTTTTCGATGATCACGGCGCGCGTCGCCGGCGTGCCGAGCCCGCGCTCCTTCATCGCATCTCGCAGCTCCTCGTCCTCGACGAGCTTGCCGGCGCCTTCCATGGCCGTGAGCAGCGTCGCTTCCGTGAAGCGTGCCGGCGGCTTGGTACGGTTCTGCACGACTTCGATCGCTTCGTTGCCCGCTTTCTCGCCCGCCTTTACGGCCACGAGGCTGGGCGCTTCTTCGTCGTCCGCCTCCTTGCCGTGCACTTCCAGCCAGCCGGGATTGACGAGCACGCGCCCTTCGCTTTTGAACGCTTCGCCGGCCACGCGCGTGATCCGCGTGGTGATCTGGTATTCGGCGGCCGGATAAAACACGGCGAGGAAACGGCGCACCACAAGATCGTACAGCTTCGTTTCCGCTTCATTGAGATGCTTGGGCGCAAGCATCGTCGGAATGATGGCGAAATGGTCGCTCACCTTGGCGTTATTGAAGATGCGCTTGTTCGGTTTCACCCACTGGCTGTTGAGCACCTTCGCGGCGAACTGGGCGTACGGTTGTGCGGGGTCCGCTTTGCCTTTCTTGGGCCCCTCGCCTCGCAGCATCTCGAGCGACGCTTTCACCGCGTCCAGATAGTCTTCCGGCAGCGCACGCGAATCGGTACGCGGATAGGTAAGGACTTTATGCTTCTCGTACAGCGCCTGCGCAAGCGAGAGCGTCATCTTGGCCGAGAAACCGAAGCGCGAATTCGCCGCGCGCTGCAAGCTCGTGAGATCGAAGAGCAGCGGTGAAAGCTGCGTCGACGGCTTGCTTTCTTCGGTGATATCGCCGGGTTTGCCCAGGCACTTGTCGCGTATCGCGAGCGCGCGCTTCTCGTCCCACAGGCGCTCCGGGCGGCGCTCGGCATCTTCTTCGCGCTGACCCTTTTCGAACTTCTCGTCGAACCACCGGCCGCGATATTCGCCTGCAGCGACGGTGAACGTGCCGTGGATCTCCCAGTAGTCACGCGACACGAAGCGTTTGATCTTCTCTTCCCGCTCGACCAGTATCGCGAGCGTAGGCGTCTGTACGCGTCCTACCGGCGTCTTGTGGAAGCCGCCGCTTTTCGAGTTGAACGCCGTCATCGCGCGCGTGCCGTTGATACCCACGAGCCAGTCCGATTCCGATCGGCACACCGCGGCGTCGGCGAGCGGCAGCAATTCGCGATCGGCGCGCAGCTGCTCGAAGCCCTCGCGTATCGCCGTCGGCGTCATCGACTGCAGCCACAGGCGCTGAATCGGCTTGTTCGTGTTCGCGTGGCGCACGATATAACGGAATATCAGCTCGCCCTCGCGGCCCGCGTCACAGGCATTGATGAGCCCGTCGACGTCCTTGCGCTTGATGAGCTTCGTCAACACTTTGAGCCGCGCTTCGCTCTTCTCGATAGGCTTTAAATCGAAATGCGGCGGGATGACCGGCAGATGCGCAAAGGACCACTTGCCGCGCTTTACCTCGTACTCGTCCGGCGCGGTGAGCTCGAGCAAGTGCCCGACCGCGGAGGACAGCACGTACTCGTCGCTCTCGAAATAATCACCGTGCTTGGTGAACCCTCCGAGCGCGCGCGCGATGTCGTTCGCGACGGAAGGTTTTTCGGCGATGATCAGTTTCTTACCCATAGAGAACGCGCGGATCCTGGAGACGGTGGAAGCGCAGCCCGTCGCTGCGCGGGGGCCGGCAAAAGAGCGCCAGATGATAAAGAACAAAGCGCGACAAACGCAAGCAAACGAAGAAAGCCGATATAAATCCTACGGTTTGCTTCAAGTCAGTGCGTGCGTTGATAACGGCCGCCAGGCATTGCGGCGATATGCCCTTCGAGCTCGAAGCGCGTCATGAGCGCGGCGATCTCAGCCGCGTCGAGCCCGCTGCGCGCGGCCAACGTATCGACATCGCACGGGTCATATCCCATCAGCGCCAGCAACGGGTGTGCCTCGGATGAACTTCCCTCCGTCGTCGGCGCTCCGCCGTCGACATGCAATTCTTCGAGGATGTCCTGCACGCTGTCGATGAGCTTCGCACCCTGCTTGATGAGCACGTGGCAGCCTTTGGACAGCGCCGAATGAATGGAGCCGGGGATTGCGAACACGTCCTTGCCCTGTTCGTTGGCGAGTCGTGCCGTGATGAGCGATCCGCTCGACAACGCGGCTTCGACCACGAGACAGCCTTTCGCCATGCCGCTGATGAGACGATTGCGCCGCGGAAAGTTAGCGGCAAGCGCGGGCGTGCCGAGCGCGAATTCAGACACCAGCGCACCGTCCCGCGCGACCTTGTGCGCGAGCTCGCGATTGCGCGCGGGATAAACGATGTCGAGCCCCGTGCCGACGATCGCGATGGTGCTTGCGCGGCCCTCCAGCGCGCCCTCATGCGCCGCTGCGTCGATGCCCAGGGCGAGGCCGCTCACCACGACGAGGCCGGCATCCGACAGTGCGCGAGCGAACGAGCGTGCCGTCTCCATGCCTTGGGGCGTTGCGTTGCGGCTGCCGACCACCGCGATACCGCGACGCGTCAGCAGCTCGCTGCGGCCCTTCACGTACAGCAGCGGTGGCGGGTCGGAGAGCTCAAGGAAAGAAAGCGGATAGACCTCATCGCCGAGCGTGACCAGATGATTATTGTCCTCCGCAAGCCAACGCAGCGCGGCGTCGACGCGCTCGGGTGGCGCGCCGGTCCGGATGGCTTTCGCCAAGGTCGCCGGAACGGTTGCGCGCAAATCGGCGACGCTGGCGTCCAGAACCGCCTGCGGGCTGCCATGTGCGACGAGCAGTCTGCGCACGGCATCTTCGGAGACGCCCGGCACCAACGTAAGGCGCAGCCACGATTCCGCATCAGCCGACACCGGCATCGTGGCGCCTCTATCGATCGCGGGGACTGGCGGGATTACGGGTTGGTCAGTATGTCGCGCAACGACACGGGCCGGCTCGCTTCCATGACGAGAGCGAACGACGCGCGTTCGAACGCGCGGAACACCATTGCCACGCCGTAGCGCTCGACCGGCAGCTTCGCCGCGTCTGCCGGGTTGATCGGCACGGCGCGCGAAAACACCGGCGAGTCGCGCGTGGCCAGCGGTTGCGAATAATATGTGACCGGCTCGTCGCTGCCGGTCGGGCCGCTGCGGCCCCAGATAGGCTCGTTGCGCAAGCGGCGGCTCGTCGTCGGATCGCGATGAAGCGCGAGCACATGACCGGGCTCGAGGCCATCGCGGCTGCCTTTGGACAGCGCGATGATGGACAGCGGGCCGGTTTCGCGCAGTCCGCCATAAGCGGACAGTATGCGTGCCGAGACCGGCTTGCCCGGTGCGTGCGGCACGTAGCCGAAGCTCGGCGGCTCGCCTCCGGCCGGTAACAGCCGGTCGCCTTGATAGATCTCCTGCGTCGAACGCGTGATCTCCACCGTGCTGACGGATCCGTACTGGCGGACACGCGCCTCGCCGAGATAAAGCGCCGCATATCCGAGCAACTCATTGGTTTCCGGATCGATCAACGGGTCGCCGCGCCGGAAGATCTGCCACACGCCGCCCTGCTGCTCGGTGATTCCCTCGACGTACGCGATGTTTCCTGCCCCGAGCGCAACACGGTCTTCCTCCGTCGCTACGATACGTGGCGCGCTGTTGAGGTCGTTCTCCCCAACGACGAGCGGCTTGGAGAGGAACGCTTCGATTGCCTTCGGCGGTATGGCCGGAACCGCTTTGGCTTCCCGTTGCTCTATGCGTATGCGTGGCTCGAGTTTGACCGCCACGGTGCTCGCGCCCCGGCCGGCGTCGGCGACTGCGACGCCTCGTTCAAGCACCAGTACATCGCCCGGAAAGATGCGGTGCGGATTACGGACTTGATTGTTGAGATTCCACACCTCGGGCCAACGCCAGGGGCTCTTCAGAAAACGGCCTGAGATACTCCACAGCGTATCCCCGTCGACTACCGTGTAGCGCTCCGGCGCGTTTGCCTGCAGATCGGAGGCGTCTGCGGCATACAGGGCGGTCGGGGCGAGGAGAAGGACGAGCGATATAATTGCTTTTTTCATGTGGCTGCCCCATTTATCATCGTGCGCCTTGCGCAGGTAAGCCGCGCCAGACGTGAAGTATTGGTTTAAATTCTGCATCTAGCTTACTAAATCTGCAACTTTTATGGCCTTGCTGCCTATTCTGCATTACCCTGACGAGCGGCTGCATAAGATCGCCGCGCCGGTCGCCGTCGTCGACGATCGGATACGCACGCTGGTGCGGGACATGGCCGAAACCATGTACGCAGCGCCCGGCATAGGCCTCGCGGCCACCCAAGTCGACGTCCACGAGCGTGTGATCGTCATCGACATTTCGGACACCCGCAGCGAGCTGCAGGTCTTCATCAATCCTGAAATCGTGGAATCGAGCGGTGAGGAAGAGTCCGAGGAGGGCTGCCTTTCCGTTCCTGGCATATTCGACAGAGTCCGCCGTGCCGCACGCGTGAGAGTGCGGGCTCTGGACGAGAACGGCGCGTCGCGCGTGGTGGAAGCCGACGGGCTGCTCGCGGTGTGCATCCAGCATGAGATGGACCATCTGCAAGGCAAAGTCTTCGTTGAGTATTTATCCCGGCTCAAGCAGCAGCGCATAGCAGCCAAGCTCCGAAAACAACAGCGAGCGGCGATGTAACTTGCCGCCGCGGCACAGTGAGTGCATACTCGCGCGCCCTCGGGCCGCTATCATCGTGCCGTGTGCCGTCGCCGTGCGCGAGGGCTTATGCCACGAGGGATTCAACGTTCATCCTTGCGCGGCGACCGACACATGAAGCTGATATACGCTGGAACTCCACCCTTTGCCGCGCTCGCGCTCGACGCACTGTTGACGGCCGGCCATGAAGTTGGGTTAGTGCTTACTCAGCCGGACCGCCCCGCCGGGCGGGGGCTGAAGACGCTGCCATCGGCAGTGAAGGCGGTCGCACTCCAGCACGGTCTCGCGGTGGCCCAACCGACGACACTGCGCGATCCGGACACGATAGCGCAGCTGCGCGCCATCGGCGCAGACGCCATGGTGGTCGCCGCGTATGGGCTGATTCTGCCCGCCGACGTACTCGCTATCCCGCGGCATGGGTGCATCAACATCCATGCATCGCTGCTGCCGCGCTGGCGGGGTGCGGCGCCGATACAGCGGGCCATCCTCGCCGGGGATGCGCAAACCGGCATTAGTATTATGCAAATGGACGCCGGCTTGGATACCGGGCCGATCCTGCTCCAGGAGGCAATGCCCATCACGCCGCACGATACCGCCCAGACGCTGCATGACAAGCTTGCCGCGCTGGGCGCTACGCTGGTGGTGCGAGCGCTCGCTAACCCGGTGCGTCCGCGTGCCCAAGATCCGGTCGGCGCAACGTACGCTGCGAAAATCGACAAGCGTGAAGCGATGCTGGACTGGCGCGACGATGCGGCGATCGTCGACCGGAAGGTACGCGCCTTCAACCCCGTTCCGGGCGCCCTCACCGCGTTGGCCGGTGAGCCGCTGAAGATTTGGGCTGCGACGCCCGCGATCGATGCCGCCGGTGCGCCCGGGACTGTGCTGGCGGCCGATGCGGCAGGCATCGTGGTGGGGTGCGGACGCGGCGCCTTGCGCGTGACGGAGCTGCAGCGAGCGGGCGCAAAGCGGCTCAATGCGGCCGCCTTTCTTGCCGGCACCGCCCTGCCCCCGGGCACGCAGCTCGGCAGCTGATGCTCGATATTCTGCGTGTCGCCACCAAAGTGCTCGGACAAGTGCTGTCCGGGCGCAACCTCGACGCCGAGCTTACAGCTGCGTGGCGCGGCCATCCGCGTCTCACCGCGCACGAGCGCGCGGTGATTCAAGACGTCACGTACGGCGCGCTGCGCCATCTCGGCCGCATCGATGCGATGCTGGATGCCCTGCTGCAAAAGCCGCTGACCGATGCGCGCCTGCGTCACTTGCTACGTATCGCGCTTTACCAACTGCAGTACACGCGCGCCGCGCCGCATGCCGTGGTCGACTATGCAGTGCAGTGCTGCGCCGCGTTGGGCATGCCGGCCGCAAAAGGCCTCACCAACGCGGTGCTGCGCAATGCGCAACGGCAGCAGGCGAAGATCGCAGCCGCCGCCGATATGACGGAGGTCGGGCGTTACTCGCATCCGCAGTGGTGGATCGACCAGCTGCGCCGGGAACAGCCCCGTCAGTGGCGCCACGTGCTGGAAGCGAACAATCGCCATCCACCGATGACACTGCGCGTCAACCGCAGGCACTTGTCGCGCGACGCTTACCTTGAAGTGCTTGCCGCCGCCAATATCCCTGCGCGCGCCGTCGGCGATGACGGCGTCGTGCTCGAAGCACCTCGCTCTGTCGAGCGCATACCCGGTTTCGATGACGGCGACGTCTCGGTGCAGGACGCATCGGCTCAACTCGCCGCCGTCATGCTGGACGCTCAGCCCGGCGCCCGAGTGCTCGACGCCTGCACTGCGCCGGGTGGCAAAGCAGCGCACATCCTCGAGCGGGCGGATGTGCAGCTTCTGGCAGTCGATGTCGATGACGCGCGACTGGAACGCGTTCGCGCGAACTTCGCTCGCCTGGGATTGCTAGGGACCGTCGTGTGCGGCGACGCCGCTCGCCCCGCCGACTGGTGGGACGGCTTACCTTATGACCGCATACTTGCCGACGTGCCGTGCTCGGCGTCCGGAGTAGTCCGCCGGCATCCGGACATCAAGTGGCTGCGCCGACCGGGCGACATTCCGGCGTATGCGGCGCAGCAGACATCGATATTGGATGCGCTGTGGCCGTTGCTGGGCAAGGATGGTAAATTGCTGTACGCAACTTGCTCCGTTTTCCAGGAGGAAAACTCACTCCAGGTTGCGCGGTTCCTGGAGCGACACCCCGACGCACGGCGCATCGTTCCGCCGGGAGCCGACAACACATTACAAGAGCCCGCGGGCCAGATACTCCCGGACGCAGACCATGACGGCTTCTTCTACGCGCTGCTGCAGAAGGCTTGATCTGCTGAGCGCGCTGCTCGCGCTGTGGCTTGCGATCTTCGCTGGCGGCATTGCATACGCCCAAGGCATCGAGGTGCGCCGCGCGAGCTTGCAGAGCACCGAAGACGCATACATTCTCGAAGCGGACTTCGACGTCGTTCTCACGCACGCGCTCGATGAAGCGCTGAGCAAAGGCGTGTCGCTGTATTTCCAGCTCGAGTTCGAGCTCATCCGCCCACGCTGGTACTGGTTCAACGAAAAAATCGCAGGCAGCGTGCAGGACTATCGGCTCGCGTTCAATCCGCTGACGCGCCAATACCGTGTCGGCGTAGGACGACTGCATCAGAACTTTGCCACGCTCGCCGAGGCGCTCAACGTCATGAGCCACATCCGGCGCCGCGAAGACATACCCGCCGGAGCGCTGCGCAAAGACAACACTTACGTCGGCGCAGTGCGACTGCGGCTCGATACCTCGCAGCTGCCCAAACCGTTTCAGGTGAACGCGCTGGGCTCGCGCGAATGGCAGCTCTCCTCCGACTGGTACCGCTGGACCATCAACCCATGAGCGACGCGGCGAAAAGCGAGCAGCCATCCCGCAATCCCGCGTGGGTGCGGCACGTCCTCGTGCTGTGCGTCGGGTTGGGCGCGGTTGCGTTGTTCCTGCTGGCCACCGCTTCGGCGAACACCACGTTGTTCGCGACGCACTACCCGCTGCTGCTGGCGCTGAACGGCGGAATCGCCGTCGTCCTCAGCGCGCTCGTGGGCTATCAGCTCTTCATGCTGCGGCGCAAGCTGCGTTCGCGCGTATTCGGCTCCAAGCTCACGCTCCGGCTCGTGCTGCTCTTCACCGTCATGGCGGTATTGCCCGGCACGCTGGTGTACGGCGTCTCGGTCCAGTTTCTTGCGAAGAGCATCGAGTCCTGGTTCGAAGTCCGCCTCGACAAGGCGCTCGAAGGCGGACTCAATCTCGGGCGCAACGCGCTCGACACGATGTTAAAGGACCTCACCGCCAAAGCGGACACGATGTCGCTCGCGCTGTCGGTGCGGCCCGCGGCCGAGCATCTCGCGGCGCTCAATACCCTGCGCGAACAGTCGGGCGTACAGGAGGCGACGCTTTTCGGTCCGCGCGGCAAAATCCTCGCGTTCTCCGGCAACGAGCGCACCGGCATCTTGCCGGAGCCCCCGCCGCCCGAAGCACTGCGCAAGATACGGCTGCAGCAGATTTATGCAGCGATAGAATCGGTGCCGGACCGCGGTCTGTATCTGCGCGTGCTCGCGCCGGTGAACCTCGTCTCGCTCACCGAGGAGACGCGTGTGCTGCAGCTCATGCAGCCGGTGCCCGCGCAGCTCTCCGAAGACGCGGAGACAGTGCAGGCGGGTTACCGAGAATATCAGGAGCTGCTGCTCGCGCGACGGGGCTTGAAACGCCTCTATGGCATCACGCTCACGCTCGCCTTGCTCATCGCATTTCTTGCCGCGCTGGCGGCCGCATTCGTCATCTCGGATCGATTGTCGGCGCCGCTCAGCGTGCTGGTCGAAGGCACGCGCGCCGTCGCGCAGGGCGACTTCACGCGGCGCGCTGCCGTGGCGAGCCGCGACGAGCTCGGCCTGCTCACGCGCTCGTTCAACAGCATGACGGTGCAGCTGGCGGAAGCGCGCGCGGCCGCGGAGCGCAATCAGGAAGCGCTCGCGCACGCGAAGGCGTATCTCGAAAGCATACTGACGAACTTGTCCGCCGGCGTGCTCGCCTTCGACGCCGAAATGCGCCTGCGCTCGGCCAATCCGAGTGCGGCGGAAATCCTGCGCCTCGACTTCGAGCCGCTCATCGGACATCCGCTCGATGCCTGGGCCACGCGCGATACCACCCTTGCGGGCCTCGCGCGCGAAATCGTGAATGCCTTCGGCGCCAACGCCGGCGAATGGGAGCAGCAGGTCGAGCGGGAAGCGGGCGGCGGAACGCAGGTGCTGTTGCTGCGCGGCACGCGATTGCCCGAGCCCTCGGAAACGGGCTATGTCGTCGTGTTCGACGATGTCACGCATCTTCTGCAAGCGCAGCGCGATGCGGCATGGGCGGAAGTCGCGCGCCGGCTTGCCCATGAAATCAAGAATCCGCTCACCCCGATACAGCTTTCTGCCGAGCGCATGCAGTTCAAGCTTGCGCCCAAGCTCGAGCAGGCCGATGCGGAAATGCTGACTCGATCGACCGAAACCATCGTGAACCAGGTGGCGGCGCTGAAACACATGGTCGATGCATTCAGCCAGTATGCACGCACGCCCGAGGCGGTGATGCGCGAGCTCGACCTCAATGCGCTCGTGCGCGAAGTGCTGCGGCTGTACGAGTCGCTCGCGCCGCACATGCGCCTCGAGCTTGCGCGCGACTTGCCCAACGTCCGCGGCGATCCGGCGCAGCTGCGCCAAGTGATCCATAATCTGCTGCAGAATGCGCAGGACGCGCTCGCCGACACGTCGGAGCCGAGCATCGTCATCCGCAGCGAGATGGCCGAGCCCGGCAAGGTATGCTTCAGCGTCACGGACAACGGCACCGGGTTCCCGGAGAACCTGATGAAGCGTGCCTTCGAGCCTTATGTGACGACGAAGCCGCGCGGCACCGGGCTGGGCTTGGTCATCGTCAAGAAGATCGTCGAAGAGCACGGGGGAGAAATAACCATCGCGAACGTCGCGCCGCACGGTGCGCGCGTGAGCCTTACGTTCCCCGCGGCGGCAGCGCACGATGTCGAGCGCAAGTCCGCAGCCTGATGATAGAGGTTATAGTGCTACAGCCATGCAGCAGATACTCGTAGTCGATGACGAAGTGGGGATTCGGGAGCTCTTGTCGGAAATCCTTTCCGAAGAGGGTTACCAAGTGCGTCTCGCGCAGAACGCGGCCGAAGCGCGTGCGTTCCGCAGCCGCGCCCGCCCTGATCTCGTGCTGCTCGACATCTGGATGCCCGATACCGACGGCATCACGCTCCTCAAGGAGTGGGCGAGCTCCGGCATGCTCACCATGCCGGTCGTGATGATGTCCGGCCACGGCACCATAGACACCGCGGTGCAGGCGACCCGCATAGGCGCATACGATTTTCTCGAGAAGCCCATCGCGCTGCAGAAGCTGCTCGCCACCGTCGGCCGCGCGCTCAAGCATGGCGGCGAGCAGGCGCAACCGGCGTGGTCTATCGCAACCCTGGGCCGGTCGCGGCTCATGCTCGAGTTCAAGCAGCGGCTCGAGCGCATCGCCGGCCTGCGCACCCCGGTGCTGCTCGTCGGCGAACCCGGTTGCGCGACCGAGCAATGCGCCCGCTTCCTTCACGTGCGCAATACGCCGTGGATCGCGCCGGATGGTTACACGCAGCTTGCCGAGGCGCCGCTCGATCTGCTCACGCAGGCGCGCGATGGCACCCTGTTTCTCCACGACATCGCCGCATTGAACCGCCTCGAACAGAAGGGGCTCGCACTGCTCCTCGGCAAGGTGCCGCGCTACAACGCGCGTGTCATTTGCGGGGCCACGCGCGACCTGGCCGAGCTCGTCGCCACCGGGGCGTACGACGCGCGGCTCTACGCGGACGTCGCGGGCACGGTGATTCGCATCCCCGGCTTGCGCGAGCACCGCGAAGACGTGCCGGAGCTCGCGACCGTGATTCTCATGCGCCTCATCGAAGCGAAGGAGGTCCCGGCCCGCGAGCTCTCGACCGCCGCGCTCAACGCACTGCGTAATTACGACTGGCCGGGCGACTTCGCCCAGCTGCAGAACGTCGTTCGCACGCTGGCGCAGACGGCCCTGGCCGAGCAGATCACTGCCGAGGAGGTGGAGCGCACGCTGCCGCGAGCGGTAAAACGCAACAATCCCGGTGACCTGCCGCTCGATGTGCCGCTGCGCAATGCACGCGATGCGTTCGAGCGGGTGTACTTCGAGTACCACATTGCGAAAGAGGGAGGAAACATCAGTCGCGTGGCCGACAGCGTGGGCCTGGAGCGCACGCACCTCTATCGCAAGCTCAAGCAGCTCGGCATACGCTTACCGCGAAAACCCGAAGAATAGGTGAGCGTAGCGCCCGGGCCTGTCAAACGCCCGGATGGAGGATTGGCGCGAGCACGACCATGTGACCGCGCCGGATGCGGACGCGGGAGAGAGTGCGCTCCGCTATAATGACGCCTTTTTCATGCCGGCTTTTCCCACTCAGGACGCACACATGCCCCCTCGCGCAGAACTCGCGAACGCTATCCGCGTGCTCGCGATGGACGCGGTACAACAAGCCAACTCCGGTCATCCCGGCATGCCGATGGGCATGGCCGACATCGCCGAAGTGCTGTGGAACAGTCACCTGCGCCATAACCCTGCCAATCCCTCGTGGCCCAACCGCGACCGCTTCGTGCTCTCCAATGGCCACGGTTCCATGCTGCTCTATGCCGTGCTGCACCTCTCCGGCTACGAGCTGCCGATCGATGAGCTCAAGCGCTTCCGTCAGCTCCATTCCAAAACGCCGGGACACCCCGAATACGGCATCGCGCCGGGCGTGGAGACGACAACGGGTCCCCTGGGCCAGGGGCTTGCGAATGCCGTAGGCATGGCGATCGCCGAACGCGCTGCAGCGGCAACCTTCAACCGCGAAGGCTTTCCCATCGTCGATCACAACACCTACGTGTTTCTCGGCGACGGCTGCCTGATGGAAGGCATATCGCATGAAGCGTGCGCGCTTGCCGGCACGCTGGGGCTCAGCAAGCTCATCGCGATCTACGACGACAACGGCATTTCGATCGACTCGGAAAAGGGCTCGATCGAGCAGTGGTACACCGACAACGTGCCGCAGCGCTTCAAGGCGTATGGCTGGAACGTCATCGTGAACGTCGACGGTCATGACGCCGCAGCGGTCGATGCCGCGCTGCGCCGCGCACGCCGCGAGAAGAACCGACCGACGCTCATCTGCTGCAAGACCATCATCGGCAAAGGCGCGCCGAAAAAGGCGAACACCGGCGGCGCGCATGGTGCACCGCTGGGCGCCGATGAGATCGCGGCAACGCGCGCAGCGCTTGCGTGGTCGCACGAGGCGTTCGAAATTCCCGCTTCCGTCTACGAGGCATGGAATGCGCGCGACCGGGGTGCGAAGGCCGAAGCCAAATGGCGCCGGCTCTTCAATAAATACGCGGCGCAATATCCCGAGCTCGCGGCGGAATTCGAGCGCCGGCGCGCCCGCCGTCTGCCCGACAACTGGGCGGCGCACACGGCGGAGATGCTGCAGAGGGTCGCCGACAAAGGCGAGACCATAGCCACGCGCAAGGCGTCGCAGAACGCGATCGAAGCGCTTGGCCCCGTGCTGCCGGAGCTCATCGGCGGCTCCGCAGACCTGGCCGCGTCTAACCTCACGCTGTGGTCGGGCTCCAAGCCCATCGGGAACACGGGCGGCGGCAACTATATTTATTTCGGCGTGCGCGAATTCGGCATGTCGGCGATCGCAAACGGCCTCGCGCTGTACGGCGGCTACGTGCCGTACGTGGCGACTTTCCTCACCTTCTCGGATTACGCTCGCAACGCGCTGCGCATGGCGGCGCTCATGAAGCAGGGCGTGATCTTCGTCTACACCCACGATTCCATAGGCTTGGGCGAAGACGGGCCCACGCACCAGCCGGTGGAGCACGCCGCGAGCTTGCGCATCATCCCGGGCATGGACGTGTGGCGGCCGTGCGACGCGGTGGAGTCGGCGGCCGCCTGGATTGCCGCGGTCGAGCGCCGCGACGGCCCGACTTCCCTGCTCTTCAGCCGGCAGAACCTCGCGCACCAGCGCCGCAATCCCGATCAGGTGGCGGCCATCCGCCGCGGCGGCTACGTGCTGTCGGAGGCGTCGGGCACGGCACGATGCGTGCTTATAGCGACCGGTTCAGAAGTCGCAATTGCGATGGAAGCTCAAGCGAAGCTCGCGCAGGACGGCGTGCCGGTGCGGGTCGTCTCCATGCCGTCGACCAATGTATTCGACCGGCAAAGCGCCGAATACCGTGACAGCGTGCTGCCGCCCGGCGTGCCGCGCGTTGCGGTGGAGGCCGGTGTGCCCGATTTCTGGCGCAAGTACGTGGGCCTCGAAGGCGCCGTCGTCGGCATGACAAGCTTCGGCGAGTCGGCGCCCGCGGGGGAGCTGTTCAAGTTTTTCGGCTTCACTGCGGAAGGTATCGTCTCGGCGGTAAAGAATGTCCTGTAATTAGCGTTTTTGCAGCTTACTTCGGAGAACGTCATGGCAATCAAGGTGGGTATCAACGGTTTCGGTCGCATAGGCCGCATGGTGTTGCGCGCAGCGGTGAAGGATTTTCCGGACATCGAAGTGGTCGGCATCAACGATCTGCTGGAGCCGGAGTACCTCGCCTACATGCTGCGCTACGACTCCGTTCACGGGCGCTTCCAAGGCGACATTGCGGTCGACGGCAAGACGCTGATCGTCAACGGCAAGAAAATCCGGCTCACCGCAGTGAAGGATCCGGCGGAGCTCAAGTGGAACGAAGTGGGCGCCGACATCGTCGTGGAATCGACCGGGCTGTTCCTCGACAAAGCGTCCGCGGAGAAGCACCTCCAAGCAGGCGCCAAGAAAGTCATCATGTCCGCGCCCTCGAAGGACGACACGCCGATGTTCGTCTACGGCGTAAACCACAAGACCTACACCGGGCAGGCGATCATCTCCAACGCCTCGTGCACGACCAACTGTCTCGCGCCGGTGGCGAAAGTGCTGAACGACAAGTGGGGCATCAAGCGCGGCCTCATGACCACGGTGCATGCCGCGACGGCGACGCAGAAAACGGTCGACGGCCCCTCGATGAAAGACTGGCGCGGCGGCCGCGGCATACTGGAGAACATCATTCCGTCGTCGACAGGTGCGGCAAAGGCCGTGGGCGTGGTGATTCCCGAGCTCAACAAGAAGCTCACCGGCATGGCCTTCCGCGTGCCCACCTCCGATGTGTCGGTGGTCGACCTCACCGTCGAGCTCAACAAGCCCGCGACCTATCAGGAAATCTGCGCAGAGATGAAAGCGCAGTCGCAAGGCGCGCTGAAAGGCATCCTGGGGTACACGGAAGAGAAGGTCGTGTCGACCGATTTCCGCGACGAGTCATGCACCTCGGTGTTCGATGCGGAAGCGGGCATCGCGCTCGATCCCACGTTCGTCAAAGTCGTGTCCTGGTACGACAACGAATGGGGCTATTCCTCGAAGGTTCTCGAAATGGTCCGCGTCGTGTCGGGCAAGTAGGCGCTCGCAGCACCCGGCGTGCAGCGGCACGCCGGCTTCTCTCACAGCACGAACGATCATGACATTCCTACGTATGACGGAACTGCCGCTCGCCGGCAAGCGCGTGTTCATCCGCGCCGATCTCAATGTGCCGCAGGACGACGCCGGCAACGTGGCCGAGGATACGCGCATTCGCGCATCCGTCCCCGGCATACAGCATGCACTCAGGGCCGGCGCCGCGGTGATGGTGACGTCCCATCTGGGCCGCCCCAAAGAGGGCGAGTTCAAGCCCGAAGATTCGATGGCGCCGATCGCCAAGCGCCTCTCCGAGCTGCTCGGGCGTCCGGTGCCGCTCGTCTCCAACTGGGTGGAGAACGGCGTGAACGTCGCCCCGGGCGAGGTCGTCCTGCTCGAAAACTGCCGGCTCAACAAGGGCGAGAAGAAGGACGACGAGGCGTTGTCGCGCAAGATGGCGGCGCTGTGCGATGTATACGTGAACGATGCGTTCGGCACGGCGCATCGCGCGGAAGCGACGACGCACGGCATCGCGAAGTACGCGAAGGTGGCGTGCGCGGGTCCGCTGATGGCCGCCGAAATCGACGCGCTCACGCGTGCGCTGGGCAACCCCGCGCGTCCGCTGGTTGCGATCGTCGGCGGCGCAAAAGTCTCGACGAAGCTCACGATCCTCGCCTCGCTGGCCGAGAAGGTCGACCAACTCGTGGTCGGCGGCGGGATTGCCAACACGTTTCTTCTCGCTGCCGGCAAGCGCATCGGCAAATCCCTGTCCGAGCCCGAACTCGCGGGCGAGGCGAAGAAGATCATGGAGATCATGAAGGCAAAAGGCGGCACCGTGCCGTTGCCGACCGACGTCGTGTGCGCGAAGGAATTCGCGCCGACCGCCCAGGCGACGACCAAACGCGTCGAAGACGTGGCCGACGACGACCTGATACTCGACATCGGCCCGCAGGCGGCGCAGGCGCTGGCGCAGAGCTTGAAGTCGGCCGGCACGATCGTGTGGAACGGACCGGTGGGCGTGTTCGAGTTCGACCAGTTTGGCGGCGGCACGAAAGTGCTGGCGCAAGCGATCGCCGAATCGAAAGCGTTTTCCATCGCGGGCGGCGGCGATACGCTCGCTGCGGTTGCCAAGTACGGCATCGGCGACAAGGTGTCGTACATTTCGACCGGCGGCGGCGCGTTCCTCGAATTTCTCGAGGGCAAAAAGCTGCCGGCGATCGACATACTCGAGCAGCGCGCGGCCGGCTGACGTGCGCGCGCATCACTCGGCGCGCCGCGCCCGTCGGGCATACGTGTTGCTCCGCGCGGCCATGTTTCGCCCGCTCTGCGGCGAGCTAAAATAGCAGGCTTGAACGAGATTCGATCACCATCCACGCGACCAGGAGGTTCCATGTCAGCATCAGATCTTGCGAGCATCGCCAAGGCGATGGTCGCCCCCGGCAAAGGCATACTCGCCGCCGACGAGAGCACGGGCACGATAGAGAAGCGGTTCCAAAGCATCAACGTCGAGAACGTCGAGGAGAACCGCCGTGCGTACCGCGACATGCTGTTCACGACCAAGGACCTCGGCAAGTACATCAGCGGCGTGATCCTGTATGACGAAACGATACGCCAGAAGTCGGCCGACGGGACGTCGTTCGTGGATCTCCTGCAGAAGAACGGCATCCTCCCCGGCATCAAGGTCGACACGGGTGCGAAGCCGCTTGCGCTGTGTCCGGGCGAGACCGTCACCGAAGGTCTCGACGGCCTGGCGAAACGCTGCGCCGAGTACGTGAAGCTCGGTGCGAAGTTCGCGAAGTGGCGCGCCGTCATCACCATCGGCAACGACATCCCGAGCTCGACCTGCATCGCGGCGAACGCGCATGCGCTCGGCCGCTACGCCGCCATCTGCCAGGAGGCGGGGCTGGTACCTATCGTCGAGCCGGAAGTGCTGATGGACGGAGACCATTCGATCGAACGGTGCGAAGAAGTGACCGAGTGGACGCTCAATGCGGTGTACGAAGCGCTGTACGTAAATCGTGTGGTGCTGGAAGGCTCGATCCTCAAGCCGAGCATGGTCATCTCGGCGAAGAAGGCATCGCGTCAGGCGGGCGTCGAAGAAGTCGCCGAGCGCACGGTGAAAGTGTTAAAACGCACTGTGCCAGCCGCCGTCGCGGGCATCGTGTTCCTGTCCGGCGGCCAGAGCGACGAGATCGCCACCGAGCATCTCAACGCGATGAACCGCATGTTCGCGGGCAATCTGCCGTGGCCGTTGTCGTTCTCGTACGGTCGCGCGCTGCAGCAGCCGTCGCTCAAGGCGTGGCGAGGCAACGCGGCCAACGTCGCGGCAGCGCAGGCCGCCCTGCTCCACCGCTCCCGCATGAACGGGCTCGCCTGCAGCGGAAAGTACTCCGCCGATCTGGAGAAGCAGGCGAAAGCAGCGTAAGCTCGGCGCTTCCGAAGTAACGACACCAGAGCAACGTCCGGGGCTTCTGCTTGCCGGACGTTTGCATTTATGGACACTCGCATCCCCGTCAGCATCCTCACCGGTTGTCTCGGCAGCGGCAAAACCACGCTGCTCAACCGCCTGCTCGCCGAACGCGCGATGTCGGACACGGCCGTCATCATCAACGAGTTCGGGGAGATCGGCCTCGATCACCTGCTCGTCACCACGCCGGCCGAAACCACGGTCCTGCTGGAAGACGGCTGCATCTGCTGCACGGTGCGCGGCGATCTCGTGCAAACGCTCGTCGATCTGCACCGGCGGCGCGCGGCAGGTGGCCTGCCGCCGTTTCAGCGCGTCGTGATCGAGACCACCGGTCTCGCCGATCCGGTGCCCATCATTCAGACCGTGGCCACCGACGAGCAGGCCGGCGCGGTGTATCGGCTGGACGCGGTGATTACACTCATCGACGCCGTGCACGGATCGCACCAGATCGACACGCAGGAAGAGGCGCTGAAACAGCTGGGCGTCGCCGATCGCATCGTGCTCACGAAGACCGACATCGCGCAGGCGAGTGCGATCGCAGCGTTGCGGCAGCGCATTGCGGCCATCAACCCCGGAGCGACGGTTGCCACGGCGGTACACGGTCGCATCCCGGCGAGCGAGCTGTTCGGTGCCGCGCTCGATGGCAGCGCGTACGACGTAGAGCGCATTGCTCAATGGCTCCGCCACGACGCATACAGCGAGGGTCGCCACACGCATCATCGCGACATCCACGCCTTCGCAGCGGTGTACGAGGAGCCGATTTCGGGCAGCGGCCTCGCCACCTGGCTTACCATGCTCGCTTCGCTGCGCGGCCCGCAACTCTTGCGCTGCAAAGGCTTGCTCAATGTCGAAGGTCAGCCAGTCGCCGTGCACGCCGTGCAGACCGTGATCCACGAGCCGGTGACGCTGGAGCGCTGGCCCGACGATGACCGCCGCTCGCGCCTCGTCTTCATCACGCGTGGTCTCGAGCGCGCGGCCGTGGAGCGAACGTTTGAGGCGTTTCGACTCGCCATTCCCCATAATGCCACCGCGCCGCGCACGATCGACCCCGCGGCGTACTCGCAGTTTCTCAACGCGGCGCGCCGCTTCCGGTAATCGCACCGCTGCGCCGACTTTGCCGTCCCGTTCCCTCTGAAGGTCGAGGGAATCGGCTTGACAGAACGCGGGCGTTTCTTTAGCTTTCGGATTCCGCTGCAAGCGCTTACAAGATTCCCTCGCCGCGGTTTCCCACAGAAAGGCTCCACCATGTTCGAATTTCAGGCGCCCGAAGAAAAGGGGGTGCTCAAGGCCATCACTGGCGCGACGCTGATCGACGGCAACGGCGGCACGCCGATCAAGAATCCGGTCGTTCTCTTCGAAGGCCGCCGCATCAAGCAGGTCGGCACGAAGGATGAGGTGAAGATCCCGCGTGATACCGAGATCATCGATTGCACCGGTTTGACTCTCATGCCGGGCCTCATGGACGTGCACCTGCACACCATGATGTTCAACTGCCTCACGTTCCACAATTACCGCGTCGCGCAGTGGGAGATCACCCCCGAGCTGCAGCAGATGTACGGGCTGTTCCACGCGCAGCTTTGCTTCGACATGGGATTCACCACGCTGCGCGATCTGGGGCTCAACTCGAGCCGCGGCCTGCTCACCGCCCACCTGTGCGGCGTGCGCGATGCGATCAACGCCGGCATCATCGAAGGCCCGCGCATGCTGATCGGCGGCTTCACCACGATCACCGGCTCGCACCTGGACTTGATCCAGCCGCGCGCCATGCAGCGCTTCGGCTTTCAGACCGCGGACGGTCCGTGGGAGCTGCGCAAGCTCGCGCGCACCAACCTCCTCGCGGGCTGCGACATCGTGAAGACCTGCGCGACAGGCGGCGGCGGCACCGACAAGGAAGAGCCGGACATCCGCAACATGACGCAGGAGGAGATCGACGCGATCGTCGACGAGGCGCACGCCTTCCACAAGCTCGCCGCCGTGCATTGCTTTACGCCGAGCGGCCAGCGCATGGCGCTCAAAGCGGGCGCGGACACGATCGAGCACATGGTGTTCTCCGACGACGAGACGATAGGCATGCTCGCCGACTCGAACGTATGGATGACGCCCACCCTGCTCCACCGCACCGACCGCGCGATCGAAACGCGCAAGGACCAGGGGACTTCGCAGTTCGTGCTGAACAAGATGAAAGCGCTGCAGCCGTACTGCTACGAGACGTTCCAGAACATGTACAAAGCCGGCGTGAAGATCGCGCTCGGCACGGACATGGGCTTCGATCCGGAAATGGGCACCAACGCACGGGAGCTCGAGGTGTACGTGAAGCTCGGCATGAAGCCCATGGACGCACTGCTCACCGCCACGCGCAATGCCGCGAAGGCAATCCGCATGGACCGTGATCTCGGCACCGTGGAAGCGGGCAAGTTTGCCGACATCATTGCGGTGAAAGGCGATCCGCTTGCGGACATCACCTGCCTGCAGGAAAAGAAGAACATCCAGATCGTGATGAAAGAAGGCCGCGTTTATGCGGACCGTCGCGAAGGCAAGAGCAAGAACGTGGTGAACGTAAATCCCGGTGACTGGAAAATCATCGATTACTTATAAGATGCACAAGGAGCGAGGGGCATGGCTGGAGTGAAGAAGAAAGCGGTCAAGCGGGCGCCATCCAAGGCGCCCGCGAAGACTCGCAAGAGCGCGAAGACCAAGACCGCAGGCGCGATCAAGGGTGGCGGCGACCGCTACCACTACAAGTTCGCGAGCCTGAAGAAAGTGCCTGCAGGCACCGGCTATTCGACCTCCCACGGCGGTGTGGTGGAAGGCGATCGCATGCTGGTGGGCTACATCCACAAGCCGCGCGGCACCGGCTCGCGCATGCATACGCACAAGAACGAGCAGTTCAACTTTGTCGTGAAAGGCACGCTGAAAGGCTCGGTCAACGGCAAGCGCGTGGTTGCGCCGGCCGGAACACTCATCTACATCCCGGCGAACGCGCCGCACACGCTCGTGTCGACCCCGGACGAAGACGTGATCTTCATCGCGATCAAGGATCTCTCGCAGGGCATCATCGGCAAGGCGGTCGACGGGACCATGGCGGGGCCGCACTACGACCCGGGATTCGGACCCAAGCGCCGCCGTTAACGCGCAGCGCGGCGCGCACGCCGCGCGGCACAGGGGTGGAGCATGATGATCACGAGGCTTGCAACGGCGGCTGCCATCGCCGCCATACCCTTCGCTGCCGCCGCGGCCGACTACCCGACGCGCGCCATACGCATGGTCGTGCCTTTCCCGGCCGGCGGCACGACCGACATCCTCGCCCGCATCGCCGGGCAGAAGATCACCGAAGCGCTCGGCCAGCAGGTGATCATCGACAACCGCGGCGGCGCGGGCGGCAACATCGGCACCGAGCTCGTCGCCAAGTCTCCGGCCGACGGCTACACGCTGCTCACCGATCCGGGCAGCACGCTCACCATCAATCCGCACGCGTATTCCAGGCTCGGCTTCGACCCGGTGAAGGACTTCGCGCCGATCACCATCCTCGCCGAGGTTCCAAATATCCTCGAAGTCCATCCGTCGCTGCCGGTGAAGAACGTGAAGGAGCTCATCGCCCTCGCGCGAGCTAAGCCCGGGCAGCTCAATTACGCGTCGACCGGTGCGGGGCAATCGACGCATCTGTCGATGGAGCTCTTCAAGAGCATGGCGCACGTCGACATGAACCATATCCCGTACAAAGGCAGCGCGCCGGCGCTGGTCGATCTCATCGGCGGGCAGGTGACGGTGATGTTCGACAACATGCCGACGTCGTTGCCGCACGTACAGGGTGGCAGGCTGCGTGCGCTGGCCGTGAGCACGTCAAAGCGCGCACCGGCGCTGCCACGGCTGCCGACGGTCGCCGAATCGGGCCTGCCGGGCTTCGAGGTGAGCGTGTGGTTCGCGGTGCTCGCGCCTGCCGCCACGCCGCGGGACATCGTGCACAAGCTCAATGCCGTGCTGGTCAAAGCATTGCAGGCGCCGGACGTGAAGCAGCGCCTCGCCGAGCAGGGCGCCGAGGCGGTGGGCAATACGCCCGACCAGTTCGCTGCCGTGATACGGCGCGATCTCGCCAAGTGGGCTAAGGTGGTCAAAGAGGCAAACGTGAAGCTCGACTGATCGCGCGAAAATACGGGCTGGAGGAGAAACGATGAGGCTAGGGCTGTTGTGCGCGGCGGTCGCCGCGGTGGTGAGCGCTTCCGCGGCGGCGCAGGAGTACCCGGGAAGGCCGCTGCGCATCATCGTCGCGTATACGCCTGCGGGCGCGACAGACATACTTGCGCGCGCAATCGGCCAGAAGATGAGCGAGAGCTGGGGCCAGCCGGTGATTATCGACAACCGGCCCGGCGCGGCGGGCAACATCGGAACCGAGATCGCAGCGAAGTCGCCCCCGGACGGGTACACGCTGCTGATGGCGACGGCAGGCACGCATGGCATCAACCCCAGCCTGTACCGCAAGCTCGCCTGGGCGCCCCAGGACTTCACCGGCGTAAGCCTGGTGGCGATGGTCCCCAACATCCTGGTCGTGAACAACGCGCTTCCGGTGAAGTCGGTGAAAGAGCTGATCGCTTATGCGAAAGCGAATCCCGGTAAGCTGTCGTACGGCTCCCCGGGCCTCGGCAGCACGGCACACCTTTCGATGGAGCTGTTCAAAAGCATGACTGGCACGCAGATGACCCACGTGCCGTACAAAGGCAGCGCGGGCGTCATGGCCGACGTGATGAGCGGGCAGATCGCGCTCACGATGGATAACATCCCGCCCTACCTGCCGCAGGTGAAGGCCGGCAAGCTGCGTGCGCTGGCGGTGAGCCCGGCAAAGCGCACGCCTGCCGCGCCCGACCTGCCGACGGTTGCGGAGGCCGGTGTCCCGGGTTACGACTCCGGCGCGTGGTTCGGGCTCGTCGTCCCGACCGGCACGCCGAGAGCAGTCATCGAGAAGCTCGCCGCCGAAACGCAGCGCATCCTGAAGCTGCCCGACGTGCGCGAGCGCATCAGCGCGCTCGGCGCGGAGATCGTCGGCAGCGCTCCCGACGAATTCAACGCCTTTATGAAGAGCGAGCTCGCCAAGTGGGCGAAGGTGATCCAGGAAGCCAACGTCGAGCTTCAGTGAGCCCGCGAACGCCCACAACGGGCACAACATACCCATGATTCGCGATCCCGATTCCTTCAATCTGCTGCTCGATACCATCACGCGCTTCGTGCGCGACCGACTGATTCCGCGCGAAGCGGAGGTGGTCGCGACCGACGCGATCCCGGAAGACATACTCGCCGCGATGCGTGAGATGGGGCTCTTCGGCCTCACCATACCGGAGGAGTACGGCGGCCTCGGGCTCACGATGGAGGAGGAAGTGCTGGTGGCGATGGCGCTCACCCATGCTTCGCCATGCTTCCGCTCCATCCTCGGCACGAACAACGGCATAGGATCGCTCGGCATCGTGATCGACGGCACGGCGGAGCAGAAGCAGCGCTGGCTGCCGAAACTCGCGCGCGGCGAGATCATCGGCTCGTTCGCGCTGACCGAGCCAGGCTCGGGGTCCGACGCCGGCTCGCTCACCACGCGTGCGACGCGCGACGGGGATCATTACGTGATCAACGGCGCCAAGCGCTACATCACGAATGCGCCCGAAGCCGGGCTCTTCACCGTGATGGCGCGCACCGATCCGGCTACCCGCGACGCGAGCGGCGTCTCGGCCTTCCTCGTCGAGCGCAACACCCCCGGGCTTACCGTCGGCAGCCCGGACCGCAAGATGGGCCAGCGCGGTGCGCATACCGCGGACGTGGTGTTCGACGACGTGCGCGTGCCGGCGGCGAATCTCATCGGCGGCAAGGAAGGCCAGGGCTTCAAGACGGCGATGAAAGTGCTCGACAAGGCGCGACTCACGATTGCCGGCGTGTGCGTCGGCGCTGCCGAGCGTCTGCTGGACGATGCGCTTGACTATGCGATGGCGCGCGAGCAGTTCGGCAAGCCCATCGCCGAGTTTCAGCTCGTGCAGGCGATGCTCGCCGACAGCAAGGCGGAAGTGTTCGCGGCGCGCAGCATGGTGCTCGAGGCCGCGCGCAAGCGCGACACCGGCCAGTCCATCACGCTCGAGGCCTCGTGCTGCAAGCTGTTCGCATCCGAAATGGTGTGCCGCGTCGCCGACCGCGCGGTACAGATCCACGGCGGAGCGGGCTACATGCAGGAGTACGCGGTGGAGCGCTTCTATCGCGACGTGCGTCTGTTCCGGTTGTATGAAGGCACCAGCCAGATCCAGCAGCTCGTCATTGCGCGCGGCATGATCAAGCAGGCGCGCGGCTGACTTCCGGCGGGCTCGCGGCCCGCAGACTCCAGCGATTCGCCGCCACCGGCGTGTCCACTTGTCGGATTGTTAACAATCTTGTTGACAACAGCAGCTGCGCGTGAGTAAGTTACGCTGGGCGCGAGCATCGCGCAGCTGTTCCTACAGCAACAATCATTGGTGGAAGGATTTCGTGTGGCGTTCGAGAAACTGATCGAGGAGTACCAGCAGAAAACCACTGAGGCGCTCGCCATGGGCGGCCCGGAGAAGCTCGCGAAGCGCAAGGCCGATGGCCACTTGAACGCGCGCGAGCGCATCGATTACTTGATCGACGAGGGCAGCTTCATCGAATCCGGCCGCTACGCGCGCGCGATCCGGCCCGAGGTGAAGCACAAGACGCCGGCGGACGGCAAAGTCACGGGGTTCGCGCGCATCGACGGCCGCGAAGTCGCGCTGGTGTCGAACGACTTCACCGTGCTCGGCGCATCGAGCGCCGTGGTCAACATGAAGAAGATCAAGCACGTGAAGCAGGTGGCGACCAAGCGCGGCATGCCGCTCATCTTCCTCGGCGAATCGAGCGGCGCGCGCATGCCGGACCGCATGGGCGCGGCCGGCCGCGCCATCATCGCCCAGGATCCAACCGAGTATCAGCGGCTGCGCGAAAGCCCGTGGGTCTCGGCGC
>JBLNBW010000312.1:0-5272 GCA_050260255.1 Rhodospirillaceae bacterium | reverse complement strand
GCGAAACCATACATCACGTGTGGATCTCTCCGGGCGAGGCGCTCGACCGCTTCCGCAGCGGAGAATTCAAGATGCGCACCCCGACCGTGAAAACACTCGAGGCCTTCGCCGCATACGCGAGCGCACCGGCGCTGATCGCGGCGATGCGGACGCGCCGCGACATACCGGCGATCCTGCCGCGAATCAACGAGCGCGGCGAGCGGCTCATGCCGGGAGACCCCGGCTACGAATCGGCCGGCGAATCCGGTGAGCCCGGCGTATGGAAATAGTCCCGGGCGTCGTTGCGAATCTCGGCCCGGGCCTACGCAGGCTTACGGCGCCGAATCCCGGAATGATGACGGGTCCGGGAACGAACACGTACATCATCGGCGACGAGAGACTGCTGGTCGTCGATCCCGGACCGGATATTCCGGAGCACATCGCGAAGCTCACGGAGATCGCGGGCTCGCGTCTCGAGTGGATACTCTGCACGCATACGCACCGTGATCATTCGCCCGGCGCGCGGGAGCTCAAGCGGCGCACCGGCGCAAAAGTCGCCGGCCGTCCTGCTCCCGACGACGAGCGGCACGACGAAACTTTTGCACCGGACCGCGTGCTCGAGGACGGCGAGATCGTTGCGGCGGGCGGCGTGACGATAACAGCGATTCGTACGCCGGGCCACGCGTCCAACCACCTGTGCTTTTTGTGGGAAGAGCAGCGCCTGCTGTTCACCGGCGATCACATCATGCAGGGATCGACGGTCGTCATTTCACCGCCGGATGGAAACATGGCGGTGTATCTCGCGTCGCTCGAGCGGCTCCTGCATCTCGACATCGCCCGTCTTGCGCCCGGCCACGGGCACATCATCGCGGACCCTCACGAAGAAGTGCGGCGGCTCGTTGCGCACCGCTTGAAGCGCGAACGCAAAGTGCTTGCCGCGGTGGAGGGCACGGGAGGCGGAACGCTCGCCGAGCTCGTAAAGCGCGCGTACGACGATGCGCCGGAGAGGCTCCATGCCGTCGCGCAGCGGTCGCTACATGCGCATCTCATCAAGCTGAGGGACGACGGCTTGGTGGTGGAGGCGGGAGGGCGGTGGCTTTGCCGAAGGGCCTGAGTAGTGAGTGGTGAGTACAGGCGATCTCAAAAACAAAAATGGACAGGATTAACAGGATTAACAAGATAAGAACGACCCGCTTTTTCGCCTCAATCCTGTAAATCCTGTCTATGGTTTTCAGGCATTTTTGAGATAAGTTCTAGTGAGTGGTGTCGTTCGCCAATCACTTAATCGAACCTCTCTCCTTCGCGCAGATAGCGCCACTTGCCCACGGGCAGATCGCCCAGCCTCACTTTGCCGATGCGCACGCGCTTGAGTCCCGTCACCTTGAGCCCGACGAGCTCGCACATGCGGCGGATTTGTCGCTTGCGTCCTTCCCGCAACACGAACCGCAGCTGATCGCGATTCTGCCAATCGACCTCTGCGGGCTTCAGCGCCTTGCCGTCCAGGCTCAAGCCGTGACGCAAGCGCGACAGGCCTTCGGCGGAGAGCCTGCCTTCCACACGCACGAGATATTCCTTCTCGATCGTCGAGCTCTCACCGATGAGCTGTTTCGCGACGCGTCCGTCCTGGGTGAACACGAGCAGACCCGTTGAATCGATGTCCAGGCGTCCCGCCGGCGCAAGGCCCTTCAGCTGGGCGCCGCTCCAGCGTTGCGGCGTGCGGTCGCCGGGATCGCGGTTTTCGGCCGTGATGAGGGTAATTGCCGGCGTGTAGCCCGGCTCGGGCTGGCCCGATACGTAACCGATGGGCTTGTGCAGCAATATGGTGACGCGCGAACTTTGGCGAGCCTGCGCTGCCTTCGCGAGCGTTACCTTCTGATCGGGAAAGATCCGCGTACCGAGCTGCGTGACGCGTACGCCGTCGACGTAGACCAGGCCCTGCTCGATGTACTGATCGGCTTCGCGACGCGAGCAGAGCCCCCGTTCGGACATGACTTTCGACAGCCGGACTTTTTCGCTCTCGTCGCGATCCATCGCCTCAGTACAACCTGCGTCTTGCCTGCGGGTCAACGATTCCCGTTTCTGTTGCCGTATCTGCGGCCTGCCGGCGGTGAAAACAGCGCCGGTTGCGGCTGTGCCTGATGGCGCGCAGCTTCCGACAAATGTTTTTCGCGCTGCGGCTGGGCGGCACCGCGATTGCCAGCGGCGCTGCCATGTTTTGCCGGCCTGGCGTTGTCGCGTCGCGGTGTTTCGCCCGCGCCGTGCCGGGCAGCGTTGCCATGCTCTGCATTGCGACGGTGATGACGGCCCACCTTCTTGCCGTCCTGGGGTTGGCGGTTGCCGTCACGGCTGCGCGCGTCGCGGCCATCGCGCGGCTTGTTGCGATGCCGGTCGGAGACCGAGGGCGGATGGCCGTGGTGGTGCGCCGGACGCTGCGCAGGGTCGAAGCCTTCGACTGCGACGCGCTCTATCTTGCGCTTCAGCAACCTTTCGATGCCTGCGAGCAGATCCATCTCGGCATGATCGACGAGCGACACGGCGGCGCCTGTGCTGCCCGCACGTCCGGTACGGCCTATACGGTGCACGTAGTCCTCGGGCACGTTCGGCAGCTCGAAGTTGACCACATGCGGCAGCTGGTCGATGTCGAGACCGCGCGCGGCGATGTCCGTCGCGACGAGCACGGGCACAGTCCCGTCCTTGAATTGCGCGAGCGCTCGCGTACGGGCCCCCTGGCTCTTGTTACCGTGGATCGCAGCCGCCGGTATGCCGTCTTTCTCGAGCTTTTCGGCGAGGCGGTTCGCGCCGTGCTTCGTGCGCGTGAACACAAGGACCTGCTGCCAGCGATGCTGGCGTATGAGATGGCTCAGCGCGTCGCGCTTATGCTCCTGCGACACGAGGTATACGGTCTGCTGCACGAGCTCGGATGCCGCGTTGCGCCGCGCGACTTCCACGCGGCCCGGGTTGTTCAGCATGCCGTCGGCGAGCGCACGTATCTCGTCCGAGAAGGTGGCCGAGAACATGAGGTTCTGCCGCTTCGCCGGCAGCAGGGCGAGCACGCGCTTTATATCGCGAATGAAGCCCATGTCGAGCATGCGGTCGGCTTCGTCGAGCACGAGTATCTCGACGCGCGAGAGATCGAGCGTCTTCTGGCCGCAATGATCCAGCAGACGGCCCGGCGTCGCGACGAGTATGTCGACGCGTTTTTTGAGCCGTTGCACCTGCGGCATCATGCCGACGCCGCCGAACATCACCATCGACTTGATCGGAAGGTACTTGCCGTAAGCCTGCACCGATTCCTCAACTTGCGCAGCGAGCTCGCGCGTCGGGGTGAGGATGAGGCAGCGCGGCTGGCCCGGCCGCACGTCGGTGCGGCTCGCGTCCAGACGCTGCAGTATCGGCAGCGTGAAGCCGGCCGTCTTGCCCGTCCCCGTCTGCGCGGCGGCGAGCAGGTCGTCGCCCTTGAGCACGAGGGGTATCGCCTGCGTCTGCACGGGCGTCGGTTCGGCGTAGCCTGCATCGACGAGCGCGCGCAGCAGGGGTTGTGCGAGCCCGAGGCCCGCGAAATTCAAAGCATGTGTCATTGAAACTCCAAGCGGCAGCCTGTCGCTCGGAGCGAGTGACACCAATCGAGGCGGACGACTCAAGGGAAAAGAAGGATAACGAGGCCGGTACGTCGATTGGTAGAACGTACGGTGCGCGCATTATACGGCACCGGGCGGGAAAAGCCAGCTGCTCTTGCGTCGAGCGGGCGGCTCGCCATGTATCGCGCCGTGCAACTGCCGCCAGTCCGTCGTAGATGCGGAGCCGCGAACGCGCGGCAAGCCGCGGACGGGGGCAAGCATGATGGCTAGACCGCCCGAGCGCCGGCCCCACGATCTGCCTTGACGCCGGCGGTCTTCACGACTTTGGTCCATTTCGCAACGTCGCGTTGAAGAACATCTCGGAAGCGGTCCGGCGGCCCGCCTGCCGGCTCCAGCCCTTCACCGGCCATGCGATCCTTCATTTCCTGAGTGTTGACGATGCGATTGATCTCGTTGTTCCACAACGCGACGATGTCCCTGGGCAGGCCCTTGGGACCCCACGACGCATACCACAGCACGGCCTCATAACCCGGGAGTGTGTCCGCGAGCGGGGGCAGGTCGGGCACCGCGTTGTTGCGTTTCGTCGTCGTGACCGCGATGCCGCGCAGCCGATTCGTCCTGATATGCGGAACCATCGCCGGCATTGCGCCGAACATGAGCTGAATCTGGCCGCCCAGCAGATCGTTCAGGGCCGGGCCCGTGCCTTTGTAAGGCACGTGCGTCATGTCCACGCCGGCGAGCATGTTGAAGAGCTCGCTGGCAAGGTGCGTGATGCCGCCCGTGCCCGTGGAAGCGTAATTGAGCTTGCGCGGATTTGCCTTGGCGTAGTCGACCAGCTCTTTCGCGCTCTTGATCGGCATGCTCGGATGAAGCGCGACGACGAAACCGGTCTCGCCGATCAGCGCGAGCGGCGTGATGTCGTTGACCGGATCGTACGGCAGCTTGTAGAGCGCGGCGTTCGTCGAGTAGCTGCCCGACACCATGATCATCGTGTAGCCGTCCGGCGCGGCGCGTACCGCGAGCTCGGCGCCTATCGTTCCGCCGCCTCCCGCGCGGTTGTCCACCACTACCGACTGCTTGAAGCTCTCGGTGAGCTTCTGCGCCAGCACGCGCGCTACGATATCCGTGCCTCCACCCGGTGCGAACGGCACGAGCAGGCGTATCGGCTTGTTGGGGTAGTTGCGCGTGCCCTGCGCATAAGTGGTGCATGCGGCCAAGGCGAGTGCTGCCACCAGCGCACAGCACGAGAAGGTGCGGCGTCGACTCATGGTTTCCTCCTTTGAAGTGGCACGCGGGCGGCCGAACCGGCGATGGCCCGGCGCTCGCGGGCGTGTTATGTCGTTGCAGCGCTACGCGGTGCGCCGTCGGGCATCGGTCTGCGGCGCGACCAGAGTCATGAGCTCGGACACGCTGTGATGCTCCATGTCCAGCGCGACATGCGCGATCTGGTCCACCGGTAACTCCGGATTGATCCCCCGGAATTTTTCAGCGATGCCGGCGCCGTCTATGGGCGAGGCAGCAGAGCCCGACGGATCGAGTATGTCCACGCGCTGCCAGTCTCCCGCGTCCCGTGCCGCGACCCAGCCTGCGAAATGGGCCGGATAGAGCTGGTCGAGATTCGGGTCGGCGACGAGCTCCATGCGGCGGGCGACGTCGAGGACGCGTGCCTCCTTGATGGCTTCGTCGCTGAACTGCGGGGGAAGCACCTGTCCGTG
>JBLNBW010000311.1:0-8251 GCA_050260255.1 Rhodospirillaceae bacterium | reverse complement strand
AGATAGTCGAGAAGCTGAGTCTTGTCGCGCTCGGTGAGCGGGGTCTCCGCGTCGAGCGTTTTCGTCACTCCCGCTGCCTGCAACTGCTCGATCAGCAGCGCGGGCGGCAGCCCCAGCTCTTTAGCAAATTGTGTAACGTTGATCTGCGCCATCTATGAGTGCTCAGTCCTTCACGCGTTGTTTTCAGCGAACCACGGTGCGCGGGCAGCCATGATCAGCTGCTTGGCGCGCTCGGCTTCCAGACCGGTCAGCTCCACCAGGTCTTCGGTACCCTGGTCTGCGAGCTCTTCCTGCGTGTTCACGCCTTTGGATGCCAGCAGGCGCGCAGTGTCGTTGTCCATGCCGTCGACCTTCATGAGGTCGGTGATGTCATGCTCGACTTTTTCCTCGCTCACGATGGCCTGGGTCAGCAGCGCATTGCGTGCGCGGCTGCGCAGTTCGTTGACGGTCGCCTCGTCGAAGGACTCGATCTCCAGCATTTCGTTGAGCGGCACGTACGCCACCTCTTCCAGCGTGGAGAATCCTTCCTGCACCAGAATGTCGGCCACTTCCTCGTCCACGTCCAGCTTGTCCATGAACAGGTTGCGAATGCGCGACGATTCCTCTTCGCTCTTCTTCGCCGATTCTTCGGGCGTCATGATATTCAGTTCCCAGCCGGTCAGCTCGCTCGCGAGGCGGACGTTCTGACCGCTGCGGCCTATCGCCTGGGCGAGATTCTCCTCGTCTACGACGATGTCCATGCTGTGCTTCTCTTCGTCCACCGTGATCTTGCTCACTTCGGCAGGCGCGAGCGCATTGATCACGAACTGCGCCGGATCGGCATTCCACAACACGATATCGACACGCTCGCCGGCGAGCTCGGACGTGACCGCCTGGACGCGCGAGCCGCGCATGCCGACGCACGTGCCGATCGGATCGATGCGGCTGTCGTTCGAATGCACGGCGATTTTTGCCCGCGAGCCCGGATCGCGGGCGGCGGCTTTGATTTCCAGCAGCCCGTCTTCGAGCTCGGGCACTTCGAGTTCGAAGAGCTTCACCAGGAATTCGGGCACCGTGCGGGACAGCAGCAGCTGCGGGCCGCGGCTTGCGCGGTCGATTTTCCAGATGAAGGCCCGCACCCGGTCACCGATGCGCAGGTTTTCCTTCGGAATCATCTGGTCCCGCGGCAGCATCGCTTCGAGGCGGCCCGATTCGACGATCGCATTCCCGCGCTCCATGCGCTTGATGACGCCCGTGACGAGGTGCTCTTTGCGCGCCAGGAAATCGTTCAGGATCTGCTCGCGCTCCGCATCGCGGATCTTCTGCAAAATGACCTGCTTCGCCGTCTGCGCGCCAATACGGCCGACTTCGAGTCCGCCAAGCGGCTCTTCCACGAAATCGCCGATCTGCGCGTCGGGATTCTGCTCCTTGGCTTCGCTCAGCATGTATTGTCGGGAAGGCGCTTCGATGACGTCGTCGGCCACCACTTCCCAGCGGCGGAAAAAAGTGAAGTCGCCCGTGGCGCGGTCGACATGAGCGCGCACTTCGACGTCTTCGTTGAAGCGCTTCTTCGTCGCAGAAGCCAAAGCGAGCTCGAGTGCGCCGAACACGATCTCCTTGTCGACGTTTTTTTCGCGCGCCAGCGCGTCTACCAGCAATAATATTTCGCGGCTCATCATGACTCCTGCTATATCTGGGGCACCAGCCGGGCTTTGTCGAGGTTGCCCAGGTCGATGGTCACCACGCGACCATCGACCTCGATCTGCACCTTGCCGCCCTCGACCTGCCGCAGCACACCCACAAAGTTTCGCTGCCCCTCTATCGGCACGCGCACCTTGACGCGCGCCTGCTGGCCGGCGAAACGCACAAAATCCCGTTCGTTCTTCAGCGGGCGATCCAGGCCCGGCGAAGATATCTCGAGGCGGTCGTAATCGACGTTCTCAACCGTGAGCACACGGGAGAGATGCTGGCTCACCGCCGCGCAATCATCGAGGTTCACGCCGCCCGGCTTGTCTATGAAGACACGCATCAACCGGCCCTTGGCCGAACGCTCCAGATCGACGAGCTCGTACCCGAGCCCCTCCAGAGTTTTACCGACCAGTTGATGTAAATCCATAAATCAAGCACCACAAACAAAAAATGGGCGGACCGCCCATCTATTTACAGAGCCTTGAAGTGTAACAAAAAATCCGCTCGAATCCAAGCGGGCCCCACGGGCTGTGCTTTTGCCCGGCCGGCTCCCCGCCCGCCGTACGTCGGAGGCGCCGTCCGGACCGCGACTCAGGTCGGTCCTCGCATACAGGGGTCGGCGGCGCATAGACCGCTGTCGTCCTCAAAAGTTCGGCGTGCCGCAATACCGATTCCGGGGTATGGGCACTGCGAAGCCCGCCAACAGCGTGCTTCAAACAGCAAGGACAACCATAAATTGACGGCGATTTCGGTATCGAGGCGTCCGCCGGGTCGCTCCCATCGGGATGTACCGCATAACAAGGCGCGGTAGTTGCTCCAGGTCGCAGTCGATGTCGATGCGCCATCGGGACCGTGAAAATGTTCGAAGCGAAGTTCGGTGATGTCCGTTCGTGGCGGTCAAAACCGCCATCAAGCCGCCCCGCTCGGGGAATTTTAGTCGACCATATCGCCCACGCTCCACCATGTGGAAGACGGCAAAGGAGCCGAGCGTCCTTTCTCCGCTTCCCAGCGCGCTCAACCATGGTTGCATGGCACCCGCGGGCGGCGCGCGCATGTACGCGACAGACGCCGTAGCGCGCGTTCAGGTTCGCGCCACATCGACCGCGCATTGTGCATGGAAAAAAATCGATGAAAGTGCTGGTCGTCGGCGGGGCCGGCTACATCGGCTCGCACATGGTGCTCACCCTGCTCGAAGGCGGACACGAGGTAATCGTGCTCGACGATTTGTCTTCCGGACATGAGGAAGCTCTCCTTGGCGGCGAGCTCATCGCAGGCAGTCTGGAAGACGCGGAGCTCCTCGATCGCCTGCTTGACGATCGCAAACCCGATGCGGTGATGCACTTCGCGTCTTATATACAGGTCGGCGAATCGGTGGCGCAGCCTGCGAAGTATTACCGGAACAATTTCGTCAATACGATCAATCTGCTCGACGCAATGGTGCGTCATCGCGTGCTGCGGTTCATCTTCTCGTCCACCGCCGCCATATTCGACGAATCCGACGAGCCCATCACCGAGGATCATCCCAAGAATCCAATCAACCCTTACGGCCGTTCGAAATGGATGGTCGAGCAGGCGCTGCAGGATTACGACCATGCCTACGCGCTCAAATCATGCTGCCTCAGATACTTCAATGCCGCCGGGGCAGATCCGCTCGCACGGATAGGCGAACGCCACGACCCTGAGACCCATCTCATTCCCCTGCTCTTGCAGGCGGCTTCGGGGCGGCGGGATTCCATCCGCGTGTTCGGACGAGACTATCCCACACCGGATGGCACGTGCATACGCGACTACATTCATGTGGTCGATTTGTGCTCGGCACATCTGCTCGCTCTGAATCAACTCATGGGGACGGCCACTAGTACGGTATACAACCTCGGCAACGGCGAAGGGTTCTCGGTCCAGCAGGTGATAGACGCAGTGCGCGACGTGACGGGCAAATCGCTGACCATCGTCGAAAGTGAACGGCGGCCGGGTGATCGCGCACGTCTCGTCGCCGATTCGACCAAAGCGCGCGCACGGCTCGGATGGAGACCGCGCTACGCCGATCTGCGTGAGATCGTCCGGCATGCCTGGCAATGGGAGCAGAAGCTTGCCGGCATGGAATCGAGTCGCGCTGGACACGAGCATCTTCAGTCACACATACCGACGGCTTCCTGAGGGAAGCGGTCATCGAATCTTTCGTCACCGAACCGCGGCCGCATACCGCTTCATCGCCCTTCCGCTCTGACTTCCCCGCTGCGGCGGCTGCATGCCGATTGAATATGACATCGGCGTAGTATTTTCATACTAACGCGCCCGTCATAAACCTCCTTGGGCATTGCGAGTGCTCTATCCCTGCTGCTTTCCGCGAGGAAGCATCGGTTCAATCTTGACAAGGGAACATCATGAAGCTGAAGGCCATATCTATTGCAGTTGCAGCATTGGGAGTAGGAGTCGCCGGGGCCGCGCAAGCGACGGTGTTGCTGCCCGGGGGCGGACCTCTCGCCGTCGACATCGTCGCCTCCGCGCCGGGCGGCACGATCCTCGATACGGCGAGCGGTACGCTCTCCACGCCGCACTGGACCGGAACATATCGCACCGCCGTCGTCGACGGACCTGAAGCAGGGGTCAATCTCGACTTCTACTATCAGGTCACCAACGGCAGCGGTTCGACAGACTCGCTCGGTCGCATCACCGGCGCGGATTTCAACAATGCATTCATCACCAACCTGATACAGACGAACGCTGCGTTCGATGGTTTCGTGGCTGGTGGTCAGTCTGCGTTCAGCGGCGATCGCGACATGTTCGGCGTGGTGGGATTCAACTTCCTGCCGGGCACGTCGGGAACGGGCAAGATCGATCCGGGCGAATCCAGCTATCTGCTGATCATCCGGACTAATGCGACGAGTTACACGGCGGGCACCATGGCCGTGATCAACGGGACGGCCACATTCGCGAGTGCATTCCAGCCCTCGGGGCAGCCGCCTCTTGTCGGTCCGATACCGGAACCCGGCACGATGGCATTGCTCGCGACCGGCCTGCTCGCGATAGGCGGTGTGGCACGCAAACGCCGTCTATAACCGGTGTGATGTCGCAAGGCCGGGGGCTACTCCGGCCTTTTTTGGCCGCCGTTGCATGATGCCCGATACTGTATATAATTACAGGACGGAGGCTATTCATGCACACCCCGCTCACACCCCGGCAGGCTGAAATACTGCGTCTCATCTCCGAGCACGCCGAAATACACGGCTTTCCCCCGACGCGCAGCGAAATCTGCCGAGCGCTGGGTTTCAAGTCGCCCAACGCCGCGGAAGAGCATTTGCAGGCGCTGGCGCGCAAGGGTGTGATCGAGCTCACTCCCGGCGTGTCGCGCGGCATACGGCTGAAGCAGCAGACGGGTGTTCCCGTCATAGGCCATGTCGCAGCCGGTTCGCCGATACTCGCGGCAGAGCATATCGTCGGCCGCTTTCAGCTCGATCCTCACCTCTTCCGGCCGCATGCGGACTATCTGCTGAAAGTCCGCGGCATGAGCATGCGCGACGTCGGCATCCTCGACGGCGATTTGCTCGCCGTCCACCGCACCAGCGAATGCCGCTCTGGGCAGATCGTTGTCGCACGCGTCGGCGACGACGTGACCGTGAAGCGCCTGCAGAAGCATCGCCATCTCGTCGAGCTGGTTCCGGAAAACCCTGCATTCGATGTCATCACCATCGATACCCGTCGCGAAGAAGTGCACATCGAAGGCCTCGCCGTCGGCGTGATACGCAACAACCAGCCTCTGTGAGCGCAATCATGAATACCGCATCGGCGCTCGACGCCGTCCTCAACCATCCCGCGATCTGGCGCGGCAATGCGTGCGCACGTGTGCAACCTGGTCTTCCCACCGGGTTTGCCGAGCTCGATGCCGCATTTCCCGGCAGCGGCTGGCCGGTCGGCGCAGTGACGGAAATCTATGCCGAGCGTAAAGGCATCGGAGAATTGCAGCTCGTCATGCCCGCGGCAGCGCAGCTCACGCAAGCCGGCCGCTGGGTCACGTTCATCGGCGCGCCTCATGTGCCCTACGCGCCCGCATTGGCGGGACGCGGGCTCGCGCTTTCCCGCGTGCTTACGACGACTACGACACTGCCGGAAGAATCGCTGTGGGCCGCGGAGCAGACGCTGCGTGCCTCCTGCTCGGGCGCCGTGCTGATGTGGCTGGATCATGCGCAGGAGCGCGCCCTGCGGCGGCTGCAGCTCGCGGCGGAAGAAGGCAGCACGAGCCTTTTCCTGTTCCGCACGGCGCGCGCTGCACCGGCGACGACGGCCGCCCTGCGGCTGCATGTCAGCCGCGCGGAAAGCAGGACCATCGTCCGCGTGCTGAAGCGCCGCGGCGGTGAATTGCCGGCACCGATCACGCTCGATCTCCATCCCTGGATTCGTTTTCCGGTACGCACCGCTCCAGAACGCGTTGTCGATGCGCCGGATCGCGTCGCGAACGTCTGCTAAAGCATCGCCCAAGCCGCCATGCTGTGGCTCGCTTTGCGTTTTCCCGCTTTGCCGCTCGACATCTTCCGGCGCGCGGCGCAGACGGATGCGGCATTCGCCGTGGTTTCGGAGCAAGCCACACGTGCCAACATCGTTGCGTGCAACAAAACGGCGCTCAGGTGCGGCGTGCGGCCCGGCATGCCGGTCGCGGCAGCCATGGCGCTCGACGGCGGGCTGCAGTTCGTCATGCGCGACGTCGCGGCGGAACAAGCCGCTCTGGAGCGCATCGCTGCGTGGGCTTTGCAGTTCACGCCGGTCGTGAGCCTCGCCGCGCCGGCGGTATTGCTTGAAATAGAAGGTTCGCTCAAGCTCTTCGGCGGCTTGAACGCCCTGCGCCGAGAGGTCGAGAACGGGGTTCGTGCCCTGGGATTCGAGGCCGTCATCGCGATTGCGCCCACGCCGCTCGCCGCCGAGCTCTTCGCGGCCGCCGCGTGGCCTGTGCGCATACGCCATCCCGATGCGCTGCGCACAAGCCTCGCTCAATTACCCGTCGATACGATGAATCTGGCGCCGGATGCAATGCGCCTGCTCGACGACATCGGCATGCGCACGCTCGGCGATTGTCTCGCACTGCCGCGCGACGGCCTCGCGCGCCGCCTAGGACAAGCCCTGCTCGACACGCTCGATCGTGCCGCCGGCAACCTGCCGGATCCGCGGCCGCGCTATGTGCCGCCGATGATGTACAACGCCTCCCAGCCGCTGCCGGCGCCTGCGCAGGAAGCGGAAATGCTTTTGTTCGCCGCACGCCGGCTGCTCACCGAGCTGTGCGGTTTCTTGAGCGCGACAGCGCAGGGCGTGCAGCGCGTGCGATTTACTTTCTCGCATGAGGATCACGAGCCCACCGTGCTGACGCTTTCGCTGATGGCCGCGAGCCGCGACGCCGAGCATCTCGTGAATGTGCTGCGCGAGCGACTCCATGGGACCGAGCTTCCCCGTCCGGCCATTGCCATCGCGTTGCACAGCGAGCAATTGCTGCCGCTCGCTGCACGCAGCGCCTCGTTCCTGCCCGATGCCGCACATCACGCAGAAGCGGCTGCACAGCTCGTCGAGCGGTTGCGTGCGCGACTCGGCGACGAGGGCGTCATCGGCTTGCGCACGGTCGATGATTATCGCCCGGAGCTCGGCTGGCAGGCTTGCGAGCCTGGCACGCCCTCGGGCGCGTCCGCTACCGGTGCATCTCGTCCCCTATGGCTTCTCGTGTCCCCGCGCCCGCTCGATGAAACCGGGACGTCACCGAGCTATGAAGGCCGGCTCGCCCTGCTCGCCGGCCCCGAGCGCATATAAACCAGCTGGTGGGACGGGCGCAAAGTCGCCCGCGACTATTACATCGCGACCAATCCGACGCATGCCTTGTTGTGGATCTACAAGGAGCTCGGCCTCAACGCCAAGTGGTACCTGCACGGCTTCTTCGCCAGTGTTGCCCTGATCTTCACGAGTTACTGGTTGCTCGTCAATGGTTACTCGTAAACCCGCTACCAGTGACGCATAACCCGTAACGCATAACCCGTAACGCATAACGATGTACGGCATCGTTCCCGCCTACGCGGAGCTGCACTGCCTTTCCAACTTCAGCTTCCTGCGCGGCGCCTCTCATCCCGGCGAGCTCATCGAGCGTGCGTACGAGCTCGGTTACAGCGCACTTGCGATCACCGACGAGTGCTCCGTCGCCGGCGTCGTTCGGGCATATGAAGCGGCACGGGCGTGCAAAGAGGCGGCAAAGCGCGAGATTCCGCCGCGGCCTGCGCTGAAGCTCATCATCGGCAGCGAAATCACGCTCGAAGACGGGCTCAAGCTCGTGCTGCTCGCCACCGATCGCGCAAGCTATGGCCGGCTCACTTCGCTCATCACGCGCGGCCGCATGCGGACGGAAAAAGGCGCTTACCGTCTGACGCGCGACGATCTCGACGACGTGCACGGATGCATCGCGCTGCTCGTTGCCGGCGAGCGCTGCACGCGCGAAGACGCGAGCTTCGTGCGCGAGCGCTTTCCCGGCCGTGCGTGGATCGCAGCCGAGCTGCTGCGGGGACCGAACGATCGCGCACGCCTCGACCAACTGCGCGCGCTGGCCAAGTCCGCCGGC